>NZ_BBUX01000026.1:0-72957 GCF_000974725.1 Methylobacterium sp. ME121
CCGGCGACGGCGCAGAGCGGCGCCAGGATGCGGCGGACGCTCTCCAGCGCCAGCCGCCGGGTGCGGGCGGCCTCGATCTCCGGGGTGTCGGCGCTGCCCGACAGGCGCAGGACGAAGGCCATGAGCTGGGGCCGCGCCTCGTCCGGCATGGCGTCGTTGAGCCCGAGGGCGTAGGCGGCGGCCGGCCGCGAGAAGCAGGGCGGGCAGTCGGCGCTGGAGCGTATCGCCCGGTAGGGCAGCCCCGCGGCCACGATCGCCGCCTCGTTGATGCAGGTCCCGCCGTCGGGGCCGGGGAAGGGATGCGATCCGGCGAGCAGACGCCAGTTCAGGATCGTCGCGAAGTCGGGATGCATCGGCGCGCTCTCCGTCTCGGTCGCGCAGCGTGGCACGCCGCGCCCCGGAAGGCGAGGCCCTTCATCCGCCGAGGCCCGGCGCGAGGCCGGAGAGCATCGCGGTGCCCAGGACCAGCACGAAGGCGGCGGCGACGAGCTCGAGGCCGCCGAGCGCCAGCAGCCCGGCCTGCCCCCGTCCGCCCGCGAGGCGCAGCGCCATCCGCTTGGCGAAGACCGCGAGGCAGGCCAGCGCGGTCGTGGTCACCGCCGTGCCGAGGGCCATCGCGAGGACCGCCAGCACGCCCGCCCCGGGCACGCCCTGCGACACCGCGAAGACCAGGACCAGCACCGCCCCCGCGCAGGGGCGCGTGCCCGCCGCCAGCACCACCCCGGCGCGCTCGCGCCACGTGTCGAGGGTGTCGAGGGTCTGCGGACCGGGCAGGTGGTTGCAGCCCGGTCCGCAGCCCGCGCCGAGATTGGCGAGGCGGCCGGCCTTGCGCCACGTCAGGACCAGCCCGATCAGTGCGACGAGGGCGAAGCTCACGGTCTCGATCAGGGTGCCGGCCCGGGTGATGCTCGCCGCCGTGGCGTTGAGGGCCAGCGTGCCGAGCCCGACGATCGCCCCGGCCACGCAGGCCTGGAGCAGCGCGGCGAGGACGCTTAGCGCGGCGCCGCGCCGGAGCGCCCGCTCCCCCGCCAGGATGTAGCCCGCGATCACCGCCTTGCCGTGGCCCGGGCCGGCGGCGTGGAACACGCCGTACGCGAAGGCGAGGCCGATGAGCGGGGTCCAGCTGCCGCCGCCTCGCAGCGCGCTCACCGCGGCGTTGAGGCTGCGGGAGAAGCTCGCCTGGAGCGCCAGGATCACGCCGCCGAGCCCCGTGGCGGCCGGGGCGGCCTCCCGGAAGCCGATGCCGAAGGGCGAGCGCGGCGGCGGCGCGGCGAGGCCGGGCGCGACGAGCCACGCGATCGCGGCCGCCAGCAACGCGGCCAGCGCGATGGCCGCGGCCATGAGGCCGAGCCTCAGCCCCAGCCGCCCCGCCCCGGCGGGGGCGACGATCCCGACGCCTACGGACATGCCACGAGGACCCGGCTGGCGAACTGCACCCCGTAGGTCGAGGCGGCGGTGAGCGCCTCGAAGAAGGCCTCGGTCATGCCCGGCGACCCGGCATCGGCCGTCTTCGGCTGCTCGGTCTTCGGCCGGGTGACCGTGGCGGCGCAGCCCTGGGGCGCCCCCGCGAGGGTCGCGGCGTCGGCGCCCTCGGCGAACGAGAAGGCGACGAAGTAGGTCGGGTCGTAGACCTCCAGCGCGGCGACCCCCGCCCCTGCTGGACCGGAGTCTTGAGGGGCAGCAGGAAGGTCATGACCAGCGCCCGGTCGTCCATATGCGCCGCCGGCTCCTTCGGATCGCCGAAGGCCTGGTCCTTGCCGCCGACCTTCAGCTTCGTGAAGTAGCCGAACTCGGCGAGGTTGGCGGTGTTCTCGGCGGCGAGCCCGGCGAGTTCCTCCGGGCTGAGCTTGCCGTCTTTGTCGGTGTCGAGGCCCTGCGTGACGAAGGCCGTGTACTCGGGGTCGAAGCTCCACGTGTCGCGGACGCCGACGAGCTTGCCGCCCTCGTAGACGAGCTGGGCCTTGGCGGTCACCCAGACATGCGGGTGGGCGGCGGCGGCCGAGGCGGCGCAGCCGAGGGCGGCGGCCAGCAGAAGGGCGGGCGGTTTCGGACAGTGCGCGGCGATCGGCATGGGCGGAGGCACGCTCGCGGAGGGAGGCGGTCAGGCCGGATCTCCTCGCGCGCCGGTTGGGCGAAAGCGAGGCGCCGTACCGACCCCGCGCCGGTCACTCGCCCCCGTCGAGGCCCATCAGCTGGAAGCTCACCCGCAGGTCGTTCGACATCGGGATGTCGAGGCGCTCGCCGTTGGGCAGCCGCTTGAGGAACCAGCGCTCGTAGGTCCAGCGCAGCGCCCGGGTTTCGGCGAGCCGGGTGAAGGTCTGCTGCACGAGGCCGGCGAGTTCCGGGTCGTCCTTGCGGAACATGATGCCGTAGGGCTCGTAGGAGAGCTTGTCGGGCAGGACCGTGTAGTCCGCCCCGTCCTTCGCGTCCGTCGCGATCAGCCCGTAGAGCAGCACGTCGTCGGTGGCGAAGGCGTCGGCCTTGCCGGCCTTCACCATCGCGTAGGAGGCGGCATGGTCTGGGGCGGTCACCACCTGCGCGTTGATCTTCAGGCGGGCGAGCTGGTCGCGCACGGCCTTCTCGTTGGTGGTGCCGGCCGTCACCACGACGGTCCTCCCGCCGAGATCCCGGTAGGAGGCGATGCCCGATCCGCGCCTCACCAGCAGCTGCGTCGCGCTGATGTAGTCCACGGGCGAGAAGGCGACCTGCTTGCGGCGCTCGGCATTGGCGGTGGTCGAGCCGCACTCGAGGTCGATCTTGCCGGAGGTCACCGCCTCGATGCGCGTCTCGGCGGTGACCGGCGCGTAGCGGATCTTCACGGGCCGGCCGATCGCCGCCTGGACGTCGTCGGCGATCTCGCCGCAGAGGTCGATGGCGTAGCCGATCGGGCGGGGGCTGCCGTCCGGCTGCTTGCCCTCCACGAAGGAGAACGGCACCGAGCTCTCCCGGTAGCCGAGCACGATCTCCCCGCGCTCGGCCACGCTCCTGAGCGTCCCCGTGAGCACCTCGACGGCGGAGGCGGGCGTCGCCGCCAGCGCCAGCGCCACAACCGCGACGAGCCGCATCGTCATCACTCCGCCTCCGAAGGGCACCGCACAAGCAACGCCGCGATTCCGGGCACCCGTCGTGAGAGCGCTCATGAGAGCGGCCTTCCTGCGCCCGCCATCCCGGCGCGCGCAGATTTCCCCGGACCGGCCCCTACTCCGCCGGCGAAGCCATGGTGCCGACATGGTCGAGCCGCTGGTCGGTGGCGGTGAGCTGTCCCTCCCACTTGGCGACCGCCACGGTGGCGACGCTGTTGCCCAGCACGTTGGTGGCCGAGCGCCCCATGTCCAGGAACTGGTCGATGCCGATGATCAGCAGCAGCCCGGCCTCCGGGATGTTGAAGTGCGACAGCGTCGCCGAGATCACCACCAGCGAGGCGCGCGGCACGCCGGCCATGCCCTTCGACGTCACCATCAGCAGCAGCAGCATCGTGAGCTGCTGGCCCCAGCTCAGCGGGATGTTGTAGGCCTGCGCGATGAACATCACCGCGAAGGTGCAGTACATCATCGAGCCGTCGAGATTGAACGAGTAGCCCATCGGCAGAACGAACGACGTGATGCGGTTCGGCACCCCGAACTTCTCCAGGTTCGTCAGCATCTTCGGGTAGGCCGCCTCGCTCGACGCGGTCGAGAAGGCCAGGACGAAGGGCTCCTTGATCAGGTTGAACAGGCGCATGATGCCGCCGGCCCCGAGCATCAGGAAGCCGACCCCCATCAGCAGCACCCAGAGCACGCCGAGGCCGATGTAGAACTCCACGAGGAACTTGCCGTAGGTGATCAGCACGCCGATGCCCTGCGTGGTGATGGTCGCCGCGATGGCGGCGAACACCGCCACGGGGGCGAACATCATCACGTAGCCCGTCACCTTGAGCATCACGTCGGCGACGCCCTCGATGCCCTGCGCGAGCAGGCGCCCCTTCTCGCCGAGGGCGGCGAGGCCCACGCCGAAGAAGATCGAGAAGACCACGATCTGCAGGATCTCGTTGTTGGCCATCGCCTCGACGGCGCTCTTCGGCACGAGGTGCGTCACGAACTCCTTGAGCGAGAGCGAGGCCGCCTTGAGCCCGGTGCCGGCCCCGGCATCGGGCAGCGGCAGGTTCAGGTTGTGGCCGGGCTGCATCAGGTTGACCATGATGAGGCCGAGCATCAGCGAGCAGAACGAGGCGCCGACGAACCAGAGCAGCGCCTTGCCGCCGACCCGGCCGACCGACGCCGTGTCCCCGAGATGCGCGATGCCGACCACCAGCGTGGAGAAGACCAGCGGCGCGATGATCATCTTGATCAGCCGCAGGAACACGTCGGAGACCAGCGCGATGTAGCCGGCGATCTCCTTGGCGGTCTGCGGGTCGGGCCAGGTGATGCTGCAGGCGTAGCCGACGGCGATTCCGAGGAGCATGCCGACGAAGATCATCGTCGTGAGTCGCGACCCTGCCATCGGTACTGCTCCTCGCACGGGCCCGGGATGATCGAGCATTTCAATTCGTTAACGTGTCGCAGGAACTGCGCCACACGCAAGCCCGACCAGGGGGCGTTACTGGCGTGGTCGACTGTTTTCACGCGACGCTCGGGCGGCGATGAAACCTGTGGCCGGTGTGCTACGGCTGCGGTACGAGACTTGCCCCGCCAAGCTGCCTGCGCTCTCCGTAGGCGGCCCAAGCAACCTGCGCGCGAGAGTTCATGGACGTCTTCGTACAGCAGCTCATCAACGGGCTGACGCTCGGCTCGATCTACGGCCTGATCGCGATCGGCTACACGATGGTGTTCGGCATCATCGGCATGGTGAACTTCGCCCACGGCGACGTCTTCATGGTCTCCTGCTTCATCGCGCTCATCACCTTCCTGCTGCTGACGGTCTGGCTCGGGGTCAGCTCCATCGCGCTGGCCTTCCTGGTGGTGCTGGTGGTCGCCATGGCGCTCACCGCCCTGTGGGGCTGGGCGATCGAGCGGGTGGCCTACCGGCCGCTGCGCGGCTCGTTCCGGCTGGCGCCCCTGATCTCGGCGATCGGCGTCTCGATCTTCCTGTCGAACTTCGTGCAGGTTGTGCAGGGCGCGCGCAACAAGCCGACCCCGCCGATGCTGTCGGGCGGCATCACCCTGTTCGAGCGCGACGGCTACGCGGTGTTCCTGGCCTGGAAGCAGGTGCTGATCATGGCGGTGACCGCCGTGCTGCTCACCGGCTTCTGGTACCTCGTGCAGCGCACGCCCTTCGGCCGGGCGCAGCGCGCCTGCGAGCAGGACCGCAAGATGGCGGCGCTGCTCGGCATCGACGTCGACCGCACGATCTCGCTGACCTTCGTGCTCGGCGCCGCGCTCGCGGCCGTCGCGGGCGTCCTCTACCTCATGTACTACGGCGTCGTGTCCTTCTCGGACGGGTTCGTGCCCGGCGTGAAGGCCTTCACGGCGGCGGTGCTCGGCGGCATCGGCTCCCTGCCCGGGGCGGTGCTCGGCGGCCTGATCATCGGCCTGATCGAGACCTTCTGGTCGGCCTATTTCTCCATCGAGTACAAGGACGTCGCCGCCTTCTCGATCCTGGCGATCGTGCTGATCTTCATGCCGTCGGGCATCCTGGGCCGGCCCGAGGTCGAGAAAGTCTGATGGCCGCCTCGCAGAACGCTCTCCCCGGCTCCGCGATGGCCGGCATCCTGCGCGACGCCGCCCTCTACGCCCTCGTCACCTTCGGCCTCTGCGTCCCGATCATCGCCTTCCGCACCGATCCCGGGCCCGGGACCGAGTTGGTGCTCGTGCCGCGCTGGGGGCTGGTGGCGGCGCTCTGCGCGGCGATCTTCGTGCTGCGCCTCGTCCAGCGCCTCGTACTGCTGCGCCGCGACGCGCGTCGGGCGCTGACCCCCTCCCCGGCCCAGGCCACCGAGGCCGTGCACGGCGAGCCCGACGCCGGGCAGAAGACCTCGAAGGTCGGCCTCTGGCTGTTCATCTTCGTCGCGCTGACGCTGCCGATGATCTCCGCGCTGGCGACCGGCGGCCTGTCCTCGGCCCGCTACTGGATCGACCTCGGCATCCTGATCCTCACCTACGTGATGCTCGGCTGGGGCCTGAACATCGTGGTCGGCCTCGCGGGCCTGCTCGACCTCGGCTACGTCGCCTTCTACGCGGTCGGGGCCTACTCCTACGCGCTGCTCTCGACCACCTTCGGCCTGTCGTTCTGGGTCTGCCTGCCGCTGGCGGGCCTGTTCGCGGGCCTGTGGGGGATGATCCTCGGCTTCCCGGTGCTGCGCCTGCGCGGCGACTACCTCGCCATCGTCACCCTGGCCTTCGGCGAGATCATCCGCCTCGTCCTGATCAACTGGACCGACGTCACCGGCGGCGGCGCGGGCATCTCGTCGATCCCGCGGGCGACCTTCTTCGGCATCCCGTTCACGGCGGGCGAGGGCGGGTTCGCCGCGACCTTCGGCATCCCGTACGACTCGATGCACCGCCTCGTCTTCCTGTACTACCTGATCCTGGCGCTGGCCCTGATCACCAACTTCGTCACCCTACGCCTGCGCCGCCTGCCGATCGGGCGGGCCTGGGAGGCCCTGCGCGAGGACGAGATCGCCTGCCGGTCGCTCGGCATCGACACGACGGCCACGAAGCTCACGGCCTTCGCGCTGGGCGCGGCCTTCGGGGGCTTCGCGGGCTCGTTCTTCGCCGTGCGCCAGGGCTTCATCAGCCCGGAGAGCTTCAACTTCCTCGAGAGCGCCATCATCCTGGCGATCGTGGTGCTGGGCGGCATGGGCAGCCAGGTCGGCGTCGCCATAGCCGCGGTGGCGATGGTCGGCGGCCCGGAGATGCTGCGCAACCTCGGCTTCCTGAAGGCCGTGTTCGGCGAGGGCTTCGACCCCAGCGAGTACCGCCTGCTCCTGTTCGGGCTGGCCATGGTCGCCATGATGGTCTGGCGACCCCGCGGCCTGATCTCCGAGCGCATGCCGTCGGTGTCGCTGGGCCAGCGGCGCGCGGTCTCGGGCGCCCACGTCAGCGAGGGGCACGGCTGATGGCGACGTCACCTCTCCCCCCGCCGGTGCTCACGGTCGAGCACCTGACCATGCGGTTCGGCGGCCTCACCGCCGTCTCCGACCTGTCCTTCGAGGCACGCCGCGGCGACATCACCGCGCTGATCGGCCCGAACGGGGCCGGCAAGACCACGGTGTTCAACTGCATCACCGGCTTCTACAAGCCGACCGAGGGCATGCTGACGCTGGCGCACGCCGACGGCACGTCGCATCTGCTGGAGCGGCTTCCCAACCACAAGGTCAACCGCACCGCGCGGGTCGCCCGGACCTTCCAGAACATCCGCCTGTTCCAGGGCATGACCGTCCTGGAGAACCTGCTGGTCGCCCAGCACGCGCCGCTGATGCGCGCGTCGGGCTACACGATCCTGGGGCTTCTCGGTCTCAGGACCTACCGGGACGCGCAGGACGCCGCGATCGAGCGGGCGAAGGCCTGGCTCGAGCGCATCGACCTGATGGCGCGGGCGGACGATCCTGCGGGCGCCCTGCCCTACGGCGCCCAGCGGCGCCTGGAGATCGCCCGGGCGATGTGCACCGACCCGGTCCTGCTCTGCCTCGACGAGCCGGCAGCCGGCCTCAACCCCCGGGAATCGGCCGAGCTGAACGGCCTCCTGCGCCACATCCGCGACGCGCACGACACCTCGGTGCTGCTGATCGAGCACGACATGTCGGTGGTGATGGAGATCTCCGACCACGTGGTCGTGCTCGATTACGGCGTGAAGATCGCCGACGGCTCCCCGGCCGAGGTGCGGGCCGACCCGAAGGTGATCGCCGCCTATCTCGGCGTCGAGGACGAGGAGGTCGAGGCCGTGGAGGCCGAGGTCGGGATCACCGTGCCGCACGGGGACGCGGCGCACACGGGAGCGTCGGCATGAGCGTCGCCGGCATCAACGTCCTGGTCGAGGAGACCCGGGCGATCCAGGCGGGGAAGAAGCCGCCGCTCCTCGCGGTGCGCGACGTCTCGACCTATTACGGCAGCGTCGCCGCCCTGCGCGGGGTCGATCTCGACGTCGCCGAGGGCGAGATCGTCACGCTGATCGGCGCCAACGGCGCCGGCAAGTCGACCCTGATGATGACGATCTTCGGCAGCCCGCAGGCGCGGTCGGGGACGATCACCTACGACGGGCGCGACATCACCCGGCTGCCGACCCACGCCATCGCCCGGCTCGGCATCGCCCAGTCGCCGGAGGGGCGCCGGGTCTTCCCGCGCATGACCGTCTACGAGAACCTCCAGATGGGCGCCGCGCTCCACGACGGGCGCTTCTTCGCCGAGGATCTGGAGAAGGTCTGCACCCTGTTCCCGCGGGTGAAGGAGCGCCTGAACCAGCGCGCCGGCACCATGTCGGGGGGCGAGCAGCAGATGCTGGCCATCGCCCGGGCGCTGATGAGCCGCCCGCGGCTGCTGCTCCTCGACGAGCCGTCCCTCGGCCTCGCGCCCCTGGTGGTGAAGGGCATCTTCGACGCGATCCGGGAGCTGAACCGGACCGACGGCATGACGATCTTCCTCGTCGAGCAGAACGCCTACCACGCCCTCAAGCTCGCCCATCGCGGCTACGTGCTGGTCAACGGCCGGGTCACCATGAGCGGGACCGGGCGGGCGCTGCTCGACGATCCGAACGTTCAGGCCGCCTATCTGGAAGGGGGCCATGCCGGCCCGGTCGGGACATGAGCATGCTGCAGGGGATCCTGTACGAGGAGCCGTCGGCCTGGCTGTTCCTGCTCGTGACCGTCGTCATGGGCGGCTGGGCCGGCTGGATGGCGGCCCGCGGCATCGCCCGGGGCTGGCGGCCGTTCTGGCAATGCGCCCTGGCGCTGCTCCTGGTGGCAACCGCCGTGCGCTTCATCCATTACGCCCTGTTTTCGGGCACCCTGCTGTCGCTGCACTACTATGCGGTCGACGCGGTCGTCGTCATGATCATCGGCGCGGCGGGCTTCCGCTACACGCGGACGCGCCAGATGACGAGCCAGTACCGCTGGCTCTACGAGAAGACCTCACCGCTGACATGGCGCGCGCGGGCGCCCGCGGCCGGCGAGGTCCGATGAGTGCGGCCGGATCCGCACGTGCGGTCCTGACATCTAGGGGAAGTACGCGATGAGATCGATTCTGCTGGCCGGGCTCGCCCTCGGCGCGATGGTGACGGCCGCGCAGGCCGCCGAGGTCAAGCTCGGCGTCGCCGCGCCGATCACCGGCAACAGCGCCGCCATCGGCGCGCAGCTCAAGAACGGTGCGAGCCAGGCGGTCGAGGACCTCAACAAGGCCGGCACGCTGAAGGGCACGACGCTGACCGTCACGGTCGGCGACGACGCCTCCGACCCGAAGCAGGGCGTCTCGGTGGCCAACAAGTTCGCCAGCGACGGCGTGAAGATGGTCGTCGGCGACTACAATTCCGGCGTCTCGATCCCGGCCTCCGACGTCTACCTCGACGCCGGCATCATCCAGGTCACGCCGGCCTCCACGAACGTGAAGTTCACCGAGCGCGGCATGTGGAACACGTTCCGCACCTGCGGCCGCGACGACCAGCAGGGCGCGGTGGCGGGCAACTACCTGGCCGAGCACTTCAAGGGCAAGAAGATCGCCTTCGTCCACGACAAGACGCCCTACGGCAAGGGCCTGGCCGACGAGACCCTGAAGGCCCTCAAGGCCAAGGGCGGCAAGGACGTGATGTTCGAGGGCATCAATCCGGGCGAGAAGGATTACTCCGCCCTCGTCTCCAAGCTGAAGTCCGCCAACGTCGACGTCGTCTATTTCGGCGGCTACTACACCGAGGCCGGGCTGATCCTGCGCCAGATGCGCGACCAGGGCCTGAAGGCGCCGATGATGGGCGGCGACGGCATGGTCGACCGCGAGCTCGTGGCGATCGCCGGTCCCGCCGCCGAGGGCACGCTGACCACCTTCCCGCCGGACGCCCGCAAGAACCCGAACGCCAAGGCGGCGCTCGCCGCGTTCAAGGCCAAGAACATCGATCCCGAGGGCTACACCCTCTACTCGTACGCGGCCGTGCAGGTCCTGGCGAAGGCGATGGCCGAGACGGGCTCCAGCGACGGCAAGAAGCTCGCCGAGTGGCTGCACCAGGGCAAGCCGGTGGACACGGTGGTCGGACCCATCGCCTACGACAAGAAGGGCGACATCACCCGGCCCGACTACGTCATGTACGAGTGGAAGAAGGGGCCGGACGGCAAGATCGACTACAGCGGCAATGAGCTGACGAAGTAAGCCGCGGCCACAGACCGGATTTCCGGCCCGACGCCGCCCCCCGATACCGCGGGGGCGGCGTCGTCGATTTCTATACCGTGGATTCGTCAGCCTTCCGGGCAGATCAGTCCTCCGCACCCCGTGCGTCCGCCTAAGAAGTGTGCATGATGCCGCCGGCGCGAGCGTGAGGCCGGCTCAGCGCTTGGGAGGAGGCCATGAGGACGGCGGGGACCGCACCTGCGGACGCGCGCAGGAGCTTGGCCGCAACTTGTCCGTACTCAGCCGCAGTCTTGCGCGGCGTTTCGACCCTTCTCCCGGCACCATCATTGCAATGGCGTCGCCCGAGCGGGCGGGCCCGCGTATCCCGCCGCCGGCCGACACCATTCGGCTCGATCCAGGAGTTCCGTACCGATGCAGTCTGATATCGCTCGCCGCGGCGTCGCCGCGGCGCTGGGCTTGACCCTCGCCCTCGCTCCGATGAGCCTCCGGGCGGAGGAGCTGACCGGCACCCTCAAGAAGGTGAAGGACGCCAACGCCATCGTCATCGGCTACCGCGACGCCTCCGTGCCGTTCTCGTATCTCGGCGCCGATCAGAAGCCGATCGGCTACGCGATGGACATCTGCTACAAGATCGCCGACGCCGTGAAGGCCAAGCTCAACCTCCCGAACCTCGAGGTGAAGCTCAACCCGGTCACCTCCGCCACCCGCATCCCGCTGATGGCGAACGGCACGATCGATCTCGAGTGCGGCTCGACCACCAACAACGCCGAGCGCGAGAAGCAGGTGTGGTTCACCAACTCGCACTTCCTGACCGCGACCCGCTACGTCTCGAAGAAGTCGGCCAACCTGCACACGATCGAGGACCTGAAGGGCAAGACCGTCGTGTCGACCTCGGGCACCACGAACATCAAGCAGATCAACGAGGCCAACACGGAGCGTAAGCTCGGCCTGACGATCCTGCCCGCCAAGGACCACGCCGAGGCGTTCCTGATGGTCGAGACCGGCCGCGCCGCCGCCTTCGTGATGGACGACGTGCTGCTCGCCTCGCTCGCCGCCTCGTCGAAGGACCCGTCGGCCTACGAGATCTCCACCGAGGCCCTGTCGAAGCCCGAGCCCTACGGCATCATGCTCCGCAAGGACGACACGGAGTTCAAGAAGGTCGCGGACGACGCCACCGCCAAGCTCTACACGAGCCCCGAGGGCAAGGCTCTCTACGACAAGTGGTTCACCAAGACGATCCCGCCGCGCAACATCAACCTCAACCTGCCGATGAGCGCGGAGATGAAGAAGCAGTTCACGACCCCGATCTCGAGCCCCGATCCGGCGGCCTACTGAGATCCGTTCGGTACGGTTTCATGCCATGATGCGCACCGCGGGCTCCGGTCCGCGGTGCGTCTCTGTAAGTTCACAGTAGAAGCGGCGCGATGAACTACAACTGGAACTGGCGGATCTTCTTCGACGCCTCGCCGGAGGGGAACGGCACGTATCTCGACATGCTGCTCTCGGGGCTCATGTGGACGATCACGACCGCGCTCTGCTCCTGGGTGATCGCGTTCTTCCTGGGCTCCCTAGTCGGCGTGCTGCGCACCCTGCCGTCGAAGCCCGCGAACGCGATCGGCACGGCCTATGTGGAGCTGTTCCGCAACGTGCCGCTGCTGGTGCAGATGTTCCTCTGGTACTTCGTGCTCCCCGAAGTTGTGCCGACCCGGATCGGCGACGCGATCAAGCAATTGCCGGACGCGCCGTTCTACACGGCCGTGGTCTGCCTCGGCTTCTTCACCGCGTCCCGCGTCGCCGAGCAGGTCCGCGCCGGCATCCAGTCGCTGCCCCGGGGCCAGCGCATGGCCGGCACCGCCATGGGCTTCACGACCTACCAGACCTACCGCTACGTGCTGCTGCCGAACGCCTACCGGATCATCCTGCCGCCGATGACCTCGGAATTCCTCAACAATCTCAAGAACACGTCGGTGGCGCTGACCATCGGCCTGCTGGAGCTGACCGCCCGGGCCCGCTCGATGCAGGAATTCTCGTTCCAGGTGTTCGAGGCGTTCACGGCGGCGACGATCCTCTACGTGATCATCAACCTCGTGGTCGTCACGGCGGCGACCTTCCTGGAGAAGGCGGTCGCCATCCCCGGCCAGCGCTGAGGGCCGCCCGCTTCCGTTCCGCCACCCCGCCCGACGGCCACCGGTAACAGGCCCCGATGCTCTCGAACTTCGACTTCTCCGTCATCGTCTCCTCCCTGCCCTACCTGTTCGGTCAGGGCATGGTCTTCACCGTGACGCTCACCGCCATGGCGGCCGTGGGCGGCGTGATCATCGGCACGCTGCTGGCGATGGCGCGCCTGTCGGGCATTCCCGGCCTGTGGCACCTCGCCAAGGGCTACGTCGAGCTCTGCCGCTCGCTGCCGCTGGTGCTGGTGATCTTCTGGTTCTACTTCCTGGTGCCGTATATCGGCGCCTACCTGACCGGCTCCACGACGCCGATCCAGGTCGGCGCCTTCCCGTCGGCCCTGATCACCTTCATGGCCTTCGAGGCGGCCTACTTCTCGGAGATCATGCGCGCGGGCATCCAGTCGATCCCGAAGGGTCAGACGGCCGCCGCCCAGGCCCTCGGGATGAACTACTGGCAGACCATGGGCAACGTGATCCTGCCCCAGGCCTTCCGCAACATGCTGCCGCTGCTGCTGACCCAGACCATCATCCTGTTCCAGGACACGTCGCTGGTCTACGTGCTCTCGCTGACCGACTTCATGGGCGCCGCCTCGAAGGTCGCCCAGCGCGACGGCCGTCTCGTCGAGATGTATGTCTTCGCCGCGGTGGTCTATTTTGCGATCTGCTTCTCGGCCTCGTACCTCGTGCGCCGCCTGCAGCGCCGCGTGGCCATCATCCGCTGACCGACACTGGAGACCGTGTCATGACCTCGTCCCCGATGCCGGCCCCCACCGCCGCCGAACCCGTCGCCGATGCCAGCCACGCGCCGAAGGATGGCGGCCTGCAGCCGGGCAGCCTGATCTCCGGCGCGCCCGCGGCGGCCCCCGGCGAGACCATGATCGCCATCGACAACATCAGCAAATGGTACGGCGACTTCCAGGTGCTGACGAACTGCAGCACCCAGGTCGCCAAGGGCGAGGTCGTGGTCGTCTGCGGCCCCTCGGGCTCGGGCAAGTCGACCCTGATCAAGTGCGTCAACGCCCTGGAGCCGTTCCAGAAGGGCCAGATCACGGTGGCCGGCACGAAGGTTGCCGACAAGGCGACCAACCTGCCGAAGCTCCGCTCGCGGGTCGGCATGGTGTTCCAGCACTTCGAGCTTTTCCCGCACCTGTCGATCACCGACAACCTCACCATCGCCCAGCGCAAGGTGCTCGGCCGCGGCGCCGAGGACGCGAAGAAGCGCGGCCTCGACCTGCTCGCCCGCGTCGGCCTCGGCGCCCACGCGAACAAGTTCCCGGGGCAGCTCTCGGGCGGTCAGCAGCAGCGCGTCGCCATCGCCCGGGCGCTGGCCATGAACCCGGTGGTGATGCTGTTCGACGAGCCGACCTCGGCCCTCGACCCCGAGATGGTCGGCGAGGTGCTCGACGTGATGGTGGAGCTCGCCAAGGAAGGCATGACCATGATGGTCGTGACCCACGAGATGGGCTTCGCCCGCAAGGTCGCCGACCGGGTGATCTTCATGGATCGCGGCGAGATCGTCGAGGATGCCCGGAAGGACGAGTTCTTCGGCAGCCCGCGCTCCGAGCGCGCGCAGACCTTCCTGTCGAAGATCCTGCAGCACTGACGGCGGAGCGTCAGGCCAGCGCCTCCTGCGCGGCCCGGTATTCCCGGCCGTGCCGGCAGTAGCCCTCGACGATGCGGATCATCAGGGCGCGCTTCTCGGCGTCGAGGGGCGCGAGGATGCGGGCCGGGCGGCCGCCCCAGAGGTAGCCGGCCTCCAGGATCTGCCCGGGATCGGTGGTGGCTCCGGCCGCCAGCATGACGTCGTCGGCGATGAGGGTCCCCGACGCGATCGTCGCGCCGATGCCGATCAGCGCCCGCGCCCCGATCCGGCAATCGGCGATCCGGACATTGTGGGCGATGGTGGTATCGCGCCCGATCACCACCCCGTCGGCCCGGGTCCGGACGACCGTGTTGTCCTGGATGTTGGTGTCCGCGCCGACCACGATCGGTCCGACCTCCGCGTTCAGGTCGCAGCAGAACAGCACGCTCGCGCCGGCGCCGAGGCTGACCCGCCCGCGCAGGCGGGCGGTGCGCGCCACGAAGACGCTGTCCTCGATCTCCGGCGCGTCTCCCGGCGGAAGCGCGGGCCCGTCGCCCATCCGCTCGCGCACCCGCTCGGCACGCTCGGCGACCTCGTCGGATCCGATCGCGCGGCTGGGGCGGGCCGGGCTGCCCGCGTAGGCGAAGCCGCCGGGCAGCGTCGACCGCGGAAAGACGGTCGCGCCGGCCTCGATCACCGCGCCGTCGCCGATCTCGGCCCCGTCGAGGATCACCACGTCGTCCTCGACGACCACGTCGGAGCCGAGGGTGCAGGCGTGGACGACGCTGTTCCGCCCGACCGTGACCCGGTCGCCCACCCGCGTGCCGTGCGTCCGGGTGGCGATGTGCACCGTCGAGCGGTGTCCGAGCCAGAAGCGGTCGCCGAGGGTGACGGTCTGGCCGTCGGCGCGGATCACCGCCTCGTCGCCGATCCAGGCCTGCGCGCCGATCCGGGCCGCGCCGATCACCGTGCTGCCGCGGCCGCACCAGACGGGGCGACTGGCGAAGTCCGGCTGCACGCCGTCGTAGGGCAGGATCAGGTCGGGGGTCACGCGGGTATCCTTCTCCAGCGCCGTCCGGAGCGCGCGGGGACATCCGGACGATGGCGGGCCGCGCGCCGGGCCGGCAGGGCGCGACGGACCGTGTCATATAGAGGCGGGACCGGGTGTGACAGGGACGGGGCTGGTCGGCGAAGCCGCGGACTCCTATGGATCGGGCCATGAGCGCCCCCGTCCCGAGCGTCGGCATCCAGGCCGAGCCCTTCGACACCGCCGCCGAGATCGCCGGCCTGAGCGCCGCGCTGGGGGGCCGGGCGGGCGCCGTCGTGACCTTCACCGGCCTGTGCCGCGACGAGGGCGGGCGGCTGACAGCCCTGGAGCTGGAACACTACCCCGGCATGGCCGAGGCGGAGATCCGGCGGGTTGCCGACGAGGCGATGGCCCGCTGGCCGCTCCAGGCCCTCCGGGTGATCCACCGGCACGGCTTGGTCCGCCCGGGCGACGGCATCGTGCTGGTGGTCACCGCCGCCAGCCATCGGGTCGCGGCCTTCGAGGCCGCTGACTTCCTGATGGACTACCTCAAGACGCGCGCCCCGTTCTGGAAGCGGGAGCACCTCGCCGACGGCACGACCGGCGGCTGGGTCGACGCGACGGCCCAGGACGAGGTCGCGGCCGGCCGCTGGGGCTGAGGGCCGTGTCCCGGGCCGCGGCGGGCGCTACACGATCAGCGCGTTGAGCAGCACCGCGGCCGCGGCACCGGCGACCGCGATCCCGAGCAGGACCACGCTGCTGAGCTGATCGCCGGTATCGACGGTCCGGCCCGGGCCGAGGGAACGAACGTACGTGTCGCCGTGGTTGCTCATGGGGATCCTCCTGATCGGCCGGAGCCTGCGCTCCGGCTGCGTGCGCGGACAACGCGCGGGGAGCCGTCCGGTCCCAGGGGCGGCGCGCCGCCGCGGCGCTGGAGAGACGGTCGATCAGGATATTTCGCGGCGCCGAGCGAGCCGGAGGCGTCGCTCACCGGCGCGGAACGGCCTTTTCGCGACGCATCACCCCGGGAACCCGCGCGCCCGCACTTGACCCCCGAGGGCCCGCGGCGTTCGTGAGCCCGCGGTGCAGGAGTGACGATGTCGGACAGCAGGCTCGAGGATCTGGACGGCCCGATCGGGCCCTGGCGCGGGGCGGCGCCGCTGGCGGCCTCTGGGATCGCCGTGGTGTGCTTCGTGGCGGCGCTGGCCCTGGCCTGGATGTCGGCCGGCACGCTGCTGCTGATCTTCGCCGGGGTCCTCCTCGGCGTGTTCCTCGACGGCCTGACCCGCGGGCTCGGCCGTGTCCTGCCCCTGCCGCGGGGCGTGCGGCTGTCCATCGCCAGCGTCGCGGTCGCGGTCGCGGTGATCGGCTTCGGGAGCTACGGCGGCGCCACCATCGTGCAGCAGGGCCGCGACCTCGGGACGACGATCAAGAATCAGGCCGGAACCGTCACGGGCTGGCTGTCCGAGCGCGGCATCGACGTGCCGAGCCTCGCGCCGCAGGGCGGGGGGAAGGACGGCTCGACGGATTCGGGCCAGCGCGAGGGGGGACTCGGCGGTCTCGCCAACGGACTCCTGAAGGGCAGCAGCTCGATCGTCTCGGATGCCGGCAGCGTCCTCGGCCCGGCCGCGGCCGTGATCCTCGGCCTGTTCGACGCCCTCGGCAACGTCCTGGTGATCGCCTTCCTGGGGCTCGCCTTCGCGGCCGACCCGAAGGCCTACCGCGACGGCGCGGTCCGGTTCGTGCCGCCGGCGAAGCGCTGGCGCGCCAGCCAGGTTCTCGACGGGGCCGGCGAGACCCTTCGCCACTGGCTGTTCGGCCAGCTGATCATCATGGCGGTGATCTTCCTGTGCACCTGGGCCGGCCTCGCCTTCCTGGGCATCGGCGGCGCGCTGATCCTGGGCCTGCAGGCGGGGCTGCTCGCCTTCGTGCCCACGGTCGGGCCGCTGGTGGCGGGCCTCGTCATCGTCCTGGCCGCCCTGGCCTCGGGCACGAAGGCGGTCATCGGCGCGATCGGCGTCTATCTCGCGGTCCAGTGCCTGGAGAGCTACGGCCTGACGCCGTTCATCCAGAAACGGGCGCTCGACATCCCGCCGGCCACGATCTTCGCCGGCCAGCTGATCCTCGGCGTGATCTTCGGGCTGTGGGGCATCGCCCTCGCCCTGCCGCTGATGGCAGTGATCAAGGTCCTGCTGGAGCAGCTCTACGTGGAGGACACGCTCCACGAGCAGCCGAGCCACTGAGCGTCCCGGGCTCCCGCGCCGTCCGTCCGGGCGCCGCTCCGCAATTCCGGACGGACGGCGCGTGGCCGCGTCGACGGGCGCGGCCGGTCAGCCGCGCAGGGCGGCCTCGATCATCCGGGCCACCGCCAGGGCCCGGCCGTCGTCGCCGAACCGGCCGATCACCTGGACGCCCACCGGGAGGCGGTGGCCGGGCACCGGCACATTCACGCAGGGCACGCCCATCAGCGTCCACAGCTGGTTGAAGCGGGGGTCGCCGGTCGAGACCAGGGTCGCGGGTGCCGGGCCCGGCGCCGAGAAGGTCAGGATCGCGTCGTAATCGGCGAAGAGGCCCTTCAGCACCCGCCGGGCGTGATGGCCGTGGCGGCGCGCGTCGTCGTACTGGGCCGGGCTGATCGCCGCCCCGTCATCGAGGTGCGCGCGGGTTCGGGGCGGGAGCGCGTCGGTCTGCGTGTCGTACTCCCAGGCCAGCGCCAGCCGGCCCTCGTAGTTCTGGATGAGACGGTGGCGCTCCCAGGCCTGTGCCAGCTCCTGCGGCAGGACGAGGTCCCTCGCCCGCGCCCCGGACCGCTCGGCCGCCTGCCGGGCGCGGGTGAGCGCGGCCTCGGCCTCCGGCTCGGGGTCCCCGGCGAAGTCCTGCCGCACCACGGCGATGCGCGGCGCCGAGCCCGCCTCCGCTCGCTCGATCTCCGGCCGCCCGGTGACGAGCGCGAGGGCGTGCGCGACGTCCGCGACCCCGGCGGCGAACAGCCCGACCGTGTCGAGGGCCCACGAGTAGGTCTTCACGCCGACCGTGGGGATCAGCCGGAACGACGGCTTCACCGCCGCGCAGCCGCAGAAGCTCGCGGGCCGGATCACCGAGCCCGCCGTCTGCGTGCCCAGGGCCAGCGGCAGCATCCCGGCGCCGACGGCGGCGGCCGAGCCCGCCGAGGAGCCCCCCGGCGTGTGGCCGGGATCGTGCGGGTTGACCGTCTCGGTGGGATCGCTGCTCGCGAAGGCCGTCGTGGTGGTCTTGGCGAGGGCGACGGCCCCGAGCTGCTTCAGCCGGCTCACGACCGCGGCGTCGCCCCGGGGCATCCAGCCCGCGTAGATCGGCGAGCCCATCTGGCTCGGCAGGCCCGCGCTGTCGATGATGTCCTTCACGCCGACCGCGATGCCGGCGAGCGGCCCGGTCTCGGGGATCGCCGGAGCCGGATCGAGGGTGACCAGCGCGTGCAGGTCCGGCTCCCGCGCGGCGATCGCGGCGCGGCACAGGTCGATCGCGCCCGCGGGCGTCAGGGTGCCGGCTTCGATGCGGGCACGGATGTCGAGAAGCGAGAGCATAATGCATTCAGTCCGGGGTCCGCGGCGCTGTCAACCGAGACGCCACAGCCCGCGGCATTCCCGAAACGCCGTTGACGAACGCTTTACGCGACCGTGCGCATCGTCCGGGTCATGTGGCGTGGCGTATCCCTGTTCTCGGCCCTGGCGCTGTTCGGTGCGGGCCTCACCGCGTGCTCGATCAACCATTTCGAGCGACGCGAACCGTGGCGCGACCAGGCGGAGCAGGTCTGCCTGGCCAAGAAGCTCGTCGAGCCCTCGGAGTACATCACGCCGATCGCGGCGATGGACGGCCCGGGCCCCTGCGGCATGCAGCAGCCCTTCCGGGTGACGCGGCTCGGCGGCGGTTCCGTGCTGCTGAAGCAGCGGATGACGCTGGGCTGCCCGGCGCTGGCCGAGGCCGAGGCGTGGCTCGCCGACACGATCCAGCCGGCCGCCAACCTCTACTTCGGCGTACCCGTGGCCGAGATCAACGCCGGCTCCTATTCCTGCCGCGGCCGCAACAACCAGCCCGGCGCCAAGCTCTCCGAGCACAGTTTCGGGAACGCGATCGACGTGATGTCGATCAAGCTCGCCGACGGCCACGTGATCACCGTCAAGGGCGGCTGGCGCGGCACGGAGGCCGAGCAGGGCTTCCTGCGCGAGATCTTCCTGGGCGCCTGCCAGCGCTTCACCACCGTGCTGGCGCCGGGCTCCAACGTGTTCCACTACGACCACATCCACGTCGACCTCGCCCGGCACGACCCGCGCGGTCTGCGGCGGATCTGCAAGCCGCTGATCAAGTTCACGCCGCAGCTCGGCACCGGGGCCGAGCGGCCGCTGAGCCGTCCGGTCCCGCCGCAGCGCCAGCCCGCCGGCCCGCAGGCACCGGTGGACGTGGAGGAGGACGATCCCTACGGCGTGTCGCCGATGTCGAAGGCCGGGAGCGCGACCCAGGTCGCCCGGGCGCCGGCCCGGCCCCTCGACCGCCCGGCCGCGGCCTCGGCCTACACCGCGGCGGCGCCCGTGCGGCCGGCGCCGCGGGTCGCCGCCGCCCACGAGGAGCCCGCGCAGGACTACGACGAGCCGCTGCAGCTCGGCGCGCCGCCGAGCGCTGAGCCGATCTACTGAGGGACGGACGCGGCTCCCCGGCTCCGCGCCGGGCGCCGGTCCGAAGGCCATCCGTCCGGATGCGCCCCCGGGAGGACGGAGCCGGATCCGGCCGAGCACCGGTCCCGCATCTGACCTCGACCGACGACTGTAGCGGCCGCGCCGCACAGGCCGTCAAAGCGCCGGCGCGGGGCTGCCGGAGCTTGACTGGCGGCGCGGCCAAGCCATCGTTCGCGGATGCAGGATCGCACATCCGTCGAGGCACGCGCCATGCGCCCGGTCTTTCACGGCTTCGCCCTCGGGCTGGCCCTTCTCGCCCTGGCCCAGCCGGCGCTCGCCCGCTCGGCCCGGGAGGACATCGAGCCCGCCGAGGAGCGGATCTTCCCGTTCGACGCGCAGATCCCGGGCTGCCAGGACCCGTCGGTGCTGGAGCGGGTCTCGACCAACTTCGCCGAGAAGGAGGCGAAGTTCTGGAACTCGTCGATGACGATCCTGTCCTTCGACACGATCGAGCGCACCGCGTGGCGGCCCTGGGGCCTCGACACCTATCCGCGCCGGTTCTGCACCGCGACCGTGACCACCTCCGACGGGGTCCGCCGCAAGGTCGACTACTCGGTGCGCGAGAGCCTCGGGATCATCGGGGCGACCTGGGGCGTCGAGTTCTGCATCCACGGGCTCGACCGGGACCTCTCCTACGCCTACGCCACCGCCTGCCGGATGGCGCGTCCCTGACCATGCGCGGGCGCGCCGCCGGCCTCGCGGGCCTGCTCCTCGCCGGGTCGGTCGCCGCCCCGGCCGTCGCCCAGGATTACGGCGGCTTCGCCCGGCGCGGCACGCCGGGCGACTTCGATTTCTACGTCCTCGCCCTGTCGTGGTCGCCGACCTACTGCGCGGGGCCGGGCACCCGCCGGGACGACGTCCAGTGCGCCCCCGGGCGCGGCCTCGGCTTCGTCGTCCACGGCCTGTGGCCGCAATACGCGAGCGGCTACCCGCAGAACTGCTCGGCGGTGAACCGCGCGCCGACCCGACAGGCCATGGAGGTCGCCGGGCAGGTCTACCCGAGCGAGGGTCTCGCCCGCTACGAGTGGCGCAAGCACGGCACCTGCTCGGGGCTCGATCCCGCCGCCTACTTCGCGGCCGCCCGCGCGGCGCGGCTCGCGGTGACGATCCCCGACGCGCTCAAGGGCGGTGCCCCGCCGCAGAGCCTCGCGCCGATCGAGATCGCCCGGCAGTTCGTGACGGCCAATCGCGGCCTGCGCCCCGACATGATGGCGGTCACCTGCACCCGCGGGCAGCTGCAAGAGGTCCGGATCTGCTTCGGCAAGGACCTGCGCGGCTTCACCCCCTGCCCCGAGGTCGCCCGCGGCAATTGCCGGGCGCCCGAAGTGAGTCTCGACGCCGCCCGCTGAGTTTTTTTCGGCCTTTCGCGCGCCGGACCCTGGACCCGGCGCCCGGGATCGGCTTGAGCGCGCTGCCATGAACTATCGGCACGCCTTCCACGCCGGCAACCACGCCGACGTCCTCAAGCACCTCGTCCTGGCGCGGGTGCTCGACCACCTGCGCCTCAAGGACAAGCCGTTCCGGGCGCTGGACGCCTTCGCGGGGCTCGGCGTCTACGATCTCGAGGCCGACGAGGCGGCCCGCACCGGCGAGTGGCGGGACGGCTGGGGCCGGATGGCGGCGCCCTTCGCGCCGGAGGTGGAGGCGCTGCTGGCGCCCTACCGCGCCGCGGTGGCGGCGGTGCGGGCGCGCCACGGTGACACCGCCTATCCGGGCTCGCCGGCCGTGATCCGCGAGGCGCTCCGCCCTGGCGACAAGGGCGTGTTCGTCGAGTTGCACCCGGCGGACGCCGCGACCCTGCAGGGCCGCTACGCCCGCGATGCCCGCACCAAGGTGATGAACCTCGACGGCTGGACCGCGATCAACGCGCAGATCCCGCCGCCGGAGCGGCGCGGCCTCGTGCTGATCGATCCCCCCTACGAGGTGCCCGGAGAGATCGAGCGCCTCGGCGCCCATCTCGCCCGCGCGGTGGCGAAGTGGCCGACCGGGCTGTTCCTGGCCTGGTACCCGATCAAGGACACCGCGGTCCTGGACCGGATGGTCCGCGACCTCGGCGCCGCCCTGCCCCGCCCGGCCCTGCGCCTCGACTTGCTCATCGACCGGCCGGGCGATCCGACGCGGCTCACCGGCAGCGGCCTGATCGTGGTCAACCCGCCCTGGCGCCTCGCCGAGGAGGCGATGCTGTTCCTGCCGGCGCTCGCCGAACGCCTCGCCCGGCAGGACTTCGGAGGGTTTCGCTGCGATCCGATCGGACCCGCCGACTGACTCGGTAGAATTGGCGAGCCCGGCGGAAGTCCTCCGGCTCCGCGCGGAAGGAAAGGGCCGGGGTTCCGATACAAATGTGGCGGCAAAGTCACATTTCCGCATCGAACGTGATCTGCGATACGGAACTGCCTAAAAATTATGCAACTGCTTCATGTTTGATTTTGTGTCAATCGCGTCGCGATGTCAGCTTGGCCGTGGACGAATCCGAACGAGCTGCGACACCATGCTGAAGCGATCCACCCTGGCCGGCCTGGCCACCGTGCTGCTGTCCTCGACCAGCATCCTCGCGGCCGATCTGGCTGCCCCGGCGCCGGTTCCCGTCGCGCCCCCTGCCGAGCCCTGCAAGGCCACGCTGCTCGGCCCGGCCTACAGCGGCGTGATCAAGGCCAATCCCAATCCGAGCTGCTTCTCGGCCGGCCCGCTGGGCGACCTCTACGTCGGCGGCGCGATCACCGGCTACGGCTACACCCAGTCGAACCCGTTCGCGTCGTTCTCGACCCCGGCGGCCCCCAACGACCGCGACCGCGCGGCCCGGTTCGACTTCTCGAACGTCCAGGGCATCATCCAGAAGCCCGAGGGCGCGTTCCAGTTCTACATCCAGGCCGGCGGCTACTCGATCCCGCAGCTCGGCTTCCCCACGCTCGGCACCTTCACCCAGACCGACCTGCTGTTCGGCCCGGTCCCGGTCGCCTACGGCAAGATCCAGATCAACGATGAGTGGTCGGTCCAGGGCGGCCGGATGTTCACGCTGATCGGCACCGAGCTGCTGTTCACCTACCAGAACCTGAACATCAACCGCGGCCTCCTGTTCGTGCAGGAGAACTTCATCAACCAGGGCGTGCAGGTCAACTACAGCAGCGGCCCGCTCTCGGTGTCGCTCGCCGGCACGGACGGCTTCTTCTCCAACGAGATCACGTGGTTCACCGGTAACGTCGCCTACAAGCTCGACGACTACAACACGATCGGCGTCAACGGCGGCCTGAACGTCGGCCGGACCAACGCCCTCGACCGCAGCCCGCGCTACCAGTTCGCGACGCCGAACCTCCAGCAGAACAGCGGCATCTTCAACATCAACTACACCTACGCGAACGGTCCGTGGATCATCTCGCCCTACTTCCAGTTCACCAATGTCGAGCGTGACCTGCGCGTCGGCATCGGCAACTCGGCCTCGACCTACGGCGGCGCGCTGCTGGCGGCCTACTCGTTCACCGACAACTTCGCCCTGGCCGGCCGCGTCGAGTACACCGAGCAGACGGGCGTCCGCGGCTCGGGCGGCACCAACCTGCTGGGCTTCGGCGCGGGCAGCAACGCCTTCTCGGTGACCGTCACGCCGACCTTCACCTTCGACCGCTACTTCTTCCGCGTGGAGTACGCCCACGTCGAACTCGGCGGGATCACGCGCGGCAATCTCGCGGAGGGCACGCTCGGCACCGGCTTCGGCCGCACCGGCAACCGCACCTCGCAGGACCGCTACATGGTCGAGACCGGCATCACCTTCTGATCGGAACGCCCGGTCCGGCTCAGGACGCCGCCCGTCAGCGAGCCCCCGGCCTCAGGCCGGGGGCTTTTTTCATGGCCGCGCCATCGATCCCGGCCCGGCTCGATCCCCGGGGGTCAGGCCCGCCTGAGCAGGCGCCGGCCCGGCCGGTGGCCCTCCTCGCCGGTGTCGCGGAAGCCGAGCTTCTCCAGCAGGCCCCAGGAGGCGACGTTGGCGGGGCGGCACTCCGCCACGACGACGCGCGCCGGGAAGCGCCCGCCGAGGAGCCCGAGGATCGCCGAGACGGCCTCGTAGGCGTAGCCGCGCCCGCGGGCGGCGCCGCCGACCCAGTACCCGATCTCGATCGTGCCGGCGCCGCGCAGGTGCGTGCCGAAGACGCCGACGAGCGCGCGCCCGGCCGAATCGGGAGCGCCGTCTCGCGTCCAGGCGCCGAGGAAGCAGTCCCGGCCCCGCGCGCCGCTGCGAATCAGGTCCTCGGCATCCTGCAGGGTGAACGGCGTCGGCAGGAAATCCACCGCCGCGGTGATCGCCGGATCGTCGGTGAGCGCGCGGACGGCCGCCGCGTCCGCGGGCCGGAGGGCGGCGATCGTGAGACGCGCCGTCTCGATCGCCGGCAGGTCGGCCAGGGTGTCGCGCGCGCCGCGGATGGTAAACATAGATTCGATGTGGGGTGCCGGCCGGTTACGAAAAGGGACGATCCCGCGCCCGGGAATCATCCCCGGCACCGCGCGAAAACCTTGCGCCTACCTTCGCTCCAGGGTCGCAGACAGCCTGAACGGGAACGGTTGCTTAACCTGAATCCGTCTTCATTGGCGCATCAGGTTGCGTCAGGCAAACGGGTGCGTCGATGCGGGTGCGCGGTACGGGTCAGATGTTGCGGACGCTGTCGCGCGTCGCGCTCATCGGCATCATCGGCGGTGCGGCTGCCGCCTGTTCCTCGGACGCGTCGCGTCTGACCAACCCGTTCTCGAACCCGTTCGACTCGGAACCCGCCGCCACCGGCAGCCTGCCGGATGGGAGCCTCAAATCCGTGCCGCCGGTCCGGACCGGCCGCATCCAGTCGGAGGCGCTCGGCGCGCCCGCCGCGGCGCGGCCGTCCGCCGCCGCGACGCCGGCCCAGACCAACGCCGCCGCCCCCGCGACCCGCGTCGCCTCGACCGGCAAGGTTGGCTGGAGCGCCGAGGGTGGCACGCAGATCACCGTGTCGCGCAACGACAGCCTGAACCAGATGTCGACCCGCTTCGGCGTGCCCGCCTCGGCGATCCTGGCCGCCAACGGCCTGAGCAACGCGAACCAGATCACGCCCGGCCGCCAGATCGTGATCCCGGTCTACAACGCCTCCGGGCTGAACCCCGCCGCGTCCCCGATGACCGCCCGGCCGGCCCGGGCCGCCGAGGAGAAGCGCGAGGACGCCAAGCAGGTCGAGAACAAGATCGCGACCAAGCGCGAGGAGGCCAAGGAGGCCGCCAAGGAGGCCGCCCAGAAGCTCGCCGAGGCGAAGGCCGCCAAGGAAGCCGCGCAGAAGGCCGCCGCCGCCGAGAAGGAGGCGGAGCGCAAGGAGGCGCTCGCCCGCGACGCCGCCGCCCGCAAGGTCGCCGACGCCAAGTCCCGCAAGGACGTCGCCCTGAAGGAGGGCGAGAAGCCGAAGCACGTGCGTCCCGGACAGGTCGCCAAGGCGGACGAGAAGAAGGCCGACGAGAAGAAGGCGGATCCGAAGGCCGAGGCCAAGGCCAAGGCCGAAGCGAAGGCTCAGGAGGCCAAGGCGGAGGCGAAGGCCGCCGCGAAGGCGGAGGCCGCCCAGAAGCTCGCCGAGGCGAAGGCCGCCAAGGAGGCCGCCCAGAAGGCCGCCGCCGCCGAGAAGGTCGAGAAGGTCGCCGCCAAGGAGGCGCCGAAGGTGGCCCCGGTCGCGGCCGCCGCGCCGGCCAAGCCAGAGCCCGCCGCCACCGGCTCGGTGGCCGAGGCGACGGAGAACTTCCGCTGGCCCGCCAAGGGCCGGGTGATCTCCGGCTACGGCACCTCCGGCAACGAGGGCATCAACATCGCCGTCCCCGAGGGCACCCCGGTCAAGGCCGCCGAGGAGGGCACGGTCGCCTACGCCGGGTCCGACGTGAAGGGCTACGGCAAGCTGGTCCTCGTGCGCCACGCCAACGGCTACGTCTCGGCCTACGCCCACAACGGCGAGATCGACGTGAAGCCCGGCGACAAGGTCAAGCGCGGCCAGACCATCGCGAAGTCGGGTGCCTCCGGCAACGTGACCTCGCCGCAGCTGCACTTCGAGATCCGCAAGGGCGGCGCGCCCGTGGACCCGATGTCCCAGCTCGCCAGCAACTGAGACGGACCGCGCGGGGCCGAGGCCGGCCCGCGCGGCACCGAACGAGACGGCAAGACGCGGCGGCGGTCCCGGACGGGGCCGCCGTTTCGCGTCGTCGTCCGCCGTCCGGCCGCCCCGGCTCGCGACCCGCGCCGGCTGTCCTAAGCCTTCGGTGCCTGCAGCGTCCCGTCGGGGCTGTGACGGTCGACGGTCTCGGGCAGGGCCTGCGCCAGGGTCGGGAACAGCTGGTCCATCGGGACGCCGAGCTTCTCCGCCATCTGGCGCACCTGCTCGTTGTCGAGGACCTTGCGCAGGTCCTCGGCCGTGATCGGCTCGTTCGGGCCGCGGCCGAGCCAGGAATTGACCTGGCTCTCGTAGCCGGAGCGCCGGAGCTGATCGAGCAGCGCGTTCAGTCCTCCGGGCAGCACCTGCTGGATCACGCCCGGCAATGCCTTCAGCGCGATCTGCCCCAGCGAGCCGCCGAGGGTGTTGAGCAGACTCATGTGGACCCCGTCGAATGGTCAGTGGCGGGAGTCTAGAGAAATCTTCGCGAAGCGGGAGAGGCCTGTGGTCCGCGACGCGCCGGTGTGAACCGCAATTTAGTCGACAGCGATCGGCCTATGGTCCGGAATGCCGGCCGGGACATCGGTCCGCGGTCGGCTCTCATGAGATCCCTGGCGCTGTCTTGCGTGCTCGCGGTCGCGTCCGTCACCGCGGCCCTGCCGGACGCCGAATCGGCGCGTCTGGCGCAGGAGCGCTTTGCTCAGGAGCGCCCTCTGGCGGATGCCGTCTTCGTTCGGCCGCTCTATGGCACGTACCGCCATTGCGGCGGCTCCTGCCTGAAGAGCGGCGAACTGTCGTGGTTCTGCTTCGCCAGGCAGAGCTGCTACCTGAGCTGCGCGACCGCGCCGCCGCGGATGAAGTGCGCCGTCCCGTGAGGTGGGCGATCAGCGGACCTGGGTGCTGAAATTCGGCTGCGGCTTGAGGCTGCCGTTCTCGCTCTGGTCGGCGACTGCCGCCGGCAGGAACTCCGCCAGCACCGTGGGGACGCGCGCCTCCGGAACGCCGAGGTCGTAGGCGAGCCGCTCGGTCACGCCCTCCGGCAGGCAGGCCGCGATGGCGCTCGCCGGCACCGTCTGCCGCGCGCCCGAGCCGAGCCAGGATCCCACCGCCTCCCCGTGCCCGGTCTCCCGCAGGCGGTCGAGGAAGGCCGGGAGTCCGCCGGGATAGAACTTCGCCAGCGACAGGGCGAGCTTGCCGCTGCCGGTCTCCTCGAAGGCCCGGTCGGCCGCCGCCACCACATCGCCGATCAGGGTCTTCGCACCGTCGAGCAGGCCCATGGTTCTCCACCGTCGCGCTTCTTCGTCGCAGGGTGAAGTCGGGCGCGAACCGGCGAGGGCAAGCGCGTGCGGCAATTGCGCGGCGAACCCGCTAGGATCCCGGCGTCGCGAATCCGGGAGCCATCGATGAAGCGCGTGCGGGCCGGCGTCCTGGAGGTCGCCTATCTCGAATCCGGACCGGCCGACGGGCCGCCGGCGGTGCTCCTCCACGGCTTCCCTTACGATGTGCGCGCCTGCGCGGCCGCGGCCGCGCAACTCGCCGCCGACGGCGTGCGCTGCCTCGTGCCGTACCTGCGCGGCTACGGGCCGACGCGGTTCCTGGATCCCGCCACGCCGCGCTCCGGCGAGCAGGCGGCGCTCGGGGCCGACCTGCTCGCCTTCCTCGACGCCCTCGGCCTCGGGAACGCCGTCCTCGCCGGCTACGATTGGGGCGGCCGGGCCGCCTGCGTGGTGGCCGCACTCTGGCCGGACCGGGCCCGGGGCCTCGTCAGCTGCGGCGTCGGCTACAACATCCAGAACATCCCGACCGCCGGGCGGCCGGTCGCGCCGGAGGCCGAGCACCGCCTCTGGTACCAGTATTATCTCCACGGCGAGCGCGGCCGCGCCGG
Source organism: Methylobacterium sp. ME121 (assembly GCF_000974725.1). Taxonomy (NCBI): domain Bacteria; kingdom Pseudomonadati; phylum Pseudomonadota; class Alphaproteobacteria; order Hyphomicrobiales; family Methylobacteriaceae; genus Methylobacterium; species Methylobacterium sp. ME121. Next base: position 27,756 of record NZ_BBUX01000026.1, read on the forward strand.
CCTCTCCGAGAACCGGGACGCCTTCTGCCGCCTGCTCTGGCGGCTCTGGTCGCCGACCTGGGCGTTCGACGCGGAGACCTTCGCGCAGACCGCCCGCGCCTTCGACAACCCCGACTTCGTCGACGTGGTGGTGCATTCCTACCGCCACCGCTTCGGCCTCGTGCCGGGCGACCCGGCGCTGACCCCGATCGAGGCGCGGCTGGCGGCCCGGCCGGCCATCGCCGTGCCGTCGATCGTGCTGCTCGGCGCCGACGACGGCGTCGGGCCGCCGCCCGCCACCGACACGGACGCCCGCCACTTCACCGGCCCGTACCGGCGTGAGATCGTCGCGGGGGTCGGCCACAACTTCCCCCAGGAGGCGCCGGACGCCTTCGCGGCGGCGATCCGCGCCCTGCTTTGAGCGCGCCGCGGATGCCCGACGCTTCGCCGTTGCTTTCGGGAAGCCCCTGGCTATAGTCCGCGCGCTTTTCGACAGGTCTGCGGGCGCCACATCCGGCGGCAGGCCTGCGCGCCATTCGCAGGAGACGCTCGTTGATCACCCCCGCCTTCGCGCAAGGGGCCGGTGCGGCCGCTGGCGGAGCGGAGATCGCCTTTCAGGTGGTCCCGTTCGTCCTGATCTTCGTGATCATGTACTTCCTGATCCTGCGACCGCAGCAGAAGCGGGTCAAGGACCACCAGGCGCTGCTCAAGTCCGTGCGCCGGGACGACACGGTCGTCACCAACGGCGGCCTCGTCGGCCGCGTGACCAAGGCTTCGGACGACCAGCCCGAGATCGAGGTCGAGATCGCCCCGAACGTGCGCGTGCGGGTGGTCCGGTCGATGATCTCGGAGGTCCGCGCCAAGGGTACGGTCAAGGCCGCCTGATTTCCGATTGAACTGGCCGGCGCCGTGCGCCGGCCCAAGAGAGAAAAAACGGCCGATGCTGCGCTTCTCCCGTGCGAAGATCATCGCGACACTGGGTCTGATCCTGGTGGGGCTGACGCTCGCCGTGCCGAGCTTCTTCTCGCCCGAGCAGCGCAAGAGCTTCGTTGCCGGCCTGCCCTCCTGGTTCCCCAGCTGGGTCGTGCCGACGCGCGCCATCGTGCTCGGCCTCGACCTGCAGGGCGGCTCGCAGCTCCTGCTCGAGGTGGACCAGAACGAGCTCATCGCCTCGCAGGCCAAGGCGCTGCGCGACGACGTGCGCCGCGTGCTCCAGCAGGAGAATGTCCGCGCCGACGGCGGCATCGGCCTGCTCCAGCGCGGCGTCCAGGTGAAGATCGACGACGCCGCCGCCCGGGCCAAGGTCCTGCCGAAGCTCCAGGAGCTGTCGCAGCCGATCACCACCTCCCTGGGCCAGACGGCGGCCCGCACCCTCGACGTCTCCGAGCAGCCCGGCGGCGTGATCCGCCTGACCCTCACCGATGCCGGCATCACCGACCGGACCCGCCGGGCCGTGAGCCAGGGCATCGAGGTCATCCGGCGCCGCCTCGATTCCACCGGCACCACCGAGCCGTCGATCCAGCAGCAGGGCGCCGACCGGATCCTGATCCAGGTGCCGGGCGAGCAGAACCCGGAGCGCCTGGAGAAGCTGCTCGGCTCCACCGCCAAGCTCGAGTTCCGCATGCTCGCCGACAGCCCCTCGGGCGACGTCGACATGCTGCCCTCCAAGGACGAGAAGGGCGCCAAGGTCCCGGTGGAGCGCCGGGTCATGGCCGACGGCGGCGAGCTGACCGACGCGCAGCCGGCCTTCGACCAGCAGACCCACGAGCCGATGGTGAGCTTCAAGTTCAACCTGCGCGGCGCGCAGCGCTTCGGGCAGGCGACCTCGGAGAATATCGGCCGGCGCATGGCGATCGTCCTCGACAACGAGGTCGTGTCGGCGCCCGTGATCCGCTCGGCGATCACCGGCGGCTCGGGCCAGATCACCGGCAACTTCACCGTGCAGCAGGCCAACGACCTGGCGGTCCTGCTGCGCGCCGGCGCGCTGCCGGCGAAGTTCACCGTGGTCGAGCGCCGCGTCGTCGGCCCGGGTCTCGGCCGCGACTCCATCGAGGCCGGCAAGCTCGCGACCCTGGTGGCGGCGGGCCTCGTGGTGGCCTTCATGTTCGCGACCTACGGGACGTTCGGCTTCATCGCCAACATCGCCCTCATGGTCCATGTCGGGCTGATCCTGGGCCTGATGTCGGTGCTGGAGGCGACCATGACGCTCCCGGGCATCGCCGGCATCGTGCTCACCATCGGCACGGCGGTGGATTCGAACGTGCTGATCTACGAGCGCATGCGCGAGGAGCAGCGGGCCGGCCGCTCGCTGATCTCGGCGCTGCAGGCGGGCTTCGACCGGGCCTTCGCCACCATCATCGACTCGAACTCGACCATGGCGATCGCCGCCCTGATCCTGTTCTTCCTCGGCTCGGGCCCGGTGAAGGGCTTCGCCGTGGTCTTCATCCTCGGCATCCTCACCACGGTCATCACCGCGGTGACGCTGACCCGGATGATGATCGCGGTGTGGTACAACACGTTCCGGCCGAAGACCCTGCCGTTCTGAACGCGCTCACTATCGGGAGACGCATCACCCCTGGCACAAGCCCGTTCCGAACCACCGCCCTCATCCTGAGGTGCCCACGTCAGCGGGCCCCGAAGGAGCTCTCCGGAAGGCGCCGTGGATCCTGGAGCCCTCCTTCGAGGCCTCCGCTGCGCTCCGGCACCTCAGGATGAGGTCGAGGGTGGGACAGGCGATCGGGCCGGTGCTGCGATCTTCCCAACGTTAGGTCCGAAAAATGCGCCTGCTCCGCCTCTGGCCCGATGAATCGCATTTCGACTTCATGCGATTCCGGCGCTTCACCTTCCCGCTCTCGGCGGTGCTGTCGCTCGCGACCGTGGCGCTGTTCCTGACGATCGGCCTGAACTTCGGCATCGATTTCAAGGGCGGCACCCTGGTGGAGCTGCAGGCGAAGTCGGGCACCGCGGACGTGGCGTCGATCCGGCACACGGCCGCGGGCTTCGGCTTCGGCGAGCCGGAGGTGCAGGAACTCGGCAACCAGGGCACCGTGCTGGTCCGCCTGCCGCTCCAGCCCGGCGAGCAGGGCCAGACCGCGGTGATGAACAAGGCGCACGCCGCCTTCGACAAGGATTACGATTTCCGCCGCACCGAGACCGTCGGCCCACGCGTCTCCGGCGAGCTCGTCCAGTCTGGCACGCTCGGCGTCGTGCTGTCGGTCGTGGCGGTGCTGCTCTACCTCTGGTTCCGGTTCGAGCGGGAGCTCGCGCTCGGCGCCATCGTGGGGACGCTCCACGACATCGTTCTGACGGTCGGCGTGTTCATCATCAGCCGGATCGAGTTCAACATGACCTCGATCGCCGCGATCCTGACGATCGTCGGCTACTCGCTCAACGAGACCGTGGTGGTGTTCGACCGGACCCGCGAGCTGATGCGGCGCTACAAGACCATCCCCACGGTCGATCTCCTCAACCTGTCGATCAACTCGACCATGTCGCGCACCGTGATGACGTCGATCTCGTCCGCGCTGTCGCTGCTGGCGCTGGTGCTGTTCGGCGGCGAGGCGATCAAGGGCTTCGCCGTAGTGATGCTCTGCGGCGTCCTGATCTGCACCTACTCGGCGATCTTCGTCTCGACGCCGGTGTTGATCTATCTGGGCCTGATGCTCTCGGGCGCCCGCGCGGCGTCGGAGCGGTCGGGCGTCCCGCAACCGGCGGAGTAGTCCTTTTTCCAACATGGCCGATCAGCCAAGTCCAAAGAGCTTCGAGTCCGGCTTCGTGCCGGGGCGCCACATCATCGACACCTACGGCAACGGCGGCTTCCGCTTCGCCGGGATGTCGCATCGCGGCTCGATCCTGATGCTGCCCTCAGGGGTCCGAGCCTGGGACGTGACGGAGCCCCAGGCGATCGACCGGACGGCGCTGCGCCCGATCCAAGCCGAGGCCGCGGGGATCGAGCTGCTGCTCGTCGGCACCGGTCTCGATATCGCGGCGATCGATCCGGCCTTGCGTGGCTGGCTCAAGGATTTCGGCGTCGGCCTCGACGTGATGCAGACCGGGGCCGCGGCCCGCACCTACAACATCCTGGTGGCCGAGAACCGCAAGATCGCGGCCGCCCTGATCGCGGTGGCCTGATGCCCGAGGTGGAGGGCCAGACCGCCGAGACGGGGCTCGCCTTCGCCCAGTCCCACTGCGAGGGCCTCGTGCGGGACGGCGATCCGGATCGCTACTACGCCACGCTGTTCGCGCCGGCCGCCGCCCGCCCGCACCTCTTCGCCCTCTACGCCTTCTCATTGACCATCGCGCGGGTGCGCGAGGCCGTCTCGAACCCGATGGCCGGCGAGATCCGCCTGCAATGGTGGCGCGACGCCCTGCAGGGCGAGGCGCGGGGCGACGTGCGCGCCAACCCGGTGGCGGCGGCCCTGGAGGAAACGATCCGGGCGAACCGCCTCGGCCGCCAGCCCTTCGTCGACCTGATCGACGCCCGCGTCTTCGACCTCTACGAGGATCCGATGCCCCGGGTGAACGACCTGGAGGGGTATTGCGGCGAGACCGCCTCGGCGCTGTTCCGGCTGGCGAGCCTCGTGATCGGCAACGGCACCGAGCCCGGCGGCGCGGGCGCGGCCGGGCATGCCGGGGTCGCCTACGGGATTACCGGGCTCCTGCGCGCTCTGCCGTGGCACGCCCGCTCGGGGCAGGTCTACCTGCCGGCCGACATCCTCGGCCGCTACGGCGTCACCCGCGAGGACATCGTCACGGGCCGCGGGGGCCCGGGCCTGCGCCGGGCCTGCGCCGACCTGCGCGGCATCGCCCGGCAGCACCTCAAGGCCTTCGAGGCGGCGCGCCCGACCATCGCGCCCTCGGCGGGGGCGGCGTTCCTGCCGGTGGCCCTGGTCGAGCCCTACCTCGCCGTCATGGAGCGGGCCTCCTACGACCCGCTCAACACGCTCGTCGAACTGCCGCGCTGGCGCCGGCTGTGGCGCCTGTGGCGCGCCGCGCGGCGGGTGGGGTAGCCGCGGCTTCGGCGTCTTCGCGAGCGGAGCGGCGCGATCCAGCGGCGCCACGCTCGCGAACGCGGTGCGCTACCCTGGGTCGCTTGGCTGCGCTCGCGATGACGGCGCGTCGTCAGAGCACGCGCGCCAGCCCCGGCACCAGCGCTGCGAGACGCACCGGCGCGCCCGGTTCCGGGTCGGCCTCGGGCGTCGTCAGCACCGCGATCCGGCAAGCTCCGCCGCCGCCCAGGCCGGTCACCAGCCGTCCGCCCGGTTCGAGGGCCGCGCGCCAGTGCGGCGGGATCGCCGGGACGCTGCCGTGCACGAGGATGCGGTCGAAGCCGCCGTCCGGCAGGTCCGGGGCGAGCCCGTCCGCCCGGACGACATGCACCTCGGACAGGGCCGCGAGCCGCCGCGTCGCCGCCCCGGCCAGCGAGGTGTAGCGTTCCAGGCTGAGCACCGCCCCCGCGCCCAGCTGGGCGAGCAGCGCGGTCACGTAGCCCGAGCCCGTGCCGATCTCCAGGACGCGCTGGCCGGGCTCCAGCCGCAGCTGCGCCAGCATCAGCGCCACCGTGGACGGCGCCGTCATCGACGCGCCGCAGGACAGCGGCAGGGCGATGTCGCGCCGCGCGTGCTCCCGATGCGGCGGCGGCGCGAAGGTGTCCCGCGGGACCTGCTCCATGGCCCGCAGCACCGCGGTGTCCCGCAGGCCACGGCCGCGGAGCGCCATCACGAAGGCCGCGTTGCCGGCAGCCTCCTCCAGGCTGCCCAGATCGATCACTCGGCGAAGGCCTGCGCGAAGCGCGTCAGCGTCGGCTCGTCGGTGAGGTCGAGGCGCAGGGGCGTCACCGAGATCCGCTTCTCGGCGATGGCCTTGAGATCGGAGCCGTGGCCCGGCTCGAACCGGGCCTTGGCGAAGGCCAGCCAGAAATACGGGTTGCCGCGCCCGTCGACCCGCGCGTCGATCGACAGCAGCGCCTGATTGCGGAAGCCCTGCGCGGCGACCGCGACGCCCTGCACGTCGGCCGGCTCGCAATCCGGGAAATTGACGTTGACCAGGATGCCGGGCTCGATCCCGGTCTCGAGGATCTTCCGGACGACCTTCGCGCCGTGCGTCCGGGCGCAGTCCCACTTGAGGGCGCCGCGCCCGCCCGCCCCGTAGGCCTGGCTCAGCGCGATCGAGCGGATGCCGAGGATCGTCCCCTCCATGGCGGCCGCGATCGTGCCCGAATAGGTCACGTCCTCGGCGACGTTCTGGCCGCGGTTGACCCCCGACAGGACGAGGTCCGGCCCGTGATCGCCGAGGATGTGGCGCACGCCCAGGATCACGCAGTCCGACGGCGTGCCCTTCACGGCGAAGCGCTGCTCCGACACCTGCCGCAGCCGCAGCGGGTCGTTGAGCGAGAGCGAGTGCGACACGCCGGACTGGTCGCTCTCCGGCGCCACGACCCAGACGTCGTCCGAGAGCTCCCGGGCGATCTCCTCCAGGGTCGCGAGGCCCGGCGCGTGGATGCCGTCGTCGTTGGTGACCAGGATGCGCATCAGCGGGCCCCTTCGATCCGGTTGAGCCCGCCCATGTAGGGGTGGAGCACCGACGGGACCGTGATGCTCCCGTCCGGGTTCTGGTAGTTCTCCATCACGGCGATGAGCGCGCGACCGACCGCCACGCCCGAGCCGTTGAGGGTGTGGACATAGGCCGGCTTGCCGTCCTTGCCGCGGTAGCGGGCGTTCATCCGCCGCGCCTGGAAGTCGCCGCAGACCGAGCAGGACGAGATCTCGCGGTGGGTGCGCTGGCCCGGCACCCAGACCTCGATGTCGTAGGTCTTCTGGCTGGCGAAGCCCATGTCGCCGGTGCAGAGCGTCATCACCCGGTAGGGCAGATCGAGCTTCTTCAGCACGGCCTCGGCGCTGGTCAGCATCCGCTCGTGCTCGTTGGCGGATTCCTCCGGCGTCGTGATCGAGACCAGCTCGACCTTGCTGAACTGGTGCTGGCGCAGCATGCCGCGGGTGTCGCGCCCCGCCGCCCCCGCTTCGGCCCGGAAGCAGGGCGTCAGCGCGGTGAACCGCAGGGGCAGCTCCTCCTCGCGGAGGATCGCCTCGCGGACGAGGTTCGTGAGCGGCACCTCGGCTGTGGGAACGAGCCAGAAATGCTCGTCGCTGACCGGGGCGGTGTCGGCGCCGGCCTGCCCCTGCAGCGACCTGACGTAGTCGAGGCCCTTGAAGACCGAGAACTGGTCGTCCTCGAACTTCGGCAGCTGCGCGGTACCGAACATGGCGGCGTCGCGCACCAGCACCGGCGGCGCCACCTCCAGGTAGCCGTGCTCCTGCGTGTGAAGGTCGAGCATGAACTGGCCGAGCGCCCGCTCCAGCCGGGCGAGCTGGCCTTTGAGCACCACGAAGCGCGAGCCGGACAGCTTGGCCGCCGCCTCGAAATCCATCAGGCCCGAGGCCTCGCCGAGCTCGAAATGCTCGCGGCCCTCGGTCAGCCGCTCGCGGGTCGCGGCGTGGCTGCGGTAGAGGACGTTGCCGTGCTCGTCCGCGCCCTCCGGCACGTCGGGCTTCGGCCGGTTCGGGATCGCGGCGAGGCGGTCTGCCAGGGTCCTGTCGGCCGCGTCCTGCGCGGCCTTCAGCTCGGGCTCGGCCGCCTTCAGGGCCGCGACCTCCGCCATCAGGGCGGCGGCGCGGTCCTCGTCCTTGGCCTTCTTGGCGCCGCCGATCTCCTTGGCCAGGGCGTTGCGCCGCTCCTGGTTGGCCTGCGCGGCCGAGACGGACGACTTCCGCGCCTCATCGAGGGCGATCAGCTCGGCCGAGAGCGGCGCGAGGCCCCGGCGCTGGAGGTCGCGGTCGAAGGCGTCCGGGTTCTCCCGGATGGCGCGGATGTCGTGCATCGAGTCGGCTCGGGTCTTCTGCGCGGCGTCGAGCGCGCGGGCCCCGCTTTGCCGCATCGCGTCCAGTGGGACAAGCGCGCGGGAGCCTCCGCGCCGACCGTCAGCTCTTCGGCGGCGCGAGCTTGAGCTGGTCGATCGCCCAGAGCCACGTGCCGTCCGCCTGCTCGCGGGCCAACTCCACCGAGAACGCGCCGTTGGGCAGCCGCGCGAAGGTCATGGCCAGCGCGCCGTTGCGCAGCGGCGGCGGCGTCTCCGGCGCCGGGAAGTCGGATTTGCGTGCGAGCAGGTCGGCGTAGAAGGTCCGGATCTCGGCGTGGCCCGTGGCAACGACGCGGCCCGCCGCCAGCACCGCGTCGGGCTCGTAGAGGGCGACGAGGCCCTCGACGTCGCCGGCATTGGCGCGCCGGTTGAATAGGGCGGCGAGCGCCTCGGGGGCGCGGGCCGGCTCTCGCGTCTGGTCCGTCATGGCGTCTCCTCTTCCGGTCCTGGCGGCCGTTCGGTGCTGCGGCAATGCGCCGGGCGGCCGATCTTTCCCCGGCGCGCGTCATTTCAGGCGCGTGCCGTCGCGGTCGGCCACCGACACGGCGACCGGGATCCCGGCCTTCACGCTCTCCGAGACGGTGCAGAACCGCTCGAACTGCTCCAGGACCCGGTCGATCCGCGGCATGTCGGCGGCGGCGGCTCCGAGCTGGATGTGGACGCCGATCCCGGTGACGCGCAGCCGCCCCTCGGCGTTGCGCTCCACCCGGCAGGACGCTTCGGCCGCGACGCCCCGCGCGTCCTGGCGGAACTTGCCCAGGGCGAAGACGAGGCTCGCGCAGAGGCAGTTCGCGACCCCGGAGATCAGGAGCTGCTCGGGGAACGGCCCGGTCCCGCCGCCGATCGGCGGCGCCTCGTCGGTGCGGAGCGCCGGAAGGGCCGCGCTGAAATCGACGGTGAAGACGTAATCCGCGACCTGGGTGATCCGGATCGTCGGTTCCGCTGCCATCGATACTCCCCGGCGGACGTGTCGGCGCGACCTGCCGGGAGGATCAACGCCCGATCCCGGTTCGCGTTCGGGAGGACCGCGCCATGCGAGCGGATACGGATGATTTCCCCGGATCTTCCCCGTAGAACCGGCGGCCTGACAGACCCGCACGCGAACCCCCCGATCCGATGACGAGCCCCGTGACCCTCGACACCCTGATGCCGCTCCTGGAGCGCATCGCCACCGCGCTGGAGCGGGCCGCGCCCGCCGCCCCGCCGGCCTTCGACCCGAGCGCCGCCGACGCCTTCCTGTGGGGGCCCGAGCGCCGTCTGACCCCGGTGCCGCAGGTCGCCCGGGTGGAGATGGGCCTGCTCACCGGCATCGACCGGGCGCGCGACACGCTGGTGGAGAACACCGAGCGCTTCGCCCGCGGCCTGCCGGCCAACAACGCCCTGCTGTGGGGCGCCCGCGGCATGGGCAAGTCCTCGCTGGTCAAGGCGGCCCACGCCGAGATCAACGCCCGCCGGCCCGCCGGCAGCCTGCCGATGAAGCTCGTGGAGATCCACCGCGAGGACATCGAGGCGCTGCCGGACCTGATGGCCCTGCTGCGGCCCGACCCGCACCGCTGGCTCGTCTACTGCGACGACCTCTCCTTCGACGCCGACGACACCTCGTACAAGTCGCTCAAGACGGCGCTCGACGGCGGCATCGAGGGGCGTCCGGGGAACGTTCTGTTCTACGCCACCTCGAACCGCCGGCACCTGCTGGCCCGCGACATGGTGGAGAACGAGCGCTCGACCGCGATCAATCCCGGCGAGGCCGTGGAGGAGAAGGTCTCGCTCTCGGACCGGTTCGGCCTCTGGCTCGGCTTCCACAAGTGCAGCCAGGACGAGTACCTGGCGATGATCCGCGCCTATGCCGACCGCTACGGCCTCGCCGTGCCGCCGGAGCAGCTGCGCGCCGAGTCCCTCGAATGGGCCACGACCCGCGGCTCGCGCTCGGGCCGGACCGCCTTCCAGTTCATCCAGGACCTGGCCGGGCGGCTCGGCAAGACGCTGGACTGACGGGGGCCTAGCGCCCGCTCGAGCCGAAGCCGCCCGCGCCCCGCTCCGATCCGGAGCCGGGCGCGCCCTCCAGCACGGTCAGCGCCGGCCGGGTGACCCGCGTGAAGACGAGCTGCGCGATCCGATCCCCGGGCTCGATCCGGACGGGCTCCGACGCGTCGCGGTTCCAGGCGGAGACCATCAGCGGGCCCTCGTAATCCGCGTCGATCACGCCGGTGCCGTTGCCGAGCACGAGGCCCTCGCGGTGGCCGCGGCCGGAGCGGGGGAAGATCAGCCCGCACCAGGCGGGGTCGCGGATCAGGACGGTGAAGCCGGCGGGGATCAGGACCGGCTTGCCCTGAGGCGGCAGGACCACGGGCGCGTCGAGGCAGGCATGCAGGTCGAGGCCGGCGGCGGCCGACGAGCCCCAGCGCGGGAAGCCCCAGCCCGGCAGGCGCGGGTCGAGCAGACGCAGGCCGACCTCGGGCAGGTCGCTCACGCGGAGAGCCGCGCGATCGCCTCGGCCATGGCGAGTGTCCGCCGGGCCGCCTCGACGTGGAGCCGCTCGACCATCTTGCCGTCCACCGCGACGACCCCGCGCCCGCGGTTCTCCGGCGTGTCGAAGACGTCCATCAGCCGGCGCGCCTGCGCGATCTCCCCGGCATCCGGCCCGAAGGCCGCGTTGGCCGGGCCGATCTGGCTCGGGTGGATCAGCATCTTGCCGTCGAAGCCGAGGTCGCGGCCCTGGACGCACTCGGCCTCGAACCCGGCCGCGTCGGTGAGGTCGGTGAAGACGCCGTCGATCGCCTCGATCTCGTAGGCCCGGGCGGCGGCCAGGACGTTCATCAGCCAGGGCATCAGCGCGGCCCGCCCGGGTGGCCGGATCCGGGACGCCTTCAGGAGGTCGTTCGGGCCGATCACCAATGCGCCGAGCCGGCCGTCCACGTCCCGGGCCGCGCCCGCGATCTCGGCGACGTTCACCACCGCCATCGGCGTCTCGATCATCGCCCAGACCCGCGTCGCCAGCGGCGCGCCGAGGCGGCGCAGGCGGGAGCCGACGGCGATCAGCGCGTCGGAGGTGCGGACCTTCGGCACCAGGATCGCGTCCGGGGCGGCCGGCGCGAGCGCGACGAGGTCGGCCTCGCCGTCCTCGGTCTCGGGTGGGTTGATGCGGACCACGACCTCGCGGTGGCCGAAGCCCCGCGCGGCGACCGCGGCGGCGACCTGGGCGCGGGCCGCCGCCTTCGCGGCGGGGGCGGTGCCGTCCTCGAGGTCGATCAGGATCACGTCGGCGGGGAGAGACCGCGCCTTCTCCAGCGCCCGGGCGTTGGAGCCCGGCATCGCCAGCACGCTGCGACGGGGACGGATCTCGCTCATCACGCTTCTCCCGGGCCGGCGGCGCCCTCGGCGACGCGGATAGCTTTCCGCGCGCATCCCGGCAAGAACGCCGGCAAGAACGCCGGCCGCGCTGACGGCGACGGGGGACGGGGGACGGGCATGGCGCGCTGGATCGCTGGACTGGACGGCTGCCGCGGCGCCTGGGCGGGCGTGCTCCTCGACCTGGACGACCCTGACCGACACCGCTGCGCCCTGTTCCCCGACGTCGCCGCGCTCCTCGACGCGCCGGAGCGGCCCGGCATCGTCGGGATCGACGTGCCGATCGGGCTGCCCGACCGGATCACCGGCGGTGGCCGCGCCGCCGACCGGGCCGCCCGGGCCCGGCTCGGGCCGGCGCGGGCGTCGGTGTTCCCGATGCCGCCGCGGAGCGCGGTCTACGCCCCCGACTACGCGGCCGCGAAGGCCGCCTCGCGGGCGGCGAGCGACCCGCCCTTCGCGCCGTCCATCCAGGGCTACAACATCTTCCCCTACGTCCGGGCGGTCGACACGCTCCTGCGCGAGCGTCCGGAGGCGCGCGCGCGGGTCCACGAGGTCCATCCCGAGGTCGCCTTCCACGCCCTCAACGGCGGCCGGCCGCTCGGCCTGCCCAAGAAGGGCAGGCGCGCCCGGGAGGGGCTCGACCTCCGGCGGGCGCTCCTCGCGGCGGCCGGCCTGCCGGGTGCGCTGATCGCGTCCCGGGCGAAGGGCGTCCCGGAGGACGACCATCTCGACGCCCTGGCTGCCCTGGTGGTGGCCCGCGACATGAGCCTCGGACGGGCCGAGCCGCTGCCGGATCCGCCCGAGCGCGACGCCTTCGGGCTCCCCGCGGTGATCTGGGCACCGGCGCCGCGCCCGCCTTCCTGAGCCGGCGCCCCGCACCGCCGCCCGGCGCGCCATCGGCCCCAACGTGCTGTTTTGCACGCGGGCGTGCGCGCGGCCGGTGTCCGTCCCCTGGGCGTGCTCTAGCTCTGGCTGTATGAGCGCCGCGAACCCCCTGCCCGTCCGCCACATCGCCCGCGCGATCGTCCTCGATCCGCGGGACCGGATCCTGCTCATCGCCTACACGTCGGTCCACGCGAGAGGGCCCGATGGGGCGCCGCTCCGGTTCTGGTTCATGCCCGGCGGCGGCCTGGAGCCCGGCGAGGATCACGTCACCGCCTGCCGTCGGGAGCTCGAGGAGGAGATCGGCCGGGGCGACGCCGTGATCGGCCCGCAGGTCGCGGCCTGCGACGGCCCGTTCCACCTGTTCCGGCAGGCGCGGGACGCCCGCGAGCGCTACTTCCTCGTCCGCCTGCCCGACGACCGGGTCGACACGAGCCGCCTCGCCGAGACCGAGGACAACCCGCTGATCGGGACGCGCTGGTGGCCGCTCGACGAGCTGCGCGCCAGCGGCGAGCACGTCGAGCCGGCCGGGCTCGTGGACCTCGCATCCGATCTCGCGCGCGGGACTATTCCGGCCCAGCCGCGCGTTCTTGCTTGGCGAGAACTTTGAGTTCACTCCCGCTGTCGCGGATTTGTCTAACTGGAGACGACGTTATGTTCCCCGTCTACCTGACCGAAGGCTACCGGTCCTTCCTCCTCGATCGCTTCCCGACCGAGCGCCGGCGCTTCGCGCAACTCGCCTCCACGCAGAATCCGGAGATCCTGGTCATCAGCTGCTGCGACAGCCGGGTCTCCCCGAGCGCGATCTTCAATGCCGGCCCGGGCGAGCTGTTCACGATCCGCAACGTCGCCAACCTCGTGCCGGTCTACCAGCCGGACGGCCAGTACCACGGCACCTCGGCGGCCCTGGAATTCGCCGTGCAGGCCCTGGAGGTGAAGCACATCGTCGTGCTCGGGCATGCCACCTGCGGCGGCATCAAGGCCTGGGCCAACAAGGCCAAGCCGCTCTCGCCCGGTGACTTCATCGGCAAGTGGGTCTCGCTCGTGGGTCAGGCCGAGGACAAGGCCGGCGATCCCGGCGCGCCCGACTACCTGACCAAGCTGGAACACGCCGTGGTCGTCCAGAGCATGGAGAACCTGCTGACCTTCCCGTTCGTGAAGGAGCGCGTCGACGACGGCCGCCTGGAGATCCACGGCGCGCATTTCGGCGTGGCCAGCGGCTCCCTGCTGGTGCGCGACCCGCAATCCGGCGTGTTCAAGGCGCCGATCGACACGACCGGCCAAGCCGTCCGCTCCGTCGCCGCCATCGCGTGCGAGTGAGCGCGTAGCGCGGGCGCTGAGATCCGGGACCGGTCGGCCGGTCCCGGATCCGACGTTGCTGGGACGCGCCGGCGCGGCGCGTCCGCGAAGGTCGTCCGCCGCGGTCGGCCCGCGATCATCCCGGTTCGAAGGGCCATCGACATGAGAAAGGCGGCGGGCTCGCGCCCGCCGCCTTCTCGTTCGGCCCGGCCGAGGCCGGGCCGCCGAAATCCGTGACGCTTACATCGCGCCCGGGAGACGCTCGGCCTGCTGCAGGTGCATCTGCAGGGCCGGCAGGGCCTGCTGGGCGTAGTTGCGCAGGGCCGGGTTCGGGCCGCCCTGGGCGTAGGCCTGGGTCATCGCGATGGTCATCTGATGGGCCTGGATCTGCTGGGAGGCGTACAGGCGGTCGAAGCGCGCGCCGGCCGGGGCGGCCGACAGCTGGGCCAGCATCGCCTGCTGCTCGGGGTTCGGCGGAACCATCGTCGAGGCGCCGGTGGCCATCACGTCGCCGCGGCCGATCTGGCCGCCCGCGGCGGCGCCGCGCGCCGCGCCGGCACCCGCGCCCTCGAGGCCGCCGACCGGGCCGCCCGCCAGGGTGCCGCCGACCACGCCGGTCGCCGCGCCGACGCCTGCGCCCACGGCGCTGCCCGCCACCGCGATCGGGGCGGTGACGAGGCCGCCGAGGCCGGGATCGCCGGCGACGCCGTTCATCTGGCCGCCGGCCAGGGCGACGTTGGCGGCGCGGTGGTCACGGAGCACTTCCTGGGCGTAGGAGCGGATGCGCGGGTTGCGCGACTTGGACAGGGCGATCTGCGAGGACTGGATTTCGAAGGCGTTCGCCTGCATCGACTGCATGCGGAAGTCGTTGGCGCTCTGAGCCATGGCCGGGGTCGACAGCGCCAGGACGAGCGCGGACGCGGCAGCGTAGTTCTTCAGCATCGGGACCTCTGTTCGAAATGGGCACGCGAACCGCGGAAGGACGCCGCATGCGCAGCACGGACGCCTCGGCACGCGATGTCGCAGACGTTTCGGCGCCGGCGGGTTCGCGAATTGGTCCGTCAACGAGGTTATCGGCTTATGGTTCCTGCCGTTTTCGCCTCGGACGCCACGGTTCCCGGGCCGATCTGATCCCGCGTGGACGCCGCCGTTCCGGCGGATCCGGCGGCGTGCCGGTCACGCTCCTCCAGGAGGACGATCCCGGCCGCGGGCGGGTCGCGCCGGTTGCGGCTCGCGTCGCGTCGCGGGCGGGCGCCCCGTGACCCTCGTCGCCATCCAGGTCCTGCGCGCCGCCGCCGCCCTCATGGTGGCGTGGCACCACGCGCGGCACGAGGCGGGGCTCCTCGCCGACCGCGGCGCCGGCCCGGCGCTCGACCCCGCGACGCTGCTGCCGTGGTGGGGCGGGGTCGATCTGTTCTTCGTGATCTCCGGCTTCGTCATCGTTCATGCCGGCGGCCGGCTCGCGGGGCGGCCGGGCGGGCGCGCCCGTTTCCTCGCCCACCGGGTCGCCCGTGTGGTGCCCCTCTACTGGCTGGTGAGCCTGCTCTACCTCGTCCTGGCGCTCGCGCGGCCGGACCTTCTCGGCGAGGCCGCCGCGCTGGTGCGCGACCCGGTCGCCCTCGCGGCGAGCTTCCTGTTCTGGCCGGCGGCCCGCCCGGACGGCACCGTCCAGCCGCTCTACGGCCTCGGCTGGACCCTGAACTACGAGGCGGCCTTCTACGCACTCTTCGCCGCGGGCCTCGGTTTCGGCCGGCGCGGCGCCGTCGCGTGGCTGTGCGGGAGCTTGGCCGGCCTCGTGGTCGTCGGCGCCCTCGTGCCGGGCCTGCCGGTGCCGCTCCGATTCTGGTCGGATCCGATCGTGCTCGAGTTCGCCGCTGGCGCCGGTCTCGCCCTCGCCTGGGGCGCGGGGTTCCGGCCTTCCCTCCCCGCGCGGATCGGGCTCGCGGTGCTGGGTGGGCTCGGGCTGGCTCTGGCCGCGCGGGTGCTCGCGGGTCTCGGCGAGGCCGACGGGTTCCTGCGCCCGCTCCTCGTCGGCGGCCCGGCCGTCCTCCTGGTGGCCGCCGCCCTCGGGCCGACCCGCGACGCGCCTCAGGTCGCGCGGCTGCCCTCCCCCGTGCGCGGCCTCGTCAGGCTCGGGGACGCGTCCTACGCGCTCTACCTCGTCCACCCGTTCGCGCTGCGCCTCGTGCGCGAGGCGCTGCTCCGGCTCGGCCTCACCCCCGCCCTGCCCCCCTGGGGCAGCATGGCGCTGATGCTCGCCGTCAGCGCCGCGGCCGCGCTCGTGGTCCACCGCCTGGTCGAGCGGCCCCTGACCCGGGCCCTCCGGCGGCGGCTCGATCCCGGCGCGCCGCAAAACCGTGTGCGCGCCGAGCCGGGCCCGGTTCCACCGGGCGGCCGGGCGGATTAGCCTCGCGTGCCCGAGGAGGAGGCCAGCATGAAGACCCTGCTCGTACCCGTCGCGATGCACGACGCCCTGCCCTCCGTCTTCGAGACGACGCGGCTGGCGGCGACGCGCTTCGGGAGTCTGATCGAGGGCGTGTCCCTGCGCCCGGCCCTCGCCGAGTACGTGCCGGTCGACATGGTCGGCGGCATGACGTGGCTCCGCGACGAGGAGGCCGACCGGGCCGAGGCCGAGGAGGCGGGCGGCCGCTTCGTCGCCTTCATGGACGGCGCCGGTATCCCGCGGCACGCCCGCGACGGGCTCTGCATACCGGATCGCGTGCCGGATGCCGGCCCGCGCTATCGCTGGCGGCAGGACGTGCCCACCGGCGACGCGTTCCTGGGCCAGTACGCGCGGCTGTTCTCGGCCACGGTGGTCGGGCGGCCGGGCACGACCGACAACGCCCCGCGCATGACCACGTTCGAGACGGCCCTGTTCGAGAGCGGCCGGCCGATCCTGCTGGCGCCGCCCACGGCGCCGGCGAGCCTGGGCGAGGCGGTGGTCATCGCCTGGAACGGCTCGACCGAGACCGCCCGGGCGGTGGCCTTCGCGATGCCGTTCCTGCGGCGGGCCGAGCGGGTGCTGGTGCTCAGCGTCGAGGGCGGCATGGTGCCGGGCCCGACGGCGCAGGATCTCGCCCAGGCGCTGGCCTGCGAGGGCGTGGACGCCGCGCACCGGGCCCTTCCGGCCGGCCGGCGGGTCCCCGGCGAGACCTTCCTGGCGGAGGCGAAGGCCTTCGGCTGCGACCTGCTCATCAAGGGCGCCTATACCCAGAGCCGCCTGCGCCAGATGATCTTCGGCGGCGTCACCAGCCACGTCCTGGCCTACGCCGACATGCCGGTGCTGATGGCGCATTGATTGAGTCGCGAGCCCGGCTGCCGGGACACGGCGCGGTCCTGCGACCGGCGCCGGGAACCGGAATCGGTCCCCGGCGTTCGGGTCCCGCACCCGGACGGCACGCCCCATGGCGCCTCCATGGCGTCCCCGATGGGCCCCCATGGCACGACCCCTCGGAAAGGAGCCCCGTGACGAGCCCCGTGAGACGCCTCTTCCTCGCCGGCCTTCTGGCGATCGCGGCCATCCCCACCGCCCGCGCGGAGCCGACGACCGTCCGGTTCCGCGGCACCGTGGTCCGGGCCGACTCGGAGCGCCTGGAGATCCGCCGCGCCAGCGGCAGCAGCCTGGCGGTGCAGATGGGCCCCCGGACCCGCATCTACGCGGTCAACGGCTCCAGCCTGCGGTCGATCAAGCCGGAGAGCTACGTCAGCATCCTCGGCGCGTCCGAGTCCGAGCCGCGGCAGGCGAGTGCCGTGACCCTGTACTCGCCCTCCGAGCGCGGCTTCGAGGCGGGCAGCCAGCCCTGGGACACCGGGCAGGGCGCGCGCCTCACCGCCGGGTGGGTCGCCGACCTGCAGCGGGGCGCGCCGACGCGTGTGACCGTCGCCTACAACGGCGGCCAATCGTCCTTCGCGATCCCCGACGGCACCCCGGTGACGCAGCTCTCCCCGGGCGAGAAGGCGATGCTCCAGCCGGGCGCAGCCGTGACGATCTTCGCGCGGTCCGGCGACGACGGTGGACTGGTGGCGGGCACGATCGCGGTGGGCCGCCAGGGCGTCGTGCCGGGTCTCTGACCCGGTCGGCCGGGACGCTGCGTCACCGACGGCGCAGCGAACCCGCGCGCCGACGCGGAAGCTGCGCTACATCGGTCGGCGATGACCGAGTCCGCCTTCACCCTCGATCCGCGCCTGTCGGCCGACACGGCCGAAGTGGGCGACCTTGCCCTGTGCCGCGTGCTGCTGATGGACGACGCCCGGTTCCCGTGGCTGATCCTGGTGCCGCGCCGCCCGAACCTCACCGAGATCACCGACCTCTCCGAAGCCGAGGCCGCGGCGCTCTGGCAGGAGATCCGCCTCGCCACGGGGGTGATGCTGGCCCTGTCCAAGCCCGACAAGGTGAATATCGGCGCGCTCGGCAACGTGGTGTCGCAGCTTCACGTCCACGTCGTCGGCCGCTTCCGGTCGGATCCTGCCTGGCCCGGGCCGGTCTGGGGGTTCGAGACCCGCAAGCCCTACCCGCTCCACGCCCGCGCCCAGCTCCTCGAGCGCGCCGGCGCCCTCTTCTCCGCGGCCTGACCCTGGCATGACCGATCCCCGCGACACCCTCGGCTTCGTCCGCAACCGCCTCGACCGCCACTCGGCCGAGCAGCCCGAGGAGGCGGTGCCGCCCTTCGACACGCCCGAGGCCCGCCTCGTGCTGATCTGCGGCGACCGGATCGTGTTGCGGGGAGAGACGGCGCTGATCGCCGTCGCGGAGGCGGCGGGCCTCGCGGGCGGGACGCGCATCTTCCTCGGGCACCGGGACGGGCAGCCCGTCTTCGCCGCCGCCGCGCCCGCCGAGGCGGCCGAGCGCTTCGCCGAGGGACCGACCCGCACCCTCGACCTCCGGTCCATCGCCACCGAATCCGCCGTGGAGGCCGAGGAGCTCGGCCTGCTCGCCGTGGCCAAGTCGATGCTCGACTGGCACGCCCGCCACGGCTTCTGCGCCAATTGCGGCACCGCCACCGTGGCGCGGGCCGGCGGCTTCCGCCGCGAGTGCCCGAGTTGCAACGCCCACCACTTCCCCCGGGTCGACCCGGTGGTGATCATGCTGGTGCGCCGGGGCGACAGCTGCCTGCTCGGCCGCGGGCCGCATTTCCGGCCGCACATGTATTCCTGCCTCGCGGGCTTCCTCGAGCCCGGCGAGACGATCGAGGACGCGGTCCGCCGCGAGGTATTCGAGGAGACGCGGATCCGCGTCGGCGCAGTCACCTACCGGACGTCGCAGCCCTGGCCGTTCCCGTCCTCGCTGATGCTCGGCTGCGCCGCCGAGGGCCTCGACGAGGCCATCGTCACCGATCCGAGCGAGCTGGAGGATGCGCGCTGGTTCACCCGGGCCGACGTCGCGGCCATGCTGGCGGGGACGCATCCCGAGGGGATCCAGGCCCCGCCGCCCATGGCGATCGCCCACTACCTGATGCGCGCCTTCGTGGCCGGGGAGACCTGACCCGGGCCTGCCGGTGCTCCGGCTCGCGGCGTCGACGGCTTCAGCCCGAATGCGCCACAGCCGCTGACTTGAAGCACGCCCGGGGGCCGGAGGGCGTGGCGCATGCCGTCCGGCGGGCGGACGACGCCGCCCACGCCATCCGGCCTCAGACCGCGACGCGGCTCTGCTCGGCCTGGGCCGGGAGCGCGCCCCGCATCTCCGAGAAGGCCTCGCCCACCATCAGGAGCGCCGGACCGTCGAGGCCGGCCGCCTCGACCCGGTCGGCGAGGTCCGCGGCCGTGCCGCGCAGCGCCTGCTGGTTCGGGCGGGTGGCGTTGAACACCAGCAGCGCCGGCGTCGCGGGCGCCAGGCCCTCCGCCACGGCGCGTGCGAGCAGCGCCCGCAGGGTCCGCTTCGGCATGTAGACCACCGTGGTGACGCTCGGATCGGCGAGCGCGCCCCAGTTCAGATCGTCCGGCAGAGCGCCGCGGCGGTCGTGGCCGGTGACGAATTGCAGGCGGCGCGCGGCGTCGCGATGGGTCAGCGACAGGCCCAGGGACGCCGCCGCACCCTGCGCGGCCGAGACGCCCGGAACCACGGTCACCGGGATGCCGGCGGCCCGGCAGGCCTCGATCTCCTCGCCCGCCCGGCCGAAGACCAGCGGGTCGCCGGATTTCAGCCGCACCACCTGCTTGCCGGAGCGGGCGAGCTGCACCATCAGCGCGTTGATGTCGTCCTGGCGGCAGGACGGGCCGTGGCCGGTCTTGCCGACCAGCATGGTGCGGGCCTCGCGGCGGGCGTAGTCGAGGATCTCGGGGGCGACGAGGTCGTCGTAGAGGATGACGTCGGCGCTGCGCAGCGCCCGCAGCGCCTTGAGCGTGAGGAGCTCCGCGTCGCCGGGGCCGGCCCCGACCAGCGTCACGGCGCCGCCCTTCGGGGCGGTCTCGGTCTCGCCGAGCAGCTCGGCGAGATCCCGCTCCGACGGCGCCCGGTCGGGCTCCGCGAAGGCCCGGTCGGTGAAGCGCTCCCAGAAGAGGCGCCGGTCGGCGAAGCCGTGGAAGCGGGCGGTGACGCCGTCGCGCCAGTCGCGGGCGGCCGCGACCCAGCGGGCGAACCCGCGGGGCAGCATCGCCTCGATCCGGGCACGCACGGTCTGGCCGAAGACCGGGGCGGCGCCCTCGGTCGAGATGCCGACCACGAGCGGCGAGCGGTTGACGATGGCGCCGAACTTCACGTCGCAGAGGTGCGGCCGGTCCACCGCGTTGACGATGGCGCCGGCCCCGCGGGCGGCCGCCACGAAGGCGACGCACTCGGTTTCGTCCTCCATCGCGCCGATGCAGAAGGCCGCGCCCCAGAGGTCGTCCGGGCTCCAGGCGCGTTCGTGCAGCTCCACCCGCCCGTCGACGATCTCGCCCGGCACGGCGCGCAGCTCCTCGCCGGGCTCGGGCGCGTAGACGTCGACGTGGGCGCCGGCCGCGGCGAGGACCTTGACCTTCCAGGGGGCGCCGCCCGACGCGCCGGCGAGGACGACCCGCTTGCCGCGGAGGGGCACGAAGACGGGCAGCACCGCCAGCGGCTCCAGGCCGGCGGCCTTCGTCTCGCGGGGGGCGCGGGCTGCGCGCAGGGGGGTCTCGGTCACGGGCCTGTCCTGGATCGTCGCGAACCGGCCACTCCCGTCCGCCCCCTCGCCCCGAGGAGCCGCGCAGCAGCCTCGAAGGAAGGCTCCAGGGATCGCGCGGCCGGCTGGAGGGCTCCTTCGAGGCCCGCGGACGCGGTCACCTCGGGATGAGGGGATCGGATGGGATCACCCGGTCCGTCCTTGCCGGTGAGTGTATCAGATAATCACGCGGCGCGGGCGGTCTGCCCGGTCAGCATCTTGCGGATCTCCGGTATGCAGGAGCCGCAGTTCGTGCCGGCCTTGCAGGCTGCGCCCACCGCCTCCACGGATGCGGCGCCCCCGGCAATGGTCGCGGCGATGACGTCGGCGCCGACGCCGTGGCAGGCGCAGACCACCGGGCCCGCCGAGGCGGTCGCCGCGCGGCCCGAGAGCAGCGCCCGTCGTTCGGCGGCGCCGGGCGCCTCGGCGGCGAACAGGGCCTTGGCGGCTTCCCAGTCCGGCCGTTCCCCGGCGGGCGCGTAGGCGAGGCAGGCGACGAGGCGGTCGCCGTCGTAGACCGCACAGCGGTAGCGGTCGCGGGCGTGGTCGGCATATTCCGCCAGTTCGCAGCCCGACAGCGCCTCGCTCTGGATCAGCCCGCGGACCATCAGCGCCACCGCCCGGGAGCTGTCGGCGGTGGCGAATTGCGCGCCCCAGCCGCCGGTGATCGCGGCGCGCGCCCACCACCAGCCCTCGGGCATCGCCACCTGCCGGCGCGTCAGCAGGAAACCGCGGGCGCGGTAGCCGACGGAGGCGATGGCCGCCGGGGTCGCCTTGAGTTCGGGCTGACCGGAGACCGGGTCGGTCATGCCGCGCACCAGCGCGCCGACCCGGGCCCGCGACGCGAAGGCGCCGCCCCAGTGCATCGGCATGAACAGGCTGCCCGGCACCACCGTGTCGGTGACCGTCACTTCCAGCTCGGCCGCGCCGTGCGCGGTCGTCAGCCGGGCGATGTCGCCCTCCACCAGGCCGTGGGTCGCCGCGTCGTCCGGGTGGATCTCGACGAACGGCACGGCCCGGTGCGCCGAGAGGCGCTGGCTCTTCCCGGTGCGCGTCATCGTGTGCCAGTGGTCGCGGACCCGGCCGGTGTTGAGCATGAGCGGGAATGCCGTCGAGGCCGCGAGCGCGAGGGCCGGCGGCTGCACCGCGACGAAGCGGGCGCGCCGGTCGAAGGTGTAGAACCGGCCGTCGCCGAACAGACGAGCCTTGCCCTGGGTGGCACCCCGGAGGCCGGAGCGTTTCGGGATCGGCCACTGAACCGGCGGGGCCGCGTCGTAGGCGGCGTCGCTGATGTCGGTGAGCGCGCCGAGGTCGAAGTCGCGGGTGCCGTTGTTCTCGTAGGCCGAGAGCCCGGCATGCTCGCGGAAGATCGCCGCGGCGGAATCGAACGCGAAGGCCCGGCCGTGGCCGAGGCGGCGGCCGACCTCGGCCAGCGCCGCCCAGTCCGGCCGCGCCGCGCCCGGGCTCGTGAGGAAGCGGCGCTGGCGCGAGATCCGGCGCTCGGAATTGGTGACGGTGCCGTCCTTCTCGCCCCAGGCCTGGGCAGGCAGCAGCACTGTGGTCTTGCCGCGACCCAGGGCGGTGTCGGAATCCGCCACTGCCTCGGACACCACGTAGAGGTCGAGGCCGGCGAGCGACGCGCGGATCGCGTCGGCGCGCGGCATCGAGACCAGCGGGTTGGTGCCCATGACCCAGAGGGCCTTGATCTTGCCCCGGGCAATCGCATCGAAGAGCGCCACCGCCTTCATCCCCTCGCCGGTGATGATCCGCGGGGCGCCCCAGTAGCGGCGCACCCGGTCCACCTCCTCGGGGGTGAAGTGCATGTGGGCGGCCAGCATGTTGGCCAAGCCCCCGACCTCGCGCCCGCCCATGGCGTTCGGCTGGCCGGTCAGGGAGAAGGGCCCCATCCCGGTCTCGCCGATGCGGCCGGTGATGAGGTGGCAGTTGATGATGCTGTTGCCCTTGTCGGTCCCCTGAGCCGACTGGTTCACCCCCTGCGAGAAGGCCGTGACGACCCGGCGCGTGCCGGCGAACAGGGCGTAGAAGGTCGCGATGTCGGCCTCCGCCACCCCGGTGACGGCGGCGACCGCCGCGAGATCCGGCGCGATCTGGCGGGCGCGGTCGAGGGCGCCGTCGAGGCCGGCCGTGTGGGCATCGACGAAGGCGCGGTCGCGGAAGCCGTTGTCGGACAGGTAGACCAGCAGGCCCGCGAACAGGGCGGTGTCGGAGCCGGGCCGGATGCCGAGGAACAGGTCGGATTCCTGCGCGGTCTGGGTGCGGCGGGGATCGATGACCACGAACTTGGTGCCGCGGCGCTCCTTGGCGTCGGCCATGCGGCGGAACAGGATCGGGTGGCACCACGCGGTGTTGGAGCCGACCAGCACGATCAGGTCGGCCTCGTCGAGATCCTCGTAGCAGCCCGGCACCGTGTCGGAGCCGAAGGCCCGGCGGTGGGCCGCGACCGCGCTCGACATGCAGAGCCGCGAGTTGGTGTCCACGTGCGGCGTGCCGATGAAGCCCTTCGCGAGCTTGTTGGCGACGTAGTAATCCTCGGTGAGGAGCTGCCCCGACAGGTAGAAGGCGATCGCGTCCGGCCCGTGCTCCGCGGCGACCGCGCCGAGCTTCTTCGCGACGGTGTCGAGAGCGGCGTCCCAGGAGACCTGGGCGCCGTCGACCTGCGGGTGGAGCAGGCGGTTCTCCAGCGAGAGGGTCTCGCCGAGCGCCGAGCCCTTCGAGCACAGGCGGCCGAAATTGGCCGGGTGCTCGGCGTCGCCCGCGATCGTGGCGCCGCCCTGGCCGTCCGGGGTCGCGAGCACGCCGCACCCGACCCCGCAATAGGGGCAGGTGGTCCGCACCGTGGGCGCCGCCACTGGCTGGGTCATGGCTGGATCCTCGAAGGGTCGTCCTGGGCGGGAGCAAGCGCCGCGCCGCATCGCCCTCCCCCGGCACAGGGGGGAGGGTTACCGGTGCTCAGTAGACGTCAGCCTGATACCGCCCGGCCTTCTTGAGCGCCGCGAGGTAGGCCACCGCGTCCTCGGGGCTCTTGCCGCCGAACTGCGCCGCCACGTCGATGATCGCCCGCTCGACGTCCTTGGCCATGCGCTTGGCGTCGCCGCAGACGTAGAAATGCGCACCGCCCTCGAGCCACTTCCACAGCTCGGCGCCGTTCTCGCGCATCCGGTCCTGGACGTAGGTCTTCTCCGTGCCGTCGCGCGACCACGCCAGGGACAGGCGGGTGAGCACCTTGTCGTCCTTCAGGCTGTTCAGCTCGTCCTTGTAGAAGAAGTCGCTGGCCTGCCGCTGGTGGCCGTAGAACAGCCAGTTGCGGCCCGGCGCCCGCGTGGCGGCGCGCTCGCGCAGGAAGGCCCGGAACGGCGCGATGCCGGTGCCGGGACCGCACATGATCACGTCCTTCGCCAGGTCGGCCGGCAGGCCGAAGCCGTGCGCCTTCTGCAGATAGACCTTCACCTTGGTCTGCTCGGGCAGGCGCTCGCCGAGATGGGTCGAAGCGACGCCGAGCCGCAGCCGCGAGCGGTGATTGTAGCGCACCGCGTCCACCGTCAGCGACACCCGGCCGACATCCATCTTCGGCGAGGACGAGATCGAGTAGAGCCGCGGCTGGAGCTCGTCCAGGGCCTCGAGGAAGACCTCGGCGTCGGGCCGCGCGCCCGGGAACTTGTGGAGCGCGCCGAGCACGTCGAGATAGGCGGCGTCGCCGTCCGGATCCTCGCCGGAGGCGAGCGCCTGCGCCTTCTTGCGCGCCGCTCCGGAGGTGAGCAGCGACAGGAGCTGGTAGAGGTTGTCGGGCGCCGCGCCGAGCGCGTAGTTCATCAGCAGGTGCTCGCGCAGGGTCTTCTCGCCGATCACCCGCTCGGGCCGGGCGCCGAGCTCCGCGATCACGGCGTCCACCAGCGCCGGGGCGTTGGCGGGGAACAGGCCGAGGGAGTCGCCGACCTCGTACTGGATCGGCGTGCCGTCCAGGCCGATCTCGATGTGCCACGTCTCCTTCTCGCCGCCCGGATCGTTGAGGCGGCGGCGGGACAGGAACAGCGCCTCGACCGGGTTCTCGCGGCAGTAGCCGAGCGGGCCCAGATCGGCCGCCGCCTTCGGGGCGTCGTCGTCCGCCTTCGGGGCAGCCGGGGCGCCTCCGGCGGCGCCGAACTCCTCGTCGAGCTTCTTGAGCATGCGCAGGGTCTCTTTGCCGCCGGGCTGGCAAAGGTTCAGGCGCGCCTCGTTCTTCAGGAAGATCGCGTTGGCGTAGTCGGCGCAGTTGTAGCCGCACTGGCCGCAATCCTGCTGGGCCATGGCGGCCATCAGCTTCTGCGGCTCGGGCCGATCCTTGGCCATCTCCATCCGCTCGCCGATCGGCACGGAGGGGTCGTGCCAGGGGGCGTCGTCGTTGTCGGCGAGCTTCGGGCCGCTCGCGAGAGCATCGCCCGGCGCCAGCGCCGTGGCACCCGCGGCGGAGGGGCCGAGCAGGGCCGCGAAGTAGCCCGAGAGCCAGGCGCGCTGGTCCTCGTTGAAGGGCGCGGTCTCGGGGATCAGGACGAGGGGGGGCGAGACGTGCTGGGTCATGCGGCGGCCTTCAGGGCGGGCTGGTCCTCGGCGGCGTCGCGGAGCGCCTCCGCGCCGGTGCGGCTGGTGAAGGCCTGGAAGCTCTCCTCGGGGCCCTGGCGGAGGGCGAGGTAGGCGCGCAGCAGCGCCTCGACGCGGGCGGGCGCGTCCTCGGCCTTCACGGCCTTCCAGATCTCGGTGCCGATCTTCGGGTTCTCGGCGAAGCCGCCGCCGACCACGACGTCGTAGCCCTCGACGGTGTCGCCCTCCTCCGAGACCACGACCTTGGCGCCGATCAGCCCGATATCGCCGATGTAGTGCTGGGCGCAGCTGTGATGGCAGCCGGTGAGGTGGACGTTCACCGGCACGTCGAGGTTCGGCACGGCCTTCTCGACGTGGTCGGCGATGATCAGGGCGTGGCCCTTGGTGTCGGAGGCCGCGAACTTGCAGCCCCGCGCGCCCGTGCAGGCCACGAGGCCGGAGCGGATGCCCGCGGCCTTGGTGGTGAGGCCGAGCGCTTCCACGCGGGCTTCCACCTCGGCGACCTTCGCGTCCGGAACCCCGGAGACGATGAAGTTCTGCCAGACGGTGAGGCGGATCTGGCCGTCGCCGCACTCCGCCGCGACCTTCGCCAGCGCCCGGACCTGATCGCTGGTCATCTTGCCGACCGGCAGGACGACGCCGATCCAGTTGAGGCCGGGCTGCTTCTGGGCGTGGACGCCGACATGGGCGAAGCGGTCGGTGGGTTTGCGCGGGGCCACGTGCTCCGGCGCGACCCGGTCGAGCTTGCGGCCGAGCTTGTCCTCGACGGCGGCGAGGTACTTGTCGAAGCCCCAGGCGTCGAGGACGTACTTCATCCGGCTCTTGTTGCGGTTCGTCCGGTCGCCGTTCTCGATGAAGACGCGGATGATCGCGTCGGCGACGGCGTTGCAATCCTCCGGCTTCAGGACGATGCCGGTGTCGCGGGCGAGGTCCCGGTGGCCCGAGATGCCGCCGAGCACGAGGCGCATGTAGATGCCGGGCGGCACGGCGGCCCCGTCCAGCACCTCCACGGCCTGGAAGCCGATGTCGTTCGTCTCCTCCAGGGTCGGCATCACGCCGCTGCCGTCGAAGGCGACGTTGAATTTGCGCGGCAGGCCGTAGAGGGAGCGGTCGTTCAGGATCCAGTTGTGCCAGGACTTGGCGAGCGGGCGCGTGTCCAGAAGCTCCTGGGCGTCGATGCCGGCGGTCGAGGAGCCGGTGACGTTGCGGATGTTGTCGGCGCCCGCCCCCCGGGCGGTGAGGCCGATATCGGTGAGCCCGTCGAGGAAGGGCTGGGCGTGCTCGGGATCGATCTCCCGCACCTGCAGGTTCGCCCGGGTGGTCACGTGGACGTAGCCGCCGCCGTGCTGGTCGGCGAGGTCGGCGACGCCCGCGAACTGCCAGTGGTGCAGGATCCCGTTCGGGATCCGCAGCCGGCACATGTACGAGACCTGATTCGGCGCGACCCAGAACATCCCGTGGTAGCGCCAGCGGAAATTGTCCTCGGGCTTCGGCTGCTTGCCGGCGGCGGCCTCCCGGATGAGGCGATTGTGGCCGTCGAACGGGTTCTCGGCGCGCTTCCACTTCTCCTGATCGCAGAGCTTGCCGCCGTCCCGGACGGTCCGGTCCTGCGCCTTGATGTGGATCGCGTCCGGGCCCGTGGGCTCGGCGGGCGGCGCGGCCGCCCCGGCCCCGCCCGGGGCGAGGCCGCCGGTCAGGCGCACGGCGGCGATGCCGGAGGCGAAGCCTTCGAGGTAGCGCTTCTGCTCGGCCTCGAACGCGCCCGCGGCGCTCTGGGTGGTGGTCTCGGACATCCGCGCCTCCTCAAGCAGCGAGCGGCTCGGGCGCGGGGCGCCCGAACATCAAGTCGTCCACGTTCTCGATCGGGGCGCCGGAGCGGATCAGGCCCTTGCAGGCGCCCTGCTCGGCGATGTCGCCGACGAACACCGCGCCGATCAGTCGGCCGTCGCGCACCAGCAGCTTGCGGTAGAGGCCAGCACCGGGATCGGAGAGCACGATCGCCTCGGCATCGTCAGGCGTGTCCACGATCCCGGCCGAGAAGACCGGCAGGCCCGACACCTTCAGGCTCGTGGACAGGGCCGTGCCCCGGTACTCGGCCGCCTCGCCGGCGAGGTGGCGGGCGAGCGTGTCGGCGTGCTCGTAGGCGGGCTCGACCAGGCCGTAGATCTGGCCGCGGTGCTCGGCGCACTCGCCGAGCGCGAAGATGCGCGGGTCCGAGGTCGTCATCCGGTCGTCGACCGTGATCCCCCGGCCGATCGCCAGCCCCGCTTCCTGGGCCAGCGCCACCGAGGGGCGCACGCCCACCGACATCACCACGAGGTCGGCCGGGAGCGCGGTGCCGTCCGCCAGGACCAGGCGCTCGACCCGGGACGCGCCCTCGACGCGGGCGGTGTCGGCCTCGAGGATGACCCGCACGCCGCGCGCCTCCATGGCGCGCTTCACCAGCCCGGCGGCGTGGTGATCGAGCTGGCGCTCCATCAGCCGGTCCATGACGTGGAGCAGCGTGGTCTCGACCCCGAGGCGCGCGAGCCCGACCGCCGCCTCGAGGCCCAGGAGGCCGCCGCCGATGACGACGGCCCGGGCGTGCCGGACGGCCGCCGCGCGGATCGCCGCCACGTCGGCGAGGTCGCGGAAGGTGATGACGCCCGGAAGGTCCATGCCGGGCTTGGGCAGGCGGATCGGCAGGGAGCCGACCGCGAGGACCAGCCTGTCGAAGGGCACGACGTGGGTCTCGCCCACGATGACGAGCCCGTTCTCCCGATCGATCTGCGTCACGGGCGCGCCGGTGATCAGGCGGATGCCGTGATCCGCGTACCAGTCGAGGCCCCGGAAGGCGCAGGCCGCCTCGTCGACCTCGCCGCCGAGCAGCGAGGAGAGCAGGACCCGGTTGTAGGCGGCCGTGGGCTCGGCCCCGATGCAGGTGATGTCGTAGCGGCCGGGCGCGGCCTCGGTCAGCCGCTCCAGGAAGCGCAGCGAGGCCATGCCGTTGCCGACGACGACCAGCCTCTCGCGCGGTGGGCCGTTCCCGGCGCGCGCGTCGTGTCCGCGTGTGTCCTTAGGGGATGTCGCCATCGCTCGATCGCGTCTGGAACCTCGATTGCAGGGTCGTTGGCGGACCGCCCACGAAAAAGCCGCTGCCGGTCATCTCCCGGCAGGCTTCAGCCTCAGGGAGAACCGGATCAGCGGCCTCGCTGACGGCGCTGTCCGTCGCCGTTGACGGACGCGGAGGTTATTGCAGGTTCCGTGCCAGACGGCGGCCGGCCCGCGAGGGGCGCGCGGATCTTCAGGACCGGCGGCGCGCTCGGTGCTCGGCGGCGGGTCGGAGCGGCGGCTGCGGCACTGCACAAAAACTGTGCGACCCGTCGCGAAAGCGATCAGGCGCGGACCGGACTGCCGGTCGGGACTGTGGACGGTCGCGCGCGTGCGGAACGCGCGAGGTCGAAGGGGTCACGCGCACGGTCGATCGTGCCGTCGGCGCGCGGGGTGTGGCCGGCAGCGCCGCGCGCGTGGATGCTCTGTGCGGATCTGGTCAGGTCGCACGACCATGCCGCCGCGCGAAGCTCCCATGTTCGCGAGACGGAGCCACAGCTTCGCAATACAGGTGATCTGCGGGTGCCTGGCCGGCGATCCGTTACAGGAGCGTCGACAGCATCGCCAGAAGGCCGAGCGTCGGCATCGCGCCGGCGGCCAGGACCCAGTACCACGCGTGGTGCGCGCCGGCCCGACGGTTGTCGTTGCACGCGCGGGGCACTCGGCCGCCCCGGGTCACGTAGCGTCGAAGCTCGACCCGCCCGCGCGGATGCGAGATCAACGATCCAGTTTCGAGTTTGCGGCATCCAGGCATGGCGGAAGCACAACGGGCGAGCCTGCCCGACGTTCCGCCACTGTTCGCACCGATACCGCGGGTCGGTGACGAACTGCGGGAAGTGTCGCCGCCCTCAGGAATCCGCGACCGCCGCCCTGTAGAGATCCGGCCTGTAGACCGTCGCGATCGCCGCCGCGATGTCGAGATCCGCGGGGAGCTGCCGCGCCGCGCGCATCTGCTCCAGCAGCCACCGGGCCTGCGCGGCGCGCGGCTCCTCGACCGCCGCGCCGAAGCGGATGCGCGGGCCCGGCTCGGCGGACGCGTCCGGATCGCCGGCGAAGGCCCGCCCGACCAAGGCGGGATCGAGGTCGAGGTAGGTCCGGCGGGCGAGGCGATGGATCAGTTCGGCCCGGTTCTCCGGATCGGCGCACCAGCGTCCGGCCCGGGCGACCGCCCGCACCAGCGGCAGGATCGCGCCGTCGAGCCGCGCGGAGACGGCCAGCACTTTCTCGGTCGCGTTCGGCGCCAGGGCGCTGCCGTGGACCGCGATCCGCCCGTGGCCGGCCGCGGCCGCCACGTCGTTCCAGGGCGCGCCGGCGCAGAACCCGTCCACTAGGCCGCGCGCCAGCGCCTCCACGCAATGCTGCGGCGGGACCACGACCGTGCGGAAAGCCGCCGCGTCGAGGCCGCCGGCCTCGGCGAACAGCCGCAATTGGTAGCTGTGGCACGAGAAGGGGTGCACCGTGCCGAGCGTCAGGGGGCTGCCGGCGCGGAGCCGCGCCTGCGCCACGCCCGCGAAGGCGCGGGCGACGTCCGCCAGGGCCTCGCCGTCCGGGTCCATCGCCGCCCAGAGGGTGCGGGACAGCGTGACGGCGTTGCCGTCGGTGCTGAGCTGGAGCGGCACGATCAGGTCGGAGGGCGGCCCCGACAGGGCGAGCCGGCTCGCCAGCGCCAGCGGCGCCAGCATGTGCGCGCCGTCGAGATGGCCCAGCGCCAGCCGGTCGCGCAGCGTCGCCCAGGAGGGCTCGGCGGTGAGGTCGAGGTCGAGCCCCTCGGCCCGGGCGAAGCCCAGTTCGTGGGCCGCGATCAGCGGGGCCGCATCGCAGAGCGGAACGTAGCCGAGCTGGAGCCTCATCCGAGCAGGTCCGCGGTGGTGACAATCGCCCGGGCGATGTCGGCGATCTTGCGCTTCTCGTTCATGGCCTTGCGGCGCAGCTGCTTGTACGCCTCGTCCTCGGACAGGCCCTTCATGGTCATCAAGATGCCCTTCGCCCGCTCGATCAGCTTGCGATCGGCGAGTTCGCTCCGCGCCTCCGTCAGTTCGCGCTGGAGGCGCGCGAAGGCGTTGAAGCGCAGGATCGCGATGTCGAGGATCGACTTGATCCGTTCCGCCCGCAGGCCGTCCACAACGTAGGCGGAGATCCCGGCATCGACGGCGGCCTGCATCATGGTCGAGTCCGAGCGGTCGACGAACATCGCCACCGGCCGCTCGACCTGCCGGGAGACGCCCGACATCTGCTCCAGGATGTCCCGGCTCGGGCTCTCCAGATGGATCACCACCACGTCGGGCTTGAGGGCGGCGACGCGCTCCATGAGGTCGGCGGTGTCGGGAATCACGACCACGCGCCCGATCCCGGCGGCGCGCAGGCCCTCTTCCAGGATCGCCGCGCGGGCGCGGCTCGGGTCGATCACGGCGACGGTGAGATTGGTCTCAGTCATCTTGGCCCGGTACGGGGCGGGTCTTCTTCTGGAGGCCGGCCCGGCGCGGGCCACCGGACGCTAAGCAAGGCCCGTGCCCGCAGCGCGACCGTCGGCGGACGTTTCCGCGGTATCCCGTCCCGCGGCACCAGTAACCGCCGCGCAAAGAAATGGTCCAGCTTCCGCCGCAATGCTGACCGCACTCTGCGGACCTCGCGGCGGTCATGGAGATCGGTGATTCGGATGCGCAGGCCAGACCAGCCCGCCCTGACGGACGCCGCCCACGGCCGCGTGTCCATGCCCTTCCTGCCGACGCTGGCCGTCGTGGCGGTCCTGGGCGTGGCCTCGCTGTACTGCCCGAGCTCGAAACCGGTACAGCCCGGCGCCCGGGCCGAGGCGGGCGTGTCCGCCGCTCCCGGACCCACGGATTTCGCGCCGATGGCCGCCATCGCGGCGCCGGGCCGCCCGCCCGCCGTGATCGCGTTCGCCGAGCAGTACCCGCTCGACGCCGTGATCGCGCGGACGGGGTCCCTGCCCGCCCGTCCGGCCGTGGCCGCCCGCGCGACCTCCCACGTCGCGGCCGCGGGCCGGCGCGCCTGCCCGGGCCGGCGCTGCCCCGAGGCGCCGCGCAGCAACCCCGATCCCATGGCGCCCGCGCGCGCGGCGGCCGCCGATGAGGCCGAGGACACCCTGCTCCCGTCGCAGGCCCTGCCCTTCGCGGCCTCGGTGGTGGAGACCCTGGTTCCGGCCGCTCGGGCCGTCGGTGACGCGGCGACTCTCGTGCGCAGCGGCGCGAAGGCGGTCCAGGGCACGGTGGCCCTGGCCGTGGCGGACTGCCTGCGCTGACCGCACCCGGCCCCGGGCGTCCGAACCTCTGGATCTCGTGACCGGACGTCCTAGGTGCGTCGCAGCGGACGGACCGGACTGCCGGCCGCGGACCGGAGCCGGGGCCGGATGGCTGCACGCATCGAGGATTACGCGCTCGTCGGGGATTGCCGCAGCGCCGCGCTGATCAGCCGGCAGGGCAGCGTGGACTGGTTGTGCTGGCCGCGCTTCGACGCGGCCGCCCTGTTCACCAGCCTCCTGGGAACCGAGGCGCACGGCTTCTGGAAGATCTTCCCCGAGGCCGAGAACGTCGAGACCCGCTGGTCCTACAGGCCGGGCAGCCTCGTGCTGGAGACCCGCCACACCACGCGCCAGGGCGAGGTCCTGGTCACGGATTTCATGCCGGTCGGCGACGGGGCCCATCTGGTGCGGCTCGTGGAGGGCGTGCACGGGCGCGTCGCCATGCGGATGGAGATGGCGGTCCGCTTCGATTACGGCTCGGCCGTGCCCTGGGTCTCCCGCTCGGAGCTGGGCGACCTGCGCGCCGTCTCGGGCCCCCACAAGGTCGTGCTGCGCACCGACGTCCATCTCAAGGGATCCGACGCGCAGACGACGGTGTCCGAGTTCACCGTCCATGCCGGCGAGAAGCACCGGTTCGTCCTGAGCTACGGCCCCTCGCACGAGGACGATCCGCCCCCGATCGAGCCGCGCAAGGTCCTCGAGGCCACGGACCAGCACTGGCGCGAATGGTCGTCGCGCTGCACCGGCGGCACGCGATGGGACCGGATGCTCCAGCGCTCGCTGCTGACCCTCAAGGCGCTGATCTACGAACCCACCGGCGGCATCGTGGCGGCGCCCACGGCCTCCCTGCCGGAGGGGCTCGGCGGGATCCGGAACTGGGATTACCGCTTCTGCTGGCTGCGCGACTCGACCCTGACGCTGATCGCCCTGATGGACGGGGGCTACATCGACGAGGCGCGCGACTGGCTGGGCTGGCTGCTGCGGGCCGTGGCGGGCAATCCCGAGCAGGCGCACATCCTCTACGGCATCGCCGGCGAGCGGCTGCTGCCCGAGATCGAGCTCGACTGGCTGCCGGGCTACGAGAACTCGCGGCCCGTCCGGATCGGCAACGCCGCAGCCAGCCAGTTCCAGCTCGACGTCTACGGCGAGCTGTTCGACGCGCTCTATCAGGCCCATGCCCGCGGCCTGCCGGTCAGCAAGGACGGGATACGGGTCGGCCTCGCGATCCTGAACCACCTGGAGAAGGCGTGGCGCGAGCCCGACGAGGGGATCTGGGAGGTGCGCGGCGGCCGTCGCCACTTCACCCACTCGAAGGTGATGGCCTGGGTGGCGTTCGACCGGGCCCTGCGCATGCACGAAATGCACGAGAACGGCGCCACCGACGCGCAGGCCGCGCGCTGGCGCGCGATCAAGGACGAGATCCACGCCGAGGTCTGCGCGAAGGGCTTCGACCCCGCCCTCAACAGCTTCGTGCAGTCCTACGGCGCGAAGGCGCTGGACGCGAGCCTGCTGCTCATCGCCCATACCGGCTTCCTCCCGCAGCACGATCCCCGGGTGGTCGGCACCGTGGAGGCGATCGGCAAGGGGCTGATGCGGGACGGCTTCATCCTCCGCTACGAGACCGAGGGTCAGACCACCGACGGGCTGACCGGGACCGAGGGGGCTTTCCTCCCCTGCACCTTCTGGTACGTCGACAACCTCATCGGCCTGGGGCGGCGCGACGAGGCCGGGGCGCTGATCGAGCGCCTGATCGGCATCTGCACCGATCTCGGCCTCGTCAGCGAGGAATACGACGTGCAAGCCAAGCGTCTTGTGGGTAACTTCCCTCAGGCGTTCACCCACGTCGCCCTCGTCAACACGCTCCTCAGCTATACGCGCGGCGAAGGGCCGGCGGATCGGCAGGGTGGTAAGGCCAACGGAGCTCCTCCCGCCGTCCTACGGCAGCGCGAAGCCGCGAAGCGGACCGCGCGAGGCGAACTGGAAGACGCGACATCATGAGCGGTGCTGACACTCCCGCCAAGGCGGCCCTCGCTGAGATCGATACGCTCAGCATCAACACGATCCGGACGCTCGCGATCGACGCGGTGCAGAAGGCCAATTCCGGCCATGCCGGCGCGCCCATGGCGCTGGCGCCGGTCGCCTACACCCTGTGGAACCGCTACCTGCGCTACGACCCGGCGCATCCGCACTGGCCCAACCGCGACCGGTTCGTGCTGTCCTGCGGCCACGCCTCGATGCTGCTCTACGGGCTCCTGCACCTCGCGGGCGTCGCCGAGAGCGACGGCGGCAACGCCCCGGCGGTGTCGCTGGAGGACATCAAGAAGTTCCGCCAGCTCGACAGCCGGACCCCGGGCCACCCGGAATACCACTTCACCACCGGCGTCGAGACCACCACGGGCCCGCTCGGCCAGGGCGTCGCCAACTCGGTCGGCATGGCCATGGGCAGCCGCTTCCTCGGCCGGCACCTGAACCGGCCGAACCTGCCGCTGTTCGACTACAACGTCTACGCCGTCTGCTCGGACGGCGACCTCATGGAGGGCGTCGCCTCGGAGGCCGCCTCGCTGGCCGGCCACCTGCGGCTCGCCAACCTCTGCTGGATCTACGACGACAACACCATCACCATCGAGGGCCACACGGAGCTGGCCTTCGGCGAGGAGGTCGCGACCCGCTTCCTGGCCTACGGCTGGCAGGTGCTGCGCGTCGCCGACGCCAACGACGTGCACGCGCTGGCGGGCTCGATCGAGACGTTCCTCGCGACCAACGACCGGCCGACGCTGATCATCGTCAAGTCGGTGATCGGCTACGGCGCGCCCAAGAAGCAGGGGACCTCGAAGGCCCACTCGGACGCGCTCGGCGAGGACGAGGTGAAGGGTGCCAAGCGCGCCTACGGCTGGCCGGAGGACGCCCAGTTCCTCGTGCCGGACGGCGTGCAGGAGAACTTCCGCGATGGGATCGGCAAGCGCGGCGCCGGCCTCTACGACGCGTGGCAGGGCCTGCTCGCCAAGGCGAAGGAAGCCGATGCCGCCCACGCCGAGGACCTGAACGCCTTCCTGGAGGGCCGCCTGCCGGAGGGCTGGGACAAGGACATCCCGGTCTTCGAGCCGGACGCCAAGGGCCTCGCCACCCGCGAATCCTCCGGGAAGGTGCTGAACGCCATCGCCCAGCACGTGCCGTTCCTGCTCGGCGGCTCGGCGGACCTGGCGCCGTCCAACAAGTCCAACCTGACCTTCGAGGGCGCGGGCTCGTTCGGCCCGTTCTCGCCGGGCGGCCGCAACCTGCATTTCGGCGTCCGCGAGCACGCCATGGGCTCGATCGTGAACGGGCTCGGCCTCTCCGGGCTGCGGGCCTACGGCGCGACTTTCCTGGTCTTCGCCGACTACATGCGCCCGCCGATCCGGCTGGCCTCGCTCATGGAGCTGCCGGTCTTCCACATCTTCACCCACGACTCGATCGGCGTGGGCGAGGACGGGCCGACCCACCAGCCGGTGGAGCAGCTCCTGTCGCTGCGCTGCATCCCCGGCCTCGTCACCCTGCGCCCGGCCGACGCCAACGAGGTCGCCGAAGCCTACCGGGTGATCTTCACCCTGAGGAACCAGCCGGCGGTGCTCGCGCTGTCGCGCCAGCCGCTGCCGACGCTCGACCGTACGAAGTACGGCGCGGCCTCGGGCACCGCCAAGGGCGGCTACGTGCTCGCCGACTGCGACGGCACGCCCGACGTGATCCTGCTCGCCTCGGGTTCCGAGGTGCAGCTCTGCGTCGGCGCCTACGAGGCGCTGAAGGCCGAGGGCGTGAAGGCCCGGGTCGTGTCGATGCCGTCCTGGGACCTGTTCGAGCGGCAGGACCGAGCCTACCGCGACGCGGTGCTGCCCCCCGCCGTCAAGGCGCGGGTCGCCGTCGAGCAGGGCAGCGTCATCGGCTGGGACCGCTACGCCGGCTCCGAGGGCGCGGTGATCGGCATGCACACCTTCGGCGCCTCGGCGCCGATCAAGGATCTCCAGACCAAGTTCGGCTTTACCCCCGAGAAGGTCCTGGACGCCGCGAAGGCGCAGGTGGCCAAGCATAAGAAGTAGCCCGGGGGGCTGCTCTCCCGCCCGGTCCGGGCGGGAGAGCGCGTTCGGGCGCGAGTACGCGGTACGCGAGACGAGGAATCGACATGAACGCGCTCAAGGCCCTGCACGACGAACAGGATCAGGCGGTCTGGCTCGACTTCGTGGCCCGCGGCTTCATCGCGAAGGGCGAGCTGAAGCAGCTCGTGGAGCGCGACGGCCTGCGGGGCGTCACCTCCAACCCGTCGATCTTCGAGAAGGCGATCGGCCACTCGGACGAGTACGACGACAGCCTCAAGGCGGTGCAGGCGACCGGCGACAGCCGCGTCATCGACCTCTACGAGGGGCTCGCCATCGCCGACATCCAGGCGGCCGCCGACGTGCTCCGCCCGGTCTACGAGGCGAGCGACGGCGCGGACGGCTACGTCAGCCTGGAGGTCTCGCCCTACCTCGCCCTCGACACCGAGGAGACGTTGGCCGAGGCGCGGCGCCTGCACAAGGCGGTGTCCCGCGACAACCTGATGGTCAAGGTCCCGGCGACACCGCAGGGCATCCCGGCGATCCGGCAGCTGACCAGCGAGGGCATCTCGATCAACGTCACCCTGCTGTTCTCGCAGGAGGCCTACGAGGCCGTGGCGCGCGCGTTCATCGACGGGCTGGACGAGCGCGCGAAGGCCGGCCACGACGTCTCGCGCATCGCCAGCGTGGCGAGCTTCTTCATCAGCCGCATCGACGTGCTGGTCGACAAGCTGCTGGACGAGAAGATCGCGGAGGCCAACGACCCCGACGAGAAGATCGCCCTGGAGCAGCTCAAGGGCAAGGTCGCGATCGCCAACGCCAAGCTCGCCTACCAGCGCTACAAGCGCATCTTCGCCGAATCCAAGTGGACGGCGCTGGCCGAGAAGGGCGCCAAGGCGCAGCGGCTGCTCTGGGCCTCCACGGGTGTGAAGAACAAGGCCTATTCCGACGTCCTCTACGTCGAGGAGCTGATCGGCCCGAACACCGTCAACACCATGCCGCCCGCCACCATGGACGCGTTCCGCGACCACGGCGTGGTGCGGGCGACGATCGAGGAGGACGTGCCGGGCGCCGAGGCCGTGATGGCCAAGCTCGCGCGGACCGGCATCGACATCGAGACGATCGCCGAGCAGCTGGTTCGCGAGGGCGTGCAGCTCTTCATCGACGCCGCCGACAACCTGCTGGGCGCCGTCGCCGGCAAGCGCGCCGCGCTGCTGGGGCACCGGCTCGACGGCCAGAGCCTCGCCATGGACGACACCCTGGCGGCCGAGGCGAAGAAGGCTGTCGAGTCCTGGCGCGCCAGCGGGTCGATCCGCCGGCTCTGGGCGGGCGACGCCTCGGTCTGGTCCGGCCACGACGAGGCGAACTGGCTCGGCTGGCTGCACATCGTCGAGGAGGAGCTGGAGAAGGCCGCCGACTACGCCGCCTTCTCCGAGTGGGTGAAGGCGCAGGGCTTCACCGACGCCGTCGTGCTCGGCATGGGCGGGTCGAGCCTCGGCCCGGAGGTCCTGAGCCTGACCTACGGCCAGCGCGAGGGCTTCCCCAAGCTCCAGATCCTCGACTCGACCCACCCGGATCAGGTGCGCGCCCTCGAGGCGAGCATCGACCTGGGCAGGACCCTGTTCATCGTCGCCTCCAAGTCCGGCTCGACGCTGGAGCCGAACGTCTTCCGCGACTACTTCCTGGCCCGCGCCAAGGACGTGCTCGGCGACCGGGCCGGCGACCATTTCGTGGCCGTGACCGATCCCGGCTCCGACATGGAGCGCGCCGCGCAGAGCGATAAGTTCAAGAAGATCTTCTACGGCGTGAAGCAGATCGGCGGGCGCTACTCGGTGCTCTCGGCCTTCGGCCTCGTGCCGGCCGCCGCCATGGGCCTCGACGTGAAGGCGCTCCTCGAGACCGCCCGCATCATGGTCCGCTCCTGCGGCCCGGCCGTGCCGCCGGCCGTGAATCCGGGCGTCCTGCTGGGCACGGCCATCGGCGCTGCGGCGCTCGCCGGCCGCGACAAGGTGACGATCGTCGCCTCCCCGGCGATCGCGAGCTTCGGCGCCTGGGCCGAGCAGCTGATCGCGGAATCGACCGGCAAGCAGGGCAAGGGCCTCGTGCCGGTGGACGGCGAGCCGGTCGGCGTTCCGGCGGTCTACGGCCACGACCGGTTCTTCGTCTACCTCCGCCTCGACGGCAACGCCGAGGCCTCGCAGGACGAGGCCCTGCGCGCCCTGGAGCGGGACGGCCACCCGATCGCCCGCATCACCCTCGACTCGATCGAGCAGCTGCCGCAGGAATTCTACCGCCTGGAGATGGCGACCGCGGTGGCCGGCGCGGTGATCGGGATCAACCCGTTCGACCAGCCCGACGTCGAGGCCAGCAAGGTCGAGACCAAGAAGCTGTTCGCCGAGGCCGAGGCGAAGGGCGCCCTCCCCGCCGAGACGCCGCTCTTCTCCGACGACGCGATCGCGCTCTACGCCGATCCGCGCAATGCCGAGGGTCTGCCGCAGGCGACCGACGGCCTGGAGGCCGCGCTCAAGGCGCAGGTCGTGCGGCTCAAGGACGGCGATTACCTCGGCCTGCTCGCCTACGTGCCGCGCGATGCCGAGGCCGCCGGCATCCTCCAGGAGGCGCGGATCGCCGTGCGCGACGCCCGCAAGGTGGCGACCTGCCTCGAGTTCGGGCCGCGGTTCCTGCACTCCACCGGCCAGGCCTACAAGGGCGGCCCGGATACCGGCGTGTTCCTGCAGATCACCGCGGATCCGTCGCAGGATCTCCCGATCCCGGGCCGGTCCCTCGGCTTCGCCACGGTGGTGGCCGCGCAGGCACGGGGCGATTTCGCCGTGCTGGCCGAGCGCGGCCGGCGGGCGCTGCGGGTCCACATCAAGGGCGACCTCGAGGCCGGGCTGAAGCGCGTCGCGGCCGCCCTCAAGGCCGCGGTGGCGTAGGCGCACCTTTCCCCCTCCCCGGTTTCAGGGAGGGGAGACTCTGAGGAGATCGGCAATGCAACTCGGCATGATCGGCCTCGGCCGGATGGGCGGCAACATCGTCCGGCGCCTCCTGCGCGACGGGCACACGGCCGTGGTGTTCGACCAGAACCCGGCGGCCGTCGCCGCCCTGGTCGAGGCCGGCGCGGTCGGCGCGTCGAGCCTGGAGGACCTGGTCTCCAAGCTGGAGGTGCCGCGCGCGGCCTGGGTGATGCTGCCGGCCGGGGCGATCACCGAGCAGACCGTCCAGGCGCTCTCGGGGCTGATGCAGGCGGACGACTGCATCATCGACGGCGGCAACTCGTTCTACGGCGACGATGTCCGCCGCGGGGCCGCCCTGAAGGAGAAGGGCCTGCACTACGTGGATGTCGGCACCTCGGGCGGCGTCTGGGGCCTGGAGCGCGGCTACTGCATGATGATCGGCGGGGACAAGGAAGCCGTCGACCGCCTCGACCCGATTTTCAAGACCCTGGCGCCCGGCGTCGGTGACATCCCGAAGACGCCGAACCGCGAGGGGCGCGACCCCCGCGCCGAGCAGGGCTACATCCACGCGGGTCCGACCGGCGCCGGCCACTTCGTGAAGATGGTCCATAACGGCATCGAGTATGGCCTGATGCAGGCCTACGCGGAGGGTTTCGACATCCTCCGCCATGCGAATTCCGCGGACCTGCCGGCCGAGCGCCGCTTCGATCTCAACATGGGCGACATCGCCGAGGTCTGGCGCCGCGGCAGCGTCGTCTCGTCCTGGCTCCTCGACCTGACCGCCCAGGCGCTCGCGGGCGACGAGCAGCTCACCGACTTCTCCGGCTACGTCGAGGATTCGGGCGAGGGCCGCTGGACCATCAACGCCGCCGTCGAGGAGGGCGTCCCCGCGACGGTGCTCTCGGCCGCCCTCTACCGCCGCTTCCGCTCCCGCGAGCACGCGAGCTACGCCGACAAGCTGCTCTCGGCGATGCGCAAGGGCTTCGGCGGTCACCAGGAGCCGAAGGGCTGAGCGGGACGCCCGCGGACCGCCCCGTCCGACCCCCGAAGCCGCAGGGCCCGAACCCATGAGCCTTCCCGTCGGAACGCACGTCCTGAAGGATCCGGAGGCGGTCGCCCGCGAGGCGGCCGAGCGGATCATCGTGGCCTGCGGCGAGACTCGGTCCGAGCGGATCGCGCTCTGCCTCTCGGGCGGCTCGACCCCCAAGGTGCTGTACGGCCTGCTCGCCGGGCCGGATTACGCGGCCCGGGTGCCGTGGGAGCGGATCCACTGGTTCTTCGGGGACGACCGCGCGGTGCCGTGGGACGACCCGCGCAGCAATGTCCGGATGGTCCGGGAAGCGTTCGGCCGCGGATCCCGGATCCCGCCGACGCATCTCCACTTCATCCCCTCGGACGCGGGCCCCGAGGCGGGCGCCCGCGCCTACGAGCGGACGCTCCTCGACTTCTACGGCGCCGACAGCCTCGATCCGGCCCGCCCGCTGTTCGATCTCGTGCTGCTCGGCCTGGGCGAGGACGGCCACACCGCCTCGCTGTTTCCCGGCAAGCCCGCCGTCGACGAGACCCGGCGGCTCGTCGTCGCCGTGCCGGAGGCCGGCCTGGAGCCGTTCGTCCCCCGGATCAGCCTGACGTTGCCGGCGCTCGCGTCTTCCCGGCACGTGCTGTTCCTCGTCACCGGTGCCGGCAAGCGGACCCCGCTGGCCCGGCTCGCCGCGGGCGAGGCGCTGCCCGCCGGCCGCGTGACCAGCACCGGCGCCGTGGCGTGGTTGCTGGACGAGGCCGCGGCCGGCTGAGGCCGGCTGCCGCTCCCGCGTCCCGCGGCGGGACCCTCCGCGCGGGTCCCGCCGCGTCGTCCGGGTGGACGCGCCGGCGTCGGGCTCGCGGGGTTCTCCGCCCTCGCGCAACGCGGTTTCTCGCGGCCGCGCTTTCGCGCAATGACTTTGCCGCACCGGGCGATATCGGGTGCGAGAACGCAACCCGCCCACGCAGGACCTTGGGTACTCTTCGCGCAGCCTCGTGAAGGGCACCGAAGGAGACTGGCCGATGCCGCAGACCGCGACCCCGAACGACGTCGAGGCGATGCTGGCGAACCTCGCCCGCTCCGCGGGCCGGTCGCCGGAGGCCTACCTGGCCTCGGCCCGGTCCACCCTGGTCCGCATCCTGGCGCAGCCGGACCTGCTCGACCCGTCGCGGCTGGTCGGCCAGGGGCCCGGCCTGAGCCGGAACCTCCTGTTCGGCACCGAGGCGATCAGCGTCTGGGCGATGGTCTGGGCGCCCGGCACGGTGACGCCGGTCCACGACCACCACTGCTCGTGCTGCTTCGGCCTGTTGCGCGGCAGCCTCCGGGAGACGTGGTACCGCCCGATCAGCGAGACCCACGCCGTGGCGACCATGGACGCCGTCCGCGAGCCCGGCTTCGTCGCCTGCATGATGCCCACGGGGCCGAACCTGCACCGGATCGCCAATGACGGGCCGGAAGCGGCCGTCTCGATCCACGTCTACGGCTACGACCACCGGGCGCAGGACTCGTCGATCCACCGGACCTACGCGGTGGCGGCGGGCTGAGCCCCGCCGCAGCGCGGTCGCCTCACGCCACGTAGATCGTCGGGACGGCGGTCGTGTACTTCATCTCCTCCATGGCGATGGAGGAGGACAGATTCGAGAAGTCGAGCTTGGCGATGAGGCGCTGGTAGACCGCGTCGTAGGCCTCGATGTCGGGCACGACGATCCGCAGCAGGTAGTCGATCTCGCCGGTCAGGCGCCACGCCTCGACGATCTCCGGGAAGCCGGCGACCACCCGCCGGAAGGCGTCCGACCAGTCTGCGGCGTGGCGCGGCGCCTTCACGGCCACGAACACCGTGGTGGGGACGTTGACCTTGCGGCGATCCACCAGGGCGACCCGGCGACGGATCACTCCGGACGCCTCCAGCTTCTTCACCCGCCGCCAGCACGGCGCCGCGCTGATGCCGACCTGCTCGGCGAGCTCGGCCACCGGGAGCGTCGCGTCCTGCTGGAGGAGATCGAGGATCTTCCGGTCGACGGCGTCCATGCGATCGCTGCTCCCGTCTGCGGGTCCGGGCCGGACTACAGGGCGAAATGCTTCGAGAGCTTGAGCCCCTGGGCCTGGTAGTTCGAGCCGGCCCCGGCCCCGTAGAGCGTCTCCGGCAGGTCGAGCATCCGCTCGTAGACGAGGCGGCCGACGATCTGCCCGTCCTCCAGGAGGAACGGCACGTCGCGGGAGCGGACCTCCAGCACGGCCCGCGCGCCCGCCCCGCCCGCCCCGGCATAGCCGAAGCCCGGGTCGAAGAAGCCCGCGTAGTGGACCCGGAACTCGCCCACCAGGGGATCGAACGGCACCATCTCGGCGGCGTGGTCCGGCGGGACCTGCACGGCCTCCTTCGACGCCAGGATGTAGAACTGGCCGGGGTCGAGGATCAGGCTGCCCGACCCGTCGGCGGCGAGGGGCTCCCAGAAATCCGCGGCCCGGTGGCGGCCGGGGGCGTCCACGTCGACGAGGCCGGTGTGGCGCTTCGCCCGGTAACCCACGAGGCCGTCGAAGCCGGCGAGGTCCACCGAGACCGCGACGCCGCCCTGGAAGGACGGGCTGCCGGCGTCGACCAGGGCCGAGCGGGCGTGCAGCAGGCCGAGCTCGACCTCGGTCAGCCGCGGCGCCCCGCGGCGGAAGCGGATCTGCGACAGCCGCGAGCCGCTGCGCACGAGGACCGGGAAGGTGCGCGGCGAGATCTCCGCGTAGAGCGGCCCGTCGTAGCCGGGCTCGACCTGGTCGAAGGCCTCGCCGCGGTCGGTGATCACGCGGGTGAAGACGTCGATGCGCCCGGTCGAGCTCTTCGGGTTCGCGGCCGCCGCGAGATCGGCCGGCAGGGCGAGGCTCTCCTGGAGCTCCGCGATGTAGACGCAGCCCGTCTCCAGGACGGCGCCCGGGCGCAGGTCGACGGCGTGCAGCGACAGCCGGTCGACGCAGGCCTGGACCGTCCGTCCCGAGCCGGGCAGGAAGCTCGTCCGAACCCGGTAGGCCTTGGCGCCGAGGCGCAGGTCGAGGCTCGCGGGCTGGATCTGGTCGGGTGCGAAGGGGCTCGCGGTCCGGATGCCGCCCGCCTGGGCCAGGGCGGCGATCGCCTGGGCCGGCAGAATGCCGGATCGGCCGTCCGCGCTCGACTCGGCGGCTCCCGTGGCTGCGCCCGCGTTCATCGCGCCCCTGACTCCTTCGCGCGCCCCGGCCGGTCCGCGTCACTCCGATCAGCGTTGTCCGTCGGGACCCGCTAACGCGGGCTTAACCGCTTCCGCAGGCCGCGTCATGCCGGCGCCGCGCCCCGCCGGGGGGCCGGCGTCGCGCGAGGTAGTCCGCCGCAATTGACGACGATTCCGCCGCCCACTACCACCGGCCGGGAAGCGCGTTCCATTCGGCTTCAGCGAGTCGTACCGTCCGAAGAAGGGCCAAATAGGGCGATGTACAAGGCCGAGACGCGGGGAATAAGTGTGACGGTTCAGTCTCGTTTCGTCGAGGAGGAGTCCTCGCCGACCGAGAGCCGCTACTTCTTCGCCTACACGGTCGAGATCGTGAACAACGGCAGCGAGCAGGTCCAGCTGCGCTCGCGCCACTGGCGGATCATCGACGGCCACGGCGCCTGCCAGGAGGTGCGCGGCACCGGGGTGGTCGGCAAGCAGCCGGTGCTGGAGCCGGGCGAGTCCTTCTGCTACACCAGCGGCTGTCCGCTCAACACGCCCGACGGGTTGATGGCCGGCAGCTACACCATGGCGACGGTGGCCGGCGAGAGCTTCGAGGCCGAGATCCCCGCCTTCTCCCTCGACAGCCCGCACGTCCGCCGCAGCCTGCACTGAGGTCCCGGCCGGGGCCTCGCCCCGGAGGAATCCATGTCCGCGACCGGCGAGCGGCTGAGCCCGCTCGACATGCTCGCCCGCCTCGTGTCCTTCGATACGGAGAGCGACAAGTCCAACCTCGCCCTGATCGACGCCGTCAGCGCCTATCTCGACGGCTGGGACGTCCCGTACCTGCGTCTCCCGAACGCGGCGGGCGACAAGGCCGCCATCCTCGCGACGGTCGGCCCGATGGTCGACGGCGGCGTCGTCCTGTCCGGCCATACCGACGTGGTGCCGGTGACGGGCCAGGCCTGGACCAGCGACCCGTTCACCCTGCGCGTCGCCGACGGCCGGGCCTACGGACGGGGCGCGGTCGACATGAAGGGCTTCGACGCGCTGGCCCTGGCCCTGGTGCCCGACATGATCGCCGCCGGCCTGAAGCGGCCGATCCACATCCTGCTCTCCTACGACGAGGAGACGACCTGCCTCGGCTCGATGGACGGGATCGCGCGGTTCGGCGACGGCCTGCCCCGCCCGGCCGCGGTGATCGTCGGCGAGCCCACCGGGATGGAGGTGGCGGACGCCCACAAGAGCATCGTCACCTGCCTCACCACGGTCCACGGCCACGAGGCCCATTCCGCCCGCCCGGCCCTCGGCGCGAACGCCGTGT
The DNA here is from genome assembly GCF_000974725.1 of Methylobacterium sp. ME121. Lineage (NCBI taxonomy): Bacteria > Pseudomonadati > Pseudomonadota > Alphaproteobacteria > Hyphomicrobiales > Methylobacteriaceae > Methylobacterium > Methylobacterium sp. ME121. The sequence goes on from NZ_BBUX01000026.1 coordinate 71,772, forward strand.
CGGCCGCCTGCGACCTCGTCGCCGGCCTCAACCGGATCGCCGACCTGATGATCGAGCGCGGCGACCCGTCCGGGCGGTTCGATCCCGCCTCGACCACGGTCCATGTCGGGACGATCCAGGGCGGCACCGCGCGCAACATCCTCGCCAAGGAGTGCCGCTTCCTCTGGGAGTATCGCGGCCTGCCCGATCTCGACCCGGCCGAGATCCCGCGGCTCTTCGCGGCCGAGGTCGAGCGGGTCACCCGCGAGCGCCTCAACCGCTACGGCGCGTACGGGCGGATCGAGACGCTGGAGGAGGTCGACATTCCGGGCCTCGCTCCGGAGCCGGGCTCGGAGGCCGAGCGCCTCTGCCTGCGCCTCGCGGGACGCAACCGCACCGTCGCGGTCCCCTACGCCACGGAGGCCGGGCGCTTCCAGGCGGCGGGTCTCCCGACGGTGGTCTGCGGCCCCGGCGACATCGCCCAGGCGCACCAGCCCGACGAGTTCATCACCCTCGATGCCCTGGGCCAGGGTGAGCACTTCCTGCGCAAGCTGATCGAGGTGGGTGCGTCATGAATGCGGTGACCGGTATCACCATCAAGCTGCGCCCGCTGGAGCGGGAGGACCTGCGCTTCGTCCACCAGCTCAACAACAACGACAGCATCATGCGCTACTGGTTCGAGGAGGCTTACGAGTCCTTCGCCGAACTGCAGCAGCTCTACGAGCGCAACATCCACAATCAGACCGAGCGGCGCTTCATCGTGGCCGACCCGAGCGGGGAGCCGGCCGGGCTGATCGAGCTCGTCGAGATCAACCACCTGCACCGGCGCTGCGAGTTCCAGATCGCGATCCACCCGAGCTTCCAGGGCCGCGGCTACGCGTGGCAGGCCACCCGGATCGCCATGGATTACGCCTTCAGCGTGCTCAACATCCACAAGCTCTACCTGCATGTCGACCGGGACAATGCCCGGGCCGTGCGGATCTACGAGCGCTGCGGCTTCCACCCCGAGGGCGTGCTGAAGGACGAGTTCTTCGTGAACGGGCGCTATCGCGACGCCGTGCGGATGTGCCTGTTCCAGCCCGAATATCTCAGGGCCCGCGGCGGCGGCGGCGACATCGCGGAGCCCGTCCTGAAGGCCTGAACCGGGTCCCGTCCGCCGCCCGCGGGCGCCGTCGACCCGAGACGACGAGGGGGAGGAGCCGGTCGG
>NZ_BBUX01000025.1:0-75398 GCF_000974725.1 Methylobacterium sp. ME121
CGGCACCGCAGGGCGCGGGCGCACCGGAGCGCGCGGCCGCGGCATCACCGCTGAGCCGGCCGGCCGGCGCTCAGGTCTCGTCGCCCGTCGCGCCCGGGGGATCCGCGCGGGCGCGCGCCCAGTCCCGGTCGCGCTGCGCCTGCCGGGCGCGCTGCTCCGCCACGTAGGCGTCCTCGTCGGCGCGTTCCCGCTTCCGGCGGCGGTCGGCGGCCGCCGCGCTCCGCTTGCGCCACGCCTCCGTCTCGGCCTTCTGGCGCAGCAACTCCTCGACCGTGATGGGGGTCACGGGCGCCCTGGGTTGCGCCCAGGGATAGGGCCGCCGCGGCGGAGGCGGGCGGGGCGCCCGGTCGGCGGAGGCCTGCCCGTCACGCCGGAGCGCCTCGGCCGCCTCGGCGAGGGTCATTCCGGCGCCCCGCGCGATGCGCTCGGCGGCGGCCCGGGCGGCCGCCCGCTCGCCCGCCGTGGCGCCCTGGGCGGCGAGCGCGAGGCATTTCTCGAACCGGTCTCGGTCGGCGGGGGTCATGAGCGGCGTCTTACCGCCAAGTCGGCCCGCCTGTCCCGTCGCTCCGATCCGTCAGTGCGGCGGCGCGCCGGCCACCGTGCCGGCGAAGCGGCCGAGCCTCTCGCAAACGATCCGGACGGCGGCCTCCGTGAGGTCTCCCGGCGGTGGCCCGCGGCCCGTGCCGCTACGTCCGGACGCGTCCGCTCCCGCGCGGTCCGATCGCCGGCAGGCCGGTCCCGTCCGGCAGTCCGCCGAGCGCCACGAGGATCCGTCCGAGGAGCGCCCGCGAGTGCCGCGCGCCGTTGCCGATGGTCGCGCGGTCCGGCCGGCCCGGATGGGCCTCGTAGGCCGCGCGCAGCCGGTCGAGCTGCCGCCTGCGCGTCTCGGGATCGCTGGAACCCACGGCCCATCCTCCCGGCGGGCCCTGGCTCGCGGTGCGCCCCCGCGAGCGAGCCTTCGACCATCCCGAGTCGGGGAGTTGGAAAACCGTGTCTGAACGGTCCCTACGACCTTTAGCGCCGGAACGCCTGGACATACGCCGCAGGCTCCCCGACCGTGTGGTCAAGGATACGGGTGCCGTTGTGGTCGGCACCGACCATCAGACAGGGGGTTCCACGCCCCAGGGCCGCGCGTACGGCCCCGCTGGCGTTCTAGTCGCGTCTAGGAACGAAATCCAGCCCGTCGTGCCGCTTCGCGCTCGAGGCTTCGGAAGCCGCCATCGATCAGCAGGGCCAGCGCGGACACGGCGAGGCCGCCCTGCAGCACGTAGGCGGTGTTGCCGGTGAGCAGGCCGGAAATGATCACCTCGCCGAGGGTGCTGGCCGCGACCGTCGAGCCGATGGTCGCCGTCGCCAGCCCGATGACGGCGGCGAGGCGGATCCCCGACAGGATCATCGGCAGCGCCAGGGGCAGCTCGACGCGGACGAGCCGCTGCCGGTCGGTCAGCCCCATGCCGCGCGCGGCCTCCATCAGCGCCGGGTCGAGATCCTCGAGCCCGGTGAGCGCGGTCTCGAAGATCGGCAGGAGTCCGTAGAGGACCAGGGCGATCAGGGTCGGAACCGCCCCGAACCCGAGGATCGGGACGGCCAGGGCCAGGACCGCGACGGGCGGGAAGGTCTGCCCGATGCGGGCCACCGACCGGGCGAACGGCAGCACGTCGCGGCCGGCCGGCCGCGTGGCCGCGACCGCGAGGCCGAGGGCGATCGCGGCCGCGATCGTGGTCGCGGCCGCGACGAGCAGGAGGTGGGTGACGGCGAGCGTCAGCAGCGGCGTCTGGGCGTAGATCGGCGGCGCGTCGCCGGGGGCGAAGGGCCGGAACAGGGGCGCGAACAGGCCCGGAGCGACCAGGAACGCCCCCAGCAGGGCGAGGAGCGCGGCCCGGGCGATCCGCGGGGCGCCGATCACGGCCGGGCACCCCGCGCCGCGAGGGCCTCCCGCGTCACCCGGCCCAGGACGACGCCGTCGCGGCTGACCGGCAGGGCCGGGCGCCGCGACCACAGGCTCTCGGCGAGGGCGGCCCGCACCGTGGTCCCGGCCGGGATGGGCGGGCCCGGCGCCGGGCCGGGCTCGACCAGATCGTCCACGACGCGCAGGGCCATGAGCTGGAAGGCCCGCTCGCCGCTGCCGAGGAGGGCGCCGACGAAGGCGGTGGCGGGTGCGCCGATGAGGTCCGCCGGCGCGGCCTCCTGCACCAGGCGCCCGCCATCCATCACGGCGACCCGGTCGCCGAGATGGAGCGCCTCGGTCATGTCGTGGGTCACCAGCACGATCGTGGTGCCGTAGCGCGCCTGGATCGCCAGCAGATTCGCCTGCGCCCGCCCGCGGATGATCGGATCGAGGGCGCCGAACGGCTCGTCCATGAGCAGGATCGGCGGCTCGGCCGCGAGCGCCCGGGCGACGCCGATCCGCTGCTGCTCGCCGCCGGAGAGCGCCGCCGGCAGGCGGTCCCGGTAGACCGCCGGATCGAGGTTGAACAGGCCGAGAAGCTCGTCGACCCGCGCGGCGATCCGCCGGCGCTCCCAGCCGACGAGCTTCGGGACCACCGCGATGTTCTCCGCGACCGTGCGGTGGGGGAACAGCCCGTGTCCCTGGATGGCGTAGCCGATCCCGCGGCGCAGGAGGTGCGGGGGCACCTCCCGGACGTCCCGGCCCGCGATCCGGATCGTCCCGGCGCTCGGCTCGATCAGGCGGTTGATCATGCGCAGCAGGGTGGTCTTGCCGGATCCCGAGGTGCCGACCACCGTCAGGATCGTCCCGGCCTCGACCCGCAGGGTGACGTCCGCCACGACCGTGCGCCCCTCGAAGACGCGGCTCACCCCGGCGAGATCGATCATGGGGTCCGCTCCGCCGCGCGGCCGCGGCTCAGGTCGATGACGGCGTCGAGCAGCACGGCGGCGCCGGTCGCCAGGGCGACGGTCGGCAGCGCGCCGAGCAGGACGAGGTCGCCCGCATTCTGGCTGATGCCCTGGAAGACGAACACGCCGAGGCCGCCGCCGCCCACGAGGCCCGCGATCACCGCGAGGCCGATATTCTGGACGAGGACGATCCGGATCCCGGTCAGGATCGCCGGGAGGGCGAGGGGCAGGTCCACCTGGAACAGCCGCTGGCGCAGGGTCATGCCGACGCCCCGGGCGGCGTCGCGCACCGGCCCGGGCACGGCGTCGAGGCCCGCGACGGTCGCGGCGGCCACCGGCAGGAGCGCGTAGGCGAACAGCGCCACGAAGGCCGGCGCGGCGCCGATCCCCGCGATGCCGAGGGCCGATGCGCCCGGGACCTCTCGGCCGATCCAGGCCAGGGGCGCGATCAGCATGCCGAACAGGGCCATGGACGGGACGGTCTGCACGACGTTGAGGCCCGTGAGCAGGCCCGCCCGCAGGGGCGGGACCGGGCGCGCCAGCGCGGCCGCCGGGATCCCGATGAGGGCGGCGGCCGCGACCGAGGTGAGGGCGAGGGCGGCGTGGGTCCGCAGCTCCCGGCCGAACGTGTCGGAGCGGCCGGCATATTCCCGCAGGACCGAGAGGTTGTCCCAGAACCCGGTGCGCAGGGCGAGCCCCGTCGCGGCGACCAGCAGGGCCAGCAGGGCGATCCGCGGGATCGGCCCTGGCCGCATCCGCGCCAGCGCGTCGCCGACCGCCAGGGCCGCCGTCCCGGAGGCGAGCCACCAGCCGGCATCCGGCGAGACCCGGCCGTAGCGGTCGCCTGGCGCGGTCAGGTGGTCGGCCGCCCAGCCGGCCGCGAGGCCGAGCAGCAGCAGGGTCGCGGCGGCGGCGGCCAGCCGCAGGGGCGGCGCCGACCGCAGGGCCAGCAGCGGCAGCGCCAGGGCGACGACGCCCCCGAGGAGGAGCGCCGCGCCGGTCGGGAGCGCCGACCACGCCGACAGCGCGGTGCCGGCCGCGATCCGGTTCGGCCGGGTCGTCATCAGCGGCAGGGCGAGCAGGCTCACCCCGAGCACGGCCGCGAAGGCCGCGCCCAGCGGATCGACGCCCGGGCGCGGCCGCCCGGGCGCGGACAGTAATCCCGTCCTCACGCGCCGACGGCGTCCCGGGACGCACAGGTGGACTGAAGCGGGACGGGTGTCATGAGGCGGGTCACCGGCGTCGCGACGCTCTCGGGCGCCCCGCCGCGCATCCTTGCCGACGGAGCCCCGGCTTGTCGACGCGGGATCCCGCGGGCGGCCGACGACCCCGCCCGCGGAGGCGCGGGTCGCGGCGCTGTCCGCGTGACCGGCTCAGCGCGCGAACCCGTTCCGCCGGAGGAAGTCCGCCGCGACCGCGGAGGCCGGCTCGCCGCCGATCTGGACCCGCCCGTTGAGATCCCGGAGCGTGGCCAGATCGAGCCTGCGGAAGATCGGGTCCAGCACCGCGGCGATCTCCGGATGGGCCTTGAGGACCGCGCCGCGGACCACGGGCGCCGGCTGGTAGACCGGCTGGACGCCCTTGTCGTCGTCCAGCATCACGAGGCGCGCGACCGCCATGCTGCCGTCGGTGCCGAACACCATGGCGGCGTTCGTGCCGGAGGTGCCCCGCGCCGCCGCCGCGATCGTGGCGGCCGTGTCGCCCCCGGCCAGGATGACGAGCTGGTCCGGCCGGAGGGTGAAGCCGTAGGCGCGGCCGAAGGCCGGCAGCGCCCCCGGGCTGGTCACGAATTCCGACGAGGCGGCGAGCCTGATCGCGCCGCCGCCCGCCACGTAGCGGCCGAAGTCGCTCATGGTCCTCAGGCCCGCGGCCCGCGCGATCTCCTGGCGCACGGCGATCGCCCAGGTGTTGTTGGCCGAGGCGGGCGTCAGCCAGACGAGGTCGTTGGCCGCGCGATCCAGGTCCCGGGCCGTGCCGTAGGCCGCCTCCGGATCCTTCCAGACCGGGAGATCGGCCTTCCCGAAGAAGAACGCCGCGTTGCCGGTGTATTCCGGGTAGACGTCGATCTGCCCCTCGATCAGGGCCTGCCGGACGATCGCGGTCGCGCCGAGCTGGATCTTGTCGACGGTCGGCAGGCCCCGGGCCTGCAGCGCCTGCAGGATGATGTTGCCCAGCACCCCGCCCTCGGTGTCGAGCTTGGAGGCGACGACGATCCCGCCCGCCGGCGCGCCGGGCGTGGGCGCGCACTGGGCGACCAGCAGCGCGAGTCCTGCCGCGACGAGCCCCGCCCGGATCCGCTTCACCATGGCCTCCGGGTCCGCTCCGGCGCCCGTCAGGTCCGGTCGGGCGCTCGCCTTCATCTAGGGCCGGTCCCGATCGAGTTGAGGCGGAGGCGCGCCGAGCCTGTGCCGCACGTGAGAGGGGGCATGGCGCGACTTTCTCCACCCGGATCGTCGTCCGTCCAGACCGCTGCGACACGATCGGGAGCAGCTCTCGGGCCGGTGCCGCGGCGTGATTCGGTGCTCGAGCCCGGTCGACAGCCTCGCCTCTCGCCCCGGACCGATCCGGCGTCGCGACCCGCGGAACCGCCGGGATGACCGCCGCGCTCGGCGAGTCCAACCGGGGCCGTATCAAATCAACACATTCCCGTTAACGTTGTTTAACCTTTACATGATCCTTCCGCGAACGATCCTGGCGTTGGAGATATAATCTTGAGTACATGCTTCGTGTCGAAAGGAGGGGGGGATATGTCGTATTCGATTCTGGTTCGCGATCTCACCCGCGAGACCGACGGTGCTCCGAAACTTCTGGCCTACGATATTCACGACCGCTCGGCGGCCGAGACTCTCGTGTCGGTGATCGCCACTTCGTACCAGGATCACGGTTTCAATCCAGCGACCCGCGTCCACTGGTTTCGCCACGCGGGCGGGGTGCGCGAGATCTTCACCTGGCCGCGGTCCTGACCGGCGGCGCCCGGGCTCAGGTGCCGCAGAAGGTCCGGTAGCCGACGCCGCCGCCCGCGGGCGCCTCGGCGAAGGCGGCGTGATCCGGCTGGTCGTCGTAGGGGCGGGCCAGCACGGCGAGGAGCGTCGCGAACGGCGCGAAGTCGTCCCGCTCCACGGCGGCCTCGATCATCGCCTCGACCCGGTGGTTGCGCGGGATGAAGGCCGGGTTCACCCCGCGCATCGCGGCGGCGGTCTCGGCCGGGTCGCGGGCCTCCTGCGCCAGCCGCGCGCGCCAGTCGGCCGCCCAGGCATCGTAGCTCGTCGGATCGACGAACCGGTCGCGCACGGTCGCGTCGGCGTCCGGGCGCTCCGCGGCGGCGCAGAGGGCGCGGAACGTCAGGGTGAAGTCGGCCTGGTTCTCGGCCATGCGCTTGAGGAGGTCGCCCGCCAGGGCCGGGTCGCCGTCCCGGGTCTCGGCGAGTCCGAGCTTGCGGGCGAGGCCGCCGTGATAGGCCGCCTCGAAGCGCGGCGCGTAGGTGGCCAGCGCCGCCTCGGCCTCGGCGACCGAGGCATCCTCGGCCTCGGCGAGGAGCGGCAGCAGGGTCTCGGCGAGCCGCGTCAGGTTCCAGAGCGCGATCCGCGGCTGCTGGCCGTAGGCGTAGCGGCCGTTGCGGTCGATGGAGCTGTAGACCGTCCGGGGATCGTAGGCGTCGAGGAACGCGCACGGCCCGTAATCGATCGTCTCGCCGGCGACCGACATGTTGTCGGTGTTCATCACCCCGTGGACGAAGCCGACGTGCAGCCAGCGGGCCACGAGGTCGGCCTGGGCCGCGACGACGCCCTCCAGGAGCGCGCGGTAGGCGTTGGCGGCCCCGGCGGCGTCCGGATGGTGCCGGGCGATGACGTGGTCGGCGAGCGCCCGCAGGCCCTCGACGTCGCCCCGCGCCGCGAAGAACTGGAAGGTGCCGACCCGGATGTGGCTCGCCGCCACGCGGGTCAGGACCGCGCCGGGCAGGAGCGTCTCGCGCACGACCCGCTCGCCGGTCGTCACGGCGGCGAGGGCCCGGGTGGTCGGGATGCCGAGCGCCGCCATGGCCTCGCTGACGAGGTACTCGCGCAGGACCGGGCCGAGCGCCGCCCGCCCGTCGCCCCGCCGGGAGAACGGCGTCGGGCCCGCGCCCTTCAGCTGGATGTCGCGGCGGTGCCCGCTGCGGTCGACGACCTCGCCGAGGAGGACCGCGCGGCCGTCGCCGAGCTGCGGCACGAACTGGCCGAACTGATGCCCGGCATAGGCCGCGGCGATCGGGTCGGCGCCGTCCGGGACGGTGTTGCCCGCGAGCGCCGCGACGCCGTCCGGGCCGGCGAGCCAGTCCGGGTCGAGGCCGAGCTCCTCGGCGAGCGGGCGGTTGAGCCGGACGAGGCGCGGCGCCGCCACCGGCGTCGGCGGCCGGCGCGCGTAGAAGCGCTCCGGCAGGCGGGCGTAGCTGTTGTCGAAGGGGAGTGCCGTCATCGTCGGGATCTATGGAGAGCGGGGTCGGGGGGCAAGCGGCGCCCGTCGGGGGTGCGGGGTCAGACGGTGCAGTCGACGCCCGTGAGGGCCTCGGATACCGACCAGAGCCGCGCGGCGGCGGCGGTGTCGCGGGCCTGCGCGGCGATGTCGGCCCGGGCCGGATGGCCGTGCAGCTCCCAGATCCCGTCGGGACCGTAATAGGCGCCGCCCTCGGCCTCCTGCGCGGTGGCGGCGAAGAGCAGCGGCAGCGCGCCCCGCGCCGCGGGCTGGCCGATCACCGCGAAGATCAGGTGCCCGGCGAGGCGCTGGACGGGGCCGGCCCGGTCGCCGCGGCGGAACACGTCCGTCCGGGCGGCGCCGGGATGGACCGGGATCGCGCGGATCGGCGCCCCCGCCGCCCTCAGGCGGCGGTCGAGTTCGAGCCCGAACATCAGCATCGCGAGCTTCGACTGCCGGTAGGCCTTCTGCGGCCCGTAAGCGCGCCGGAGCTGGAGGTCGTCGAAGTGGATCCGTCCGGGCCGGTGGGCGAGGCTCGCCACCGGGACGATCCGGGAGGTCACCCGCGCGGGCACCAGGGGCAGGAGCAGCCCGGTCAGCGCGAAATGGCCGAGATAGTTGGTGCCGAACTGGCGCTCGAACCCGTCCCCCGTCTCCTCGCGCCGCGGCACGGAGGCGATGCCGGCGTTGAGCAGCAGGATGTCGACGGGCTGCCCGTCCGCGCGGCAGGCCTCGCCGAAGGCGCGCACGGAGGCGAGGCTGGCGGTGTCGAGGCGGCGGAAGGCCAGCCGCGCCTCCGGGTGACGGTGCCGGATCGACGCCATGGCGCGCTGGGCCTTCTCGCCGTCGCGGGCGGCGAGGGTGACCGCGGCGCCCGCCCCCGCGAGGGCGAGGGCGGCCTCGTAGCCGAGCCCGCTGGTCGCGCCGGTGACGATCGCGTGCCGTCCGGCCTGACTCGGCATGTCGCGGGTCGTCCACCGGGTCCGGGTCATCGTCGCGCCTCTCCGCTCCTCGGCTAATCCGCCGGGCGCGGGGTTGTTCGCGGCCGGACCGGCCCTCAGGCGTCGGCGGGCCGGATCGTCTCGATCGCGTCGAGCGCCTCGATCCTCCGGGCGGCCGGACCGCGCGCGGCCGGATCGGCCGTCGGCCCGCGCCGCCGGGCCCGGCAGGCCAGGGCCGCGAGGGCCAGGAGCCCCCCCGCCAGCACGTCCGGCAGGTAGTGGCCGCCCGACCCGAGGGTCGCGACGATCACGGCGGCGTTGAGCAGGGCGGCCAGGGGGCCGAGGAGCGGCACCGGCGCCAGCGCCCAGGCCGTGAGGAGCGCGAGGCAGACGTGGAAGGACGGGAAGGTCGCGAGGCCGCGCAGGTCGCCGAGCGCCAGCGTGTGCAGGGTGCCGGCCCGCAGCCGCGCCACCGGCTCGAGGTGCCAGAGCGCGCCGACCGTCTCCAGGGGCTCGGACGGGACGACCCGCGGGGCGTAGTGGGCGTACGGGCCGAGCGCCGGCAGGAGGGCGGCGAGGCCGATCACGCACAGCAGCGTCGCGGAAAACAGCCGGATGTAGGTCCAGAGCCGGCCGAGCCGGCGGGTCGCGCTCAGCGCGATCACCACGAGCCCGACCTGCGGGCCGCTGGAATGGTAGGCGAGCGCCAGCCACCACGACAGGGTCGGATGCCGCGCCAGGAAGGCCACGTGGCCCGTCCAGTCGAAGCCGAGGGCGGTCTCGATGCGGGCCAAAGCCGGATCGACGAAGGGCAGCCCGATCCCGGCGGCGAGGAAATGCAGGACCGCCACCGGCACCGTGAAGGCGATGAGGAACGCGCTCGCCAGGGCCATGCCCCGCAGGGGCGGATCGGACTTCACCGTGCTCAGGCAGGCCGCGGCGAGCAGCAGGACGAGGACGGCCAAGGCGGCGAGGCCGAAGCCTAGGGGCTCGACGGCCATGCCGGACGCCGCCATCCAGACGGCGTCGACCGCGATGATCGCCAGGGTCAGCGCCCAGAGACGCGGGTCCGGCGCGGCGATGCCGGCGCTGTGCCGGCGCAGCAGGCGCGACCCAGTGCCGGCGGGGCCTCGAACGGGGACGATGGGCTCGCGGCCGGTGTGAACGACCCGGTCTGGACGCATGATCCGGCTCACCTCGCCCGACAGGGCCGATGCTTGGCCGCGACGGGGCTCGGCCGCGACAGGGAGAGGCCCGCCGGCCGCGCAGGCGGACGGGCGAACAGGGTGGGGTTCGCGGGGCGGACGTTACCGGCCGGTCGTGGGGGCGTCCCCGGTGGCCGGGGGCTTGCCGGTGCCGACCTCGCCCTCCGCCGGCGGCACGGCGGACGGATGGGTGACGGCCTCCGTGGCGGTCTTGCCCGGATCCTTCGTGTCGGCTGCCGGCTTCGGCGCGGTCTCGACCGGAGGTGCCGCTCCGGCTCCGGGCCGATCCTGCGCGAGGGCCGCGGCCGGAAGGGCGGCCAACGTGGCGGCGGCGAGGAGAAGGGCGGGGATCGATCGGGTCAAGCTCGGCTCCGTCGGGCGCGGTCGGGCGTTCAACCGGCCCAACGGCTGGCCGCAGGCGTCGTTCCGACGCGCCGACCGGCGGAGGGGCCCACACGGGACGGGCCGGTGTGGCGCGGGCCGGTCCGGGACCGGCCGGGAGGTGACGGGTGGGTCCGGCGAGGCCGTACCCGGTCCCGTCATCTCAGGTCCTGGCGCGGTGGGCGCCGGCAGAGCGCGCGCCGGAGCGCGCGGCCGGGGCTCTCACGCCTCCGCGGTGGCCTTCCGGGTCTTGCGGCTCTTGGTGGCCTTCGTGCCGGTGCCGGTGCCGGCGCCGGCATCCGCCGCGACGGAGTCCGCGGGCTCGCTCCGCTTGGCGGCCGGGCTGCGGCGCTTGTGCCCCAGGCCGGCGTTGCGGGCGAACTCGGCGCGCATCGCCGAGTAGTTGGACGCGGTCGTCGGGTAGTCCGGCGGCAGCCCGTAGCGCTGCCGGTACTGCTCGATCGTCATGCCGTTGCCGGTGAGATGCCGCTTCAGCGTCTTGTACGGCTTGCCGTCGATGAAGCTGATCAGGGCGTCGGGCGTGATCGACTTCTTGATCTGCGCGGGCGTCGCCTTCTTGAATTCCGGCTCGGACGAGCCCGTCGTGTGGCCGAGACCGGCCAGCGCGGCGTGGACGCCGGACAGGAGCGACGGGAGGTCGGGAACCGGAACGGAGTTGTTGGCGACATAAGCCGAAACAATATCGGCAGTCAGCTCGACGAAATCGATCGGGTCCTGATGCGGTGCAGGATTGCTATCTTCCATGGGCGCCTCTCACGTGTGAGTGATTCATGAACGTGGATTCGCTTCTCGACAGTCAAGGCCTTATCTGCACGAAGATAACCCATTATGCCTGTTATCTACCGAATGGAGTGGCGAATACCAACATAGATCAATGGCGCTCTTCGTGCCCGATCTTTCCGCCGCCCCGGGGCCGACCCGCGGGTCGCGGCGCGTTCCGCCGCCGCCCACCGACCGGCCAGCCGCGGGCTCTTCAGGAAGCGTTAACCCTGCCATGGTGACTGGCAGGGTCGCTCCGGCTTTGGGGGTAAGAAGCCGAACGACAGGCGGGCCGAGCCCTGCCCCTCCATGCTCGGCCCGCGCCCTCGCGCCGCGGCGACGCTCAGGCGTTGGCCGTGGTTCCGATCGGTGTGGTGATCGCGCCGCGCGCCCCGGGCGGGACGACGGCCTGCAGGACCCGGGCGGGCCCGGCCGCGTAGTCGGCCCGGTAGCTGCGCTCGAGAGTCATCAGGGTGCGCATCGGCGCCTCGGCCAGGTCGAGGAGGCGGGCGTCGCGCCAGCGAAGCTTGGTGAGGCCGGAGCGGCCGAACCACCGCGGTCTCTCCTCCTCGACGAGCAGGACCAGCTTGCCCGTCCACGTCTTGCGAAACCAGAACCGTCCCGTGAGCTTGGCCGCGCCGAACATGCAGCACCCCGCGTGAGAGCCCCTTCGGGCAACGCGGGTCAAGCTCGGCGGTTTCCACCGGGAGCCCGTCGCCCGGCACCGGACCGGCGCCGCGGCCATGCACCGGCGGCATGGGCGCGGTGACGGCCCGCGGCGCCGCGCGCCGTCCGTGTCCGAGATGGCGGCGGACCGGGCCCGCCGCGACTCAGCCGCAGGTGCGGTCGCCCAGATCGCGGCCGGCCAGGGTGGTGCCGGTCACGGTGCCGCCGGCGCGGTGCCGGTCGGCCAGGATCGCGAGCGGGCGGCCCGCCAGGGCCCCGACGAGGCCGGCGGCGGCCTTGACGAGGAAGTCGTCGAACCGGCCGTGGCGGGTGCCGGTGAGGGTCTGGCCGGCTTCCAGGCCGCCGGCCAGGACGACGGTGCCCGCCAGGATCCAGGGCCAGTGCCGCGGGTAGGCCACCGTCATGAGCAGCCCGGCCACCGCGTAGGCCGCGACGCGCTCGAAGCTGGGATCGGCCGTGACCACCGGGCGGAGGCCGATCGGCACCAGCGTGACCGCGGCGATCAGCGCCACCAGGATCCAGGCCGCGACCCGTATCAGGCCCTGCCACTGCGCGTTCCATCTCAGCATCGCGGAAACGTAACCTCACGGCGACGGCGGCCGCGTACACTGCTGGCGCGCCGCCGGACGTATCATAACAACGGCCGGGGACCGGAACATCTGATCATGCGTGGTACTCTGGTCGTCGCGACCCTCCTCGCCTTCGCGGCGATGCCGGCGGCCATCGCGGCCAACCCGGTCCGGGACGTGCTCTGGGTGGCGCTGCAGGGCTGCGTGCTCGCCAAGAAGGCCACGGGCCGGAGCTTTCCCTGCCTCGCGGTCGACCTCGGCGACGCGGCGCGCCCGGGAACGGCGGTGCTGCGCGCGCCGGGCCAGCCCACCCACACGGTGGTGATGCCCACCGACAGCGTCTCGGGCATCGAGGCCTCCGTGCTCCAGGGGCCTCGGGGAGCGGCCTACTGGCGGGCGGCGCTCGCGGCCCGGCACTACGTGTCGGACGCGCTGCAGGGCCGTCTGCCCGCCTCTGCGGTCGGCCTGGAGGTCAATTCCGTGGGCGGCCGCAGCCAGGATCAGCTGCACATCCACCTCGACTGCATGCGCCGGAGCGTCGTGGCGGCCCTGAAGGCCCACGGCGACGCCGTCGGCGAGAGCTGGGCCCCGTTCCCGGTGCCGCTCGAGGAGGTGTCCTACGTCGCCATGCGGGTCCCGGCGGACGCGATGGCGGCGTTCAACCCGTTCGCCGCGCTGGCCCGCGTGCCCGGCTGGCAGGGCCGGCTGCACGACGCGAGCTTCGCGGCGGTGGAGGCCGATCCCGGGGATCCGCGGGGCGGGATGATTCTGCTGGCGTATCGGGAGCCGGAGGCCAGCGCCGAGTACCTGATGGATCACAGCTGCCGGATGGCCAAGCACGGCCGGTCCGGCTGACCGGCGACCGCGCCGAGCCGCGACCACTGTTGCTGCTACGTTCTATCCCTCCGGGGCGCGAATCGGGCATAGAGCGAGCATGCGCATGCCGGTGCTCAGCTTGTCCGCGATGCTCCTCCTGGCCACCGGACCTGCGGTTGCAGGGCCGGCCGCCGGAGCGACCGATCCGGCCGAGCTGGAGCGCGCCTGGCACCGCTGTCTGCGGGACGCCTCGGGGCATCAGCCGACCGGGCAGAGCCGCGCCGGCGACGAGCGCAACGCCCTCGACGAGTGCAAGACCCGCGAGGATGCCCTGGTGGCGGCCCTGATGTCCGGCTCGCGCCCAGCGGACGCGCGCACCGGCACGGTGTGGTCGCGGACCTGGGCGGCGTTCGTGGAACCGCTCACCGCGTGGTTCGGCGCGCTGCGGCGCTGAGCCCGCCGCGGCTCCGAGCGGACCCCTGAGCGGGCGGTGCGGCGTCAGGCTCCGCCGATGCCGGTCGTCACCGTGCCGGTGCCTCGGCAATCGGAGCACTGCGCGTCGGCGACCTTGCCGGTGCCGCCGCAGGTCCGGCACAGGTTCTCGCCGGTGCCCGGCGTGCCGGGCGGGGCCTCGTCCCCGGGTTTGCGCGGATCCGCCTCGGCCATCGTCTGCCCTCTCCGGACGCCCTGTCCTGACCGGCAAACCGGGCCGGTCCGGCGCTGTTCCCGGTCGCGCGCGCCGCGCCGGCTCGGTGCCATCCGCGGCGTCGCACCGCGCTCGGCCCGGCGAACCGCGGCCCGCTCGGGCCGTTGCTCGACCATGAGCGATCAGACCACCAAACCGCACGCGGATCCCGTCACCGAGGCGCGCCGGCGCGAGATGGCGACCGAGCATCTCCTGTTCGGGACGATGCGGTTCCTGGCGCGGCGGCACCCGGACTTGCTGGACGAACTCGAGGGCAGCCTCGCCCACCTGTGGGATACGGTCGAGGGCGAGGCGCGGGACGATGAGGCCGTGCGCACCATCGCCCGGCGCATCCTCAAGGGGCTGCGGGCCGAGCAGTGATCGGCCCGGCCCGGCTCACCGCTGGGCGGCGTCGGTCACCTTGATGGTCGGGATCATCGCCACGGCCTGGGCGGTCACGCGGTCGAAGGTCTCCCCGGTCAGGCCGCGTTCCGTCGCGAGCTTCCGGATCCGCTCGGCGTGCTGCGAGAGGGTCAGGCCGTAATAGGTCTTCTCTGCCGCCTGTTCGACAGACTCGTTTGCCACGTGTTCACTCCTGTTCATGGTTGGTGAGGCGCGCTGATTTGGGCCAGGACGGCCGCAGCTTCAAGCCCCGGCCGCGGCCGCGGCGCCCCGGCCATGAACCGCGGTCATGACGCGGCCGTATCGACGTCCCGCCCTCGGCGCACCGACACTTCAGCGGCTGCAGCCGATGCAGATGCCGCGGGTGATCGCGTCGTTGCGCTCCTCGACGGCGTCCCGGCGCTCGATGCTGCCGGTTTCGTTCGGGCCGAGGGCGCCGGGATTCGGCACGGTCTGGCCGGTCGCGGCGGTGTGGGGCGCCTTGGCGGTGGTGGCGGGGCCGCCGCCGGTGCCCGTCTGGCTCACGGGATCGGCCCAGGCGGTGACGGAGGCCAGAGTCAGGGCGGCGGCCATGGCGAGAGTCGCGGATCTGCACATGTGAAGCTCCCAGCGCTGCGTGCGTCGGTCTGTGCGAAACTGACGCACGCGCGCGCGAGAAGTTCCCGTCCGCCTCCGTCAGCCATCCGCGCGATCGCCGTCGCGGCGCGAGTCGTTCGGCGAGCGAATGCGGTGGCTCACCTTCGGGCGTAACGGCTAAGCCATTTTGAGAACTGTCTTCGCTTCCGAATTCGCGAATCGTGGTGCCGTAACATTCGGAGGCCTACGTCATGAACCCGACCGTCAAGGCCGTTCTGCTGAACGAGCGGGCCACCGTGCTCTCGGCCATCGCGGCGCGTCAGGGCACCGTCTCCGACCTCCTCGTGCAGATCAACGGCGTCGAGAACGACATCTGGCGCCTGCGCCACCGCCTCATCGATATCGAGGCCTACCTGATCGGGCACCGCGTCGAGCTGCCGGACTCCGCCGACGGGCAGGCCGAGGCCGCGGACGGGACGGAGACCCCGGTTCCGCACACCGCGCTGCCGCAGGCCGCGCCCCGCTCGGTCGAGGTGATCGGCCTGCCGACCTGCAAGCCGCTCGGCGATTTCGTTCGCCCGAAGACGTCCGCGCGGAAGGCCCAGGCGGCGGCCGCGTCCCGCCAGATCGAGACCGCCTGAGGTCGCCCGGGGATCGCGCCCATGCACCGCATCCGCAACGGCCTGCGGCGGAGGTCCGTGCCGCCGGCGCCGGCCCTGCCCGAGAGCCTGACGCGCTTCGTGGCGCCCCCGGTTCCCGAGACCGGCTGGATCACCGCGCCGCTCCGGGACATCGGTCTGGCGCTGCTGGTCGGCCTCGTGGTCGCCCTCGTCGGCGGCCGGATCCTCGAAGCCTGGTAGCCGGTCCTGACTGCATCCCGGCCATGGCCTATGAGGATCTCTGAGGATCCCGAGGGGGTGGACGGATGGGCGACGGCAGCGGCGCGCCGAGCGCGAAGATCGCGGAGGTTCAGCGCCTCGCCACGGCGCTCGCGGCGCGGGTGCGCTACGCGCAGCTGGTGGGCCGGCCGGTCTACGAGGCGCAGATCTCGGCGCTGGTCGGCGCGGCGCGCCTGATGGACGAGGAGCGGGCACCCTGGCCGCCGATGGTGGAGGAGGTGCTGACCGAACTCGCCCGCGCGATCGAGGGAGCCGATCCCGCCGAAGGGGTGGAAGGCGTGGAAGGCGGCGGGGCGGACGGTCCGGAAAAGGACTTCCCCGGAGAGCCTTGAACGCACCGCTGCCGTCGCCGCCCTTGTACCGGTCATCACGCGATCGAGGCAGGGACGCGATGGAGCAGGACACGCCGGGCGACGATCGGACGGCCCGAACGATCGCCGAGAACGTCTACGCCGCCTACTGGCGCCAGGCCGCCGGCGCCGATCATCCGCAGATCGAGCAGACCTGCCTCGCGCGTCTCGCCGAGGCGATCCGGCCCGAGATCCCGGGCGGATCGCCGGGCGCGATCATCGAGGCTGCCAACGCCGTCCTCGACGCGCTGGAGCAGCAGAACCCGAGTCTCCGCGGACCCCGGGTCAGCGCCCTGAACCGGGCGGACGGATCGGTCGCCATGGGCCGCGCCTGAGCCGGCCGGGTCGTCCCGGCTTCAGGCCGGGACGTCCGCGATCCCGCCCTGCGCGGCCGCCGGTCCGTGGCTGGCCGACCGCGCGGTCCCGGCGGTGTTCCGGAGCGGTGCGGGGCCGGAACTTCGCCGCGAGGGGCTGATCGCGCGGCGCGACGCGGATGCCGGGAAGTGGTTCCTGGCGGCCGGGTTCGGCCCGATCGGGCCCGTCGCGCCGCCGCTGTCCGCGGACCTGCCGGCGGGGCCGGGTCCGGATCATGCGGCAGCGGATCGCCGCGGCCTGACGCCGACGGCGGCCATGCTCAGGACGGCGTCCCGAGCCAGCGGAGGGAGCGTCTCAGACGTGCCGCACCGTCCGCGGCGAACCAGAGGCCGTGCGCGAACACGACGCGTTCCGGCGCGAGGCCGACGAGATCCGCGGCCGCCCGCGCGGCGTCGCGCCGCCGGAGCCTGATCACGAGGCGCAGATAGGGCGGCGGCTCGCCGTGCGGCGGCGTCATGCGGGCGAGCCGCAGGAACGGGCGCAGGAGCGCCGGCATCTTCGCGGGCTCCAGGTTGAGGACGAGGTCGGTCAGGATCAGGGTGCGGCTCGCGCCGTGGAAGAACGCGACCTCCCGGAACCCGAACCCGCCCGGCACGACGACCTGGCGCAGGTCCGCCGCCCAATCGGGCGGCGCCGCGTCCTCCAGGATCCGGTCGACGCGCAGGCCGGAGCGGCGGACCTGGCGACGCTCGCGCAGGTTCGGGGCTGCCCAGGTCAGAGCCTCCGGACACTGGGCCTGCCAGTCCTTCAGGTAGGTCCAGTGGGCGATGTTGGGCGCGACCAGATGGCGGATCGGTCCCAGCGCGGCGATCGCGCGGTGCAGGCCCGCGTCGAAGCGCGTGGGCGAGTGCAGCCAGAGCGCTCCGTCCGCGAGGCGGACGACGGTCATCCGGACGGGCAGGGGTATGCCGAGGGCGCGGAGCGGCCCGCTGTCGACGATCCAGACGCCGTCGGCCACCGGCTTGAGCACGTCGAGGGGCGGATAGGTCGCTTCGGGCAAGTCCCGCTCTCTTCCTCGGCCGCGGGCCTGCACGGCCCCGCACCTGTGCAACAGCGGAGCCGCGGCGGGTTTCCCGGATCGATCGCCGCAGGCCCGGTGCGCCTCACGCCCGCGCGCAGTCGGGCCCGACCGGCTCGAGCGGCGGGACCGGGACGGCGCGCAGCAGCGCGATCACGAGGCCGAGGATCGTCAGCACGTCGCAGGTCAATCCGAAGACCGAGCCGACCAGGAGATTGTGCCCGGCCCAGCACAGGGAGGCGCCGAGGAAGAGCTGGCGCATCGTCTGCGGCGCCGCCTGGAGGCGCGCGCCGGTGGCGAGCAGCGAGCCCGTCGCCGCGCAGGCCGAGGGCCACCCGTTCCACGTGGCCGCCGTCAGGCACGCCGCCGCGAGGGTGCTCGCGGCGAAGACGGGCGGGATCCAGCCGCTCCGGCCGGGCGCGCCGACGCAGCGGAGAGAGACGAGGCTCTGCAGCACCGAGATGGCGCACATCGCCGTCCCGGTGAGCGCCCCGAGCGTGAGGTAATGGGCACCGAAGCACGCCGCACAGGCCGCCGAGGCCGCGAGGATCCAGGTCCGCCGCGGCATCACCCCTGCAGTAAAACCCAGGATCAGGCCCAGGGAACCGAACAGATCGAGGTGCGTCGCGGCGGCGGCGGACCAGGAATACAGGTAAGATGCGGCGTTCATCGTGCGCGACCGGCCGGCGCGACGGCGCCGTTTCAGTCGATCGCGCTAGGATCGCGCGGTAATCGGATGGTTAACGCCGTCTCCGGCGCGGATCACGACGCGGCGAGCGTGGCCGCGCTGCCGCACCGCGATCCCGCGCGCCCTGTGAGCACCCCCGAGCATTCGGCCACCGGTCGATCGAGATCACCGTCACCGCCACTCAAGTATTCAATCGATTTATGATCTCCAAATTCGAGGATTAACATACATTAATCGCGGCATGGCTGTGTTCGATCGGGAACAATGCCCGCGAGCTCCGGTTTTCCGGGCATTCAAGTCGGGACGACACCTCGGCCGGTCGGGCGGGGGTGTGCGTGCGCGCCCGATCTCGGTGGTGTGAACCAACGCTCACATGCAGCTTCCCACGAATGACGAGCATCATCCCGTTGCCGCGCGGTTCCGGGACTTCATCCAGCATGCCCCGTTTCCCTGCGTCGGCGCCAAATCCGCCCTCTCGCGCGGTCAGATGAAGATCGTGGTCGCCCGCGACATCACCTCCGATCGGGACGATACCCGCATCTATCCGGCCCTGCTCGCCTTCATCTGTCGGTACCGCGCGCAGCCGAGCCTGTTCCAGAGCTTCGCGGTCCTGTTCGAGGGGCCGCGCACGCTCACGGAGGAGGCCTTCGAGGCGGCGCTGTGGCGCCGGGTCCAGTCGCTCTCCGACACCGACCAGCGCCTCGGTCAGGCCTACGATCCCCGCGTCGCCGCCGACCCGGACGATCCGCATTTCTCGCTGAGCCTCGGCGGCCAGGGGTTCTTCCTGGTCGGGCTGCATCCCGGGGCGAGCCGCCGGGCCCGGCGCTTCGAGACGCCTGCCCTGGTGTTCAACCTGCACGACCAGTTCGAGCGGCTGCGCGCGGCGGGCCGCTACGAGCGCCTGCGCACCGCGATCGTCGACCGCGACGCCGCCTGGACCGGGACGATCAATCCCATGCTCGCCCAGCACGGCGAGAGCTCGGCAGCCCGTCAGTTCAGCGGACGCGCCGTTCCCGACGACTGGGCCTGCCCGTTCCGCCGCGGAGAGGCGCCTCCGACCTGGGACGCCCAGCAGGTCGCCGCCGATCTCGCATCGGGCGCCTTCGTGGTGCGCCAGATGGACAGCTGAGGGCCGACCGATGACGCGTTCCGTTCCGACCGCCGTTCCGTTTCCCGAGGACGAGGAGGCGGTGCTGTCGCTGGGGCGCGCGCTGCGCGAGACCGGCTACAGCTTCACCACGGTGACGCCGGCCACCCACGCGCACGTCAACGCCCGGCCGCGCAACGCCGAGGCCCGGAGCCTGCGCGACGTGTTCGGCTGGAGCCGGCCGTTCCGCGCCGACTTGGTCCCGGAGCCGATCCTGCGCCTGATGCGGGCCGCCGGCGCCGTGATCGAGGACGGCCCGCTGCTGCGGCCGACGCTGCGCTTCTCCAGCCTCGACGGCGAGCTGTTCGCGCATTCCGCGTATCCCCCGAGCGCGGCCGACGCGGTGTTCTTCGGTCCCGACACGATGCGCTTCGCCGCGGCTGTGATCGCGCATCTCGAGGGGCGGTCGCGGCCGGTGCGCCGGGCGGTCGATATCGGCTGCGGCTCGGGCGCGGCCGGGATCTGCGTCGCCAAGAGGGCGCCGGGCGCGGAGGTGGTGCTCGTGGACATCAACCCGGCGGCCATGCGGGCGGCGCGCGTCAACGCCCGGCTCGCCGGGACCGACGGGGTCGACGTCCGCCGCAGCGACATGCTGCGCGACGTCGAGGGCCAGTTCGACCTCATCGTGTCGAACCCGCCCTTCATGATCGACACGGCGGAGCGGGCCTACCGGCACGGCGGCGGTCCCCTCGGGGCCGGGCTGTCGCTCGCGGTGGCCGAGCAGGCGGCCGGGCGGCTCGCGCCCGGCGGCAGCCTCGTGCTGTTCACCGGCGCGGCGATCGTCGACGGGGAGGACCCGTTCCGCGACGCCGTGGCCGACCTCTGCGGCCGGTCCGGACTGGACGGGACCTACCGCGAGTTCGACCCCGACGAGTACGGCGAGGAGCTGGCGACCGACGCCTACGACGCGGTCGAGCGGCTCGCCCTCGTGATCCTGACCGCCACGCGCCCGGCGACCCGGCCATGACCGACAGCTCGACCGACAGCTCGACCGACGCCTCGACCGACGCCTTCCTCCAGGACGCCCTCGCGGGCCTGACCGCCGAGCCGAAGACGCTGCCGGGAAAGTATCTCTGGGACGAGACCGGCTCGGACCTGTTCGACAGGATCTGCCACAGCGCCGATTACTACCCGACCGCGCAGGAGATGACCGTCCTGCCCCAGGCCGCCGCCGACGCGGCGCGCCGGGTGCCGCCGGGCGTGACGGTCGTGGAGTTCGGCAGCGGCGCGAGCCGCAAGATCCGCACGCTCCTCGACGCGCTGCCCGATCCGGCGGCCTACGTGGCGATCGACATCTCGGGGGCGTACCTGGAGGCCGCGATCCGGCGGCTGGCCGCCGATTACCCCGGCATCCCGATGATCCCGGTCTGCGCCGACTACTCGCAGCCGGTGCGGCTGCCGCGCGCGGCGGGGCCGGGCGGCATCCTGGGCTTCTATCCGGGGACGAGCATCGGCAACTTCGATCCGCGCGAGGCCCGGCTGTTCCTGGAGCGCGCGCGCGCGACGCTCGGGCCGAGCCTGTTCCTCGTCGGCGCGGACGGCACCGCCGACCCGGACCGCCTGCAGCGCGCCTACGGGCGCGCCGACGGCCTGATGGCCGCGTTCCACCGCAACATCCTGACGCGGCTGAACCGGGAACTCGGCGCCGACTTCGACCGCGACAATTTCCGGCACGCCGTCCGGATCTGCCCGGACCCGCTGCGGGTGGAGGCCCACCTCGTCGCGACGCGGCCCGCCACCTACCGGTTGGGCGACCGGACGATCGCGTTCGCGGCCGCCGAGAGCATCCGGACAGACATCTCGCACAAGTACCCGGCGGACGCCTTCCGGGCGCTCGCGGTCGAGAGCGGCTGGCAGCCCCGCGCCCTCTGGAAGGGCGAGGGCGGAGACTTCAACCTCCACCTGCTGCAGGCGGAGTCCTGACCCGGCTCGAAGCCCGCGTTCTGACGCGCGCGCCGAGCCGGCATCCGCCGCGGCGGCGAGCGCCCTAGACGGCCTCGATCGGCGCGTGCTTGCCGTCGTGGGCGGAGCCCGATTCCATGCTCCGCGTCTCGCCGGCCCGCCGCTGGTCCCGGGCCGGCGGCGGGTAATCGGTCAGCGGGCGCCAGGGGGCGGCCGGCGTACCGAGGCGCGCGCCGGACGGGCGCATCGACATCCAGATCGCGACGGCCATCCACGGGACGACGAAGAAGACGAAGGCGGCGAGCCCCACGGCGATCCTCCATAGAACGACGATTCCGGGAGAACGCCCGAACGCCGGCCCCGGATCCGACGCTACGGGGCCGGCCGATCCGCGGCCGCCCGGTCGGGGGCCGCGTCGCCGGCCGGCAGGACGAGGTTGCCCAGCGCCACCCGCACCGCCTCGGGCCCCTCGACCCCGCGCATCAGGGCGATCTCCCCGCGCTGCCCGTGGCGGATCGCCTGCGCCATGATCCGCAGGCGGAGATCGGACGCCTCGGCCATCGCGGCGTCGGCCATCCGGATGGCGCCGACGTGGTGGACGGTCATGAGCGCCACGAACTGCGCGTCGAAGGCCTTGCCGGGCATCCCGCGGAGCGCGTCGATCCGGCCGGGCTCCAGCATGCCCGGCATCGACGCTTCTTCCGCCGGCGCGCAGATCTGCGACGCGGCCCCGAACCAACTGCGCCACCACTGATCGAAGACCGCGTTCTCGCCGCTCTGGGCGGCGGCGATTAGGCGGGCGAGGGCCCGGAGATGCGCGTCCTGCGCGCGCTCGGCCCCGAGCCTCGCGAGGTCGATTCCCTGCCGATGGTGCGCCATCATGCGCCGCATGTAAGCCTGGTCGAAGGCCGGGTCGCGGCCCATCCAGGCGATCTCCCGACCCTGCGCGCCGAGGAGCGCCAGCACCCCGAGGAACCCGCCGATCAGCAGCGTGGCGCCGCTCCAGCCGGCCGCGAACCGGCGATGCGGCGATGGGCGCCGCCCGGCGACGGCGTCCCGCAGGTACGGGAACAGCGGGTAGAGCGAGGCCGAGGTGGCGTGGACCAGGAAGCCGATCCAGTAGGGCTGCTCCAGGGGGAAGATCGGCTGCCGGAACGGCAGCAGGGGAACGAGCACGAGCCACTCGGTCGCCGAGGTGAGCAGCGCCCAGGCCGGCGCGACCAGCGCGAGCGTCCAGGGGCCGAGGCGGCCGGTCCAGCGCCCGAGCAGGCCGAAGAACACCACGGCCCAGGAGAAGTCCGCCCACTGGTGGAACAGGATGCCGGCGAGAATCACCGGACCGGACGGATCCACCTGGAGGGCGCCGTCGCGCAGGGGGATCGCGGCGACCACCATCCAGTCGACGGCGGCGTCCCGGCCGATCCGGGCCGCCGTGAGCTGGCTGAACAGCGTCGAGACGGTGCTGCTGAGCAGGCCGAGCAGCATGGCGGCGCGCCAGGTGATCCCGGCCTCGCCCGACCAGAGGCGTCGTAGGTTTCGGCGCACGCGCTGCCCCGCTCGTGATCGCAGTCGCCATACGGGGCCGGATGCGGGCGGGCGACAGCCTATGTTGGAAACACCGCCTCTGTCGTGTCCGGGCGGGGCGCGCGGGACGATCGGGCCTGGAGCCCGGCGCGGTCAGAACCTACAAGGATGGGCCGCTCAGCCGGGCCTCCGGACCTGATCGGCGGCCCCGCCGGGCGCGACCCGCGCGACCCGGTCCGGACACCGTCGCGGCGACGCGCAGCCTGCTGGAGCGAGCAATGGCAGATCTTTCCGGAAAGACGGTCCTGGTCACGGCGGCGGGGCAGGGGATCGGGCGCGCCAGCGCGCTCGCCTTCGCCCGCGCCGGGGCGCGGGTCCACGCCACCGACATCAACGCCGACGCCCTCGCCGCGCTGCGCGCCGACACCCTCAGCACCGCGACCCTCGACGTGCTGGACGGGGACGCGGTCAGGGCCCTGGTCGCGCGCATCGGCGCGGTCGACATCCTGTTCAACTGCGCCGGCACCGTGCACGCCGGCACCATCCTGGAGATGCGCGACGACGAGCTCGACTTCGCCCTCGACCTCAACGTGAAGGCGATGATCCGCACGATCCGGGCTGTCCTGCCCGGGATGCTGGAGCGCCGGGACGGCGCCATCGTCAACATGGCCTCGGTCGCCTCCTCGGTGAAGGGCGTACCCAACCGCTGCGCCTACGGGGTGACGAAGGCGGCGGTGATCGGGCTGACCAAGGCGGTGGCCGCCGACTATGTCGGCCACAACATCCGCTGCAACGCCATCTGCCCCGGCACGGTGGAGAGCCCGTCGCTGCAGGAGCGCATCCGCCAGCAGGGCGACTACGAGCAGACCCGGGCGGCCTTCATCGCGCGCCAGCCGATCGGCCGGCTCGGCACGCTCGAGGAGATCGCCGACCTCGCCGTCTACCTCGCGGGCGCGACCTACACGACCGGCCAGGCCGTCGTGATCGACGGCGGCTGGACGATCTGACCGGGCGGGCTTCAGAACCGCGCGACGAGCCCGACGCCGCCGATCATCAGGGCGCCGCCCAGGACGCGCCACAGGCCGGCCTCGTGGACCTTGAAGCCCACCAGGCCGAAATGGTCGAGCAGGATCGACGTGACGACGCCCGCCGTCACGATCCGCCCGAGGAAGGTGGCGGCCCCGATCCGCTTGGACACGGAGAGCTGCGCCATCGTGAGGCCCGCGCTCATCAGGCCGCCGAGCCACGCCCACCAGGGCACCTGCGCGAGGCGGTCCACCGGCGGCAGCCCGTACTGCCCCGTCACCAGCATGGCGACGGAGATCGCCGCGACGCTGACGACGAGGCTCACCACGCCGGCGAGAAGCGGCCGCGCGAGGGACTTGGCGAGGCCCGCATTCTGGCCCGGTTCGATCGCGGTGGCGACGCCCGCGAGCAGCGCGAAGCCGTAGAGGAAGAGCATGCTGGGATCCTGAGGGTGCGAGGCGTTCGGATCGACCGACCCGTCAGAACGCCGCCACGAGGGCGACGCCCGCGACCATCAGCGCGCCGCCGAGGACGCGCCAGCGCCCGGCGGGGTGGCGCTCGAAGCCCACGAGGCCGCGATGGTCGAGGATGATGGAGCCGACCACGCCCGCCGTGATCACGCAGCCCAGGAACGGCGCCGCGCCGACCTTCTCGGAGATGTAGAGCTGCGCCAGGACGACCGTGGCCCCGAGGATGCCGCCCGGCCACGCCCACCAGGGGACGGGCGTGGCCGCTTCGGCCCGGGTCCGGCCGCGCAGCCGGGCGACGACCATCGCGGCGAGGAAGCAGGCGATCGCGAGGCCGAAGCAGAAGAGGCCCGCGAGCATCGGCTGCCCCGTGACCTTCGCCAGCGTGGCGTTCTGGCCGGGCTCGATGGCGTTCGCGACCCCGGCCACGAGGGCGATGCCGTAGAGGTACCACTTGGACACGGCGGCGCATTCCGGAGGAGGAGAGGTCCGCACCCGGACGGGGCGGTCTGCTGCCAAACCCGCCGCCGCGCCGGGTGACTGCATCACGATGCTCGGTCCGCGGCGGGACAGATCGCCCCAGGGACCGGGCGAGGCCGCCCGGCCGGCGACGGCGCGGGAACGTTTCCGGCCCCTCGCGTGCTGTGCCTTCGGCAGCCCGAGTGGATGATGGACGCCCGCAGCCCGACGATCACGCCGAAGACGCAGGACCGTCAGGCCGAGCTGACCCTGCGGGGGATCGCGCTCGGCGCGGCCATCACCGTCGTGTTCATGGCCGCCAACCTCTACATGGGCCTGAAGACCGGGATGACGTTCTCGTCCTCGATCCCGGCCGCGATGATCTCGATGGGCGCCTTCCGGCTGATGGGCGGCGCCGGCATCCTCGAGAACAACATCGTGCAGACCCAGGCCTCGGCGGCCGGCACCCTGTGCAACGTCATCCTGGCTCTCCCCGGCCTCGTCCTCGTCGGCCACTGGCACGGCTTCCCGTTCTGGCAGACCACGGCGGTCTGCCTGCTGGGTGGTCTGCTCGGCGTCGCCTTCTCGATCCCGCTCCGCCGCGCCCTCGTGTCGGGCAGCGATCTCCCCTATCCCGAGGGCATCGCCGCCGCGGAGGTTCTCAAGACCGGGCACGAGGAGCAGGGCGGCCGCGGCCTGCGCGACCTGCTCGGGGCCGCCGCGGCGGCCGGGACGATCGGGCTCGCCACCACGGGGCTGAAGGTCCTGGGCGAGGGCCTCAACGGCGCGGTCAGCCTCGGCGGCGCGGTGTTCCGCACCGGGACCGGCTTCTCGCTGGCGCTGGTCGGCGTCGGCTACCTCGTGGGCATCGGCGCCTGCCTCGCGCTGCTGACCGGCGTCCTGATCGCCTGGGGGATCGCGGTCCCGATCCTGACCGCCCTGTCGCCCGACCCCGGCAAGTCCGCGGGTGCGGCCGCCGAGGCGGTCTGGTCCGGGCAGGTGCGCCTCATGGGCGCCGGCATCATCGCGGTGGGCGGGCTGTGGACCGTGGGCTCGCTGGCGCGCCCGATCTTCGGAAGCATCCGCGCCGCCCTGTCCGGGAGCGGCGGTCTCGGCAAGGATCACCCGCGCGAGGAGCGCGACCTGCCGATCACCTGGGTCGCCGCCGCGACGCTGGCCCTGTGCGTGCCGCTCGCGATCCTGTTCGCGTACTTCGCCGCGCCGGCCGACCTCGGCGGCCTGATGATCGTGCTGGCGGTGGCCGCGACCCTGTTCACGGTGCTGTTCGGCTTCCTGATGGCGGCGGCCTGCGGCTACCTCGCGGGCCTGCTGGGCTCCTCGTCCAGCCCGATCTCGGGGATCGGCATCCTGACCACGATGGCGACCGCGCTGCTCCTGCCCCTGATCCTGGGGCATTCCGCGGGGCCCGAGGGGGACCGGTTCGTGACCGGCATGGCGCTGCTGCTGACGTCCGTGATCATCACCACCTCGTCGATCGCCAACGACAACCTGCAGGACCTGAAGACCGGGCAGGTGCTGGGCGCCACGCCCTGGCACCAGCAGGTCGCGCTCATCCTCGGCGTCGGGGTCGGCGCCGTGGTGATCGCCCCGCTCCTGTCGCTGCTCTACGAGGCCTACGGCTTCGTCGGCGCGCCCGCGCATGACGGGCAGGACGCGGGGAGCGCCATGCCGGCGCCCCAGGCGGCCCTGATGACCCAGATCGCCAACGGCATCACGCACGGCGAGCTGCCCTGGACCATGGTGCTGATCGGGGCCGGGCTCGGGGTGGTGCTGGTGGCGGCCGAGACCTGGCTGAAGCGGCGCGACCTCACCTTCCCGGCCCTGACGGTCGGGATCGGCATGTACCTGCCGCTCTCGGTGGAGATGACGATCGCGATCGGCGGCGTCCTCGGCTGGATCGCCGAGCGCCGGCTGCGCGCCCGCGTCGGACCGAAGGGGGACGCGAAGGCCGACAAGGCAGTGGGGTACGCCCGCCGGCGGGGCGTGCTCCTCGCCTCCGGATTCCTCGTCGGCGAGAGCTGCATCGGCGTGCTGCTCGCCGGCACCGATCTCCTGGCTGGGCACAGTTCGGCGATCGCCGTCGCCGGCAAGGGCTTCGCGCCCTACGCCACGGGGCTCGGCCTCGCCGTGTTCCTGGCGGGCCTCGCCGTCTACCTGCGGATGGTCTCGACGCCGGCCGCGGCCCAGCGGGGGGCGTGACGGATCCGCCGGGTTCCGGAGCGGGTTCCCCCAGGACGCCGTCGTCCGCGCGGGCGGAGCGAAGCCGCCCGGACGACACGACGCTCACGGATGCCGCGTGTCCCGCGGCGCTTCGCTGCGCCCGCCGCGAGGAGGGCGACGCGCTACCTCGGCATCCGCCACGCTGGAGTTGCGCATGAGAGCGGCTGACACCCGGGAACGGGTCTTCCCCTTGAGCGCGGGCATCCTGTTCGGGCTCGGCCTCGGCGGCTTCTTCGACGGGATCGTGCTGCACCAAGTGCTGCAATGGCACCACATGCTGAGCAGCTGGTACCCGATCGACACGATCCCGAACCTCGAACTGAACACCCGCTGGGACGGCATCTTCCACAGCGCGACCTACGTCTTCGTGGTCCTCGGGCTGTTCATCCTCTGGCGCGCCGCGCACCGCACGCACCTCTACTGGTCCAGCAAGCTGCTCGCCGGGTCGCTCCTGATCGGCTGGGGCCTGTTCAACCTCGTCGAGGGCGTGATCGACCACGAGATCCTCGGCGTGCACCACGTCAACGAGCTGACGCCCCGGGAGCAGTGGCTGTACTGGGACCTCGGCTTCCTGCTCTGGGGCGGGGCGATGCTGGCCGCGGGCCTGGGCCTCGTGCTGGTCGGCCGCGGGGAGGAGGCGTCGGTGGCGCGGTCTCCCGCGTGAGGGCCGCCGGCCCCGGCCTCCGCCCGGTCCTGCCCTGGCTCGCCCTGACGGCCGGCCTGATCCTCGCCACCCTGCCGGCCTGGCGGCCGCTGATCTTCGGGACCGCGCTGACCGTCGAGGATCTTCTCACCCTGCGCTGCCTGTCGCGCTGATCCGCGCGTCCGGCCCGTGCCGGTCAGGCCTCGTCCGCCGCCTCGCCGAGCAGCGTCCGGACGAACCGGCGGGTGCGCGGATCGGCCGGCCGGGCGAAGACGTCCGCGGCCGCGCCCTGCTCGACGACGCGCCCGCCTTCCAGGAACACCACCGTGTCGGCGACGCGCCGCGCGAGGCGCAGGTCGTGGGTCGCCATCAGCATGGTCGTGCCGGCGCCCGCGAGGCCGGCCAGCACGTCCACCACCTCGGCGGCGAGTTCCGGGTCGAGGGCCGAGGTCGGCTCGTCGCAGAGCAGCAGGCGCGGGGAGGGGGCCAGCGCCCGGGCGATCGCCACCCGCTGCTGCTGGCCGCCCGACAGGCTGGCGGGCCAGTCCGCGGCCTTGTGGGCGAGGCCGACGCGCTCCAGCAGCTCCAGCGCGCGCGCCCGGGCCCGGGCCTGCGGCCACTTGGCCACGGTGACGAGCCCCTCGGTGACGTTCTCCATCACCGTCCGGTGGGGGAACAGCTGGAAGTTCTGGAACACCATGCCGGTCTGCCGGCGCACGGCGAGCACGTCCCGCCGCGCCGGCGGGCTGCCGGGCCGGAAGGTGAGGCGGACGTCGCCGAGGGTCAGCGTCCCGGCCTGCGGGACCTCCAGCAGGTTCACGCAGCGCAGGAGCGTCGACTTGCCCGAGCCCGACGGGCCGATCAGCGCCGTGACCCGCCCCTCCGGGACCGCGAGGTCGACGCCCCGCAGGACGGGGTTGTCGCCGAAGCGCTTCTCGATGGCCGACAGGGCGATCACGCGCGGGCCTCCAGGTAGCCGCCGTAGCGCCCGAGGCGCCGCTCCAGCAGCGTCTGGAGCCAGGACAGCAGCGTCGACAGGACGAGGTAGATCAGCGCCACCTCGATGTAGAGGATCAGCGGCTCGTAGGTGACGGCGACGATGCGCTGGGCCGCCTGGAACAGCTCCGGCACCGTGATGGCGGCCGCGAGCGAGGTGTCCTTCACCAGCGCGATGAAGGAGTTCGCCAGCGACGGCACCGCCACCCGCGCCGCCTGGGGCAGGATCGTGCGGCGCAGGGCCTGGACCGGCGTCATCCCGGTGGCGTAGGCCGCCTCCCACTGCCCCTTCGGGATGGAGGCGATGGCGGCGCGGACGATCTCGGACGTGTAGGCGCCGACGTTGAGGGTGAACCCGATCACGGCGGCCGGGAAGGCGTCGATCAGGATGCCGGTGCTCGGCAGGCCGTAGAAGATCACGAACAGCTGCACGAGGAGCGGCGTGCCCCGGAAGATCCACACGTAGAGCCACGCCAACGCCGCCAGCGGCCGGGGCGCGAACAGCCGCACGAGGGCGGTGCCGAGTCCCAGCGCGAGGCCGAGCGCGAAGGCGATGAGCGTCAGCGGCACCGTGAAGCGCAGGCCGGCCGCGAGCAGCGGCCCAAGCGACTGGAGCATGAGGTCGAGCCAGTGCGGCACGGGGCAGCGTCTCCTACCGGGCGGATCGAGCGGCGGGCTGTGCGGGATCGGCGCCCGGGCGGGCGCGCCGCGGACGGGTTACTTGGAGACGTCGGCCCCGAAGTACTTCTGGGCGATCGCCGCGTAGCTGCCGTCGGCCCGGATCGCCTCCAGCGCCTTGTCGATCGCGGCCTTCAGCGCCGGGTTGTTCTTGCGCATGATGATCCCGGAGGCGTCCGCGTCGGCCTGCTCGGCGGCGATCTTCACGGGGGCGTTCGGCTTCTGCTTGTGGAAGTCCAGGAACGACAGGCTGTCGTTGACGGTGGCGTCGGCGCGGCCGGTGAGGACGAGCTGGACCGACTGGTCGAAGCCGTCCGTCCCGACGAGCTCGGCGCCGGACTGCTCGGCGAGGCGCGCGAAGTTGCTGGAGAGGCTCTGGGCGGCCTTCTTGCCCTTGAGATCGGCGAAGGACTTGATGTCGGACCGGTCCGCCCGCGTGATCAGCACGGCCCGCGCCCGGATGTAGGGCTCGGAGAAGTCGAACTTCGCCTGCCGCTCCTTGGTGATGCCGACCTGGTTGATGACCACGTCGTAGCGCTTGCCGTCGAGCCCGGCGATCAGCCCGTCCCACTTGCCCTCGAGGAATTGCGGCGTGACGCCCAGCTGCTCGGCGACCTTGCGGCCGATCTCCACGTCGAAGCCGACGAGCTGCCCGGACGCGTCGTGGAACGTGAAGGGCGCGTAGGTGCCCTCGGTGCCGATGCGCAGGGTCTTGGCGGCGCGAATCGCGTCGAGATCGTCGGCCTTCGCGGGCGCGCTGGCGGCTGCGCCGAGGAGCGCCGCGACGACGAACGCCGCGACGCGGCTGGCAGAGAAAAATCGCATTACAGTAGCTCCGAAAAGAAAACGCTGTTCTCGTGCGGCCGCCGCGCGTGATCTCGGCTGTCGAGGGACAAAGCAAAGAAGAGCTCGGCCGTACAGGAAAGCCGGTGCGCTTGTCGACTGCTCGGTGCGCGCGCCCCGGCCCGCGCCAGGATCGAGGCCGCGTGCTAAGAGGCGCCCGGATCCCGCCCGCGGACACGGTCGTCCGCCGGATGCGCGATCCCGGCAGGAGGATCGCGCATGACTTCGCCCGCCCACGCCTATCGCGGCGTCTTCCCGGTCGCCCCCACGGTCTTCGACGCGTCGGGCGCCCTCGACCTCGACGGGCAGCGCCGGGCCGTCGACTTCATGATCGACGCCGGCAGCCAGGGCCTGTGCATCCTGGCCAACTTCTCCGAGCAGTTCGTCCTCACCGACGACGAGCGCGAGCGGGTGATGCACGCCGTGCTGGAGCACGTCGCCGGCCGCGTGCCGGTGATCGTGACGACGACGCACTTCGCCACGCAGGTCTGCGCCGAGCGCTCGCGCCGCGCCCAGGCGGCCGGCGCCGCGATGGTGATGGTCATGCCGCCCTATCACGGCGCCACGATCCGCGTGCCGGAGCTCGGCATCGTCGACTTCTTCCGCGCGGTCTCGGACGCGATCGCGATCCCGATCATGATCCAGGACGCGCCGGTGGCGGGCACGCCGCTGTCGGCGCCGCTCCTGGCGCGCATGGCCCGGGAGATCGCGAACGTCGCCTACTTCAAGATCGAGACCGCCGGCGCCGCGTCCAAGCTCCGCGAGCTGATCGCGCTGGGCGGCGACGCCGTCGTGGGCCCGTGGGACGGCGAGGAGGCGATCACCCTGATGGCCGACCTCGACGCCGGCGCTACGGGTGCGATGACCGGCGGCGGCTACCCGGACGGCATCCGCCAGATCACCGACGCCTACGCGGCCGGCCGCCGGGAGGAGGCGATGGACGCCTACGCGCGCTGGCTGCCGCTGATCAACTACGAGAACCGGCAGTGCGGCCTGCTCGCCTGCAAGGCGCTGATGGCCGAGGGCGGGGTGATCGCGAGCGAGACCGCGCGGCTGCCGATCCAGCCCCTGCATCCGGCGACGCGGGCCGGCCTGATCGAGCTCGCCCGGCGGAACGACGCGCTGGTCCTGCGCTGGGGGCGCTGAGCCGGCGCGGGCGGGGACCGCACGGCGGCGGAAGAGCCGCCGGACCCCGCCCGGTTCACTGCGCCGCGGCGGCCGGCGCCCGGGTCCCGAGCACGCCCGCGAGCCGGCGCACCGCCTCCCGCGCCAGGTCCGGGCTGATGGCGAAGCACATCCGCACCAGACCCTCGCCCTCCGGCCCGAAGGCGGTGCCCGGCGCCACGCCGACCTTGGCCTCCCGCAGCAGGCGCAGCGCCAGCTCGAGGCTCGGCTCCGCGCCGCCCATCCGGGCCATGAGGTAGAAGGCCCCGTCCGGGGGCGCGACCGTGACGCCCGGCAGGCGCGACAGCCCCTCCACCAGGATCGACCGGGCCTCGGCGCAGCGGTCCACCATCGTGCGGATGAAGCCGTCGCCCTCCTCGAGGGCCGCGATGCAGGCGTGCTGGACGAAGGTCGGGATCGAGGTGGTGCTGTACTGCCCGAGCTTGGCGAAGGTCGGCGCGAGGCCGCGGGGATAGATCACCCAGCCGGCCCGCCAGCCGGTCATCGCCCAGTTCTTCGAGAAGGTGTTGGTCACGATCAGCCGGTCGTCCTCCGTGCAGATCTGCAGGAAGGACGGCGCGATCCGGTTGCCGTAGGTGAAGTGCGCGTAGACCTCGTCCGAGAGGATCCAGAGGCCGCGCTCCCGGGCGAGGTCGCGCAGGGCTCTCATCTCGGCGAGCGGCATGGTCCAGCCCGTCGGGTTCGAGGGCGAGTTCACCATGATCACCCGGGTGCGCGGCGTGATCGCCGCCGCGATGTCGGCGAGCGGCAGCGCGAAGCGCCCGTCCGGCAGGCGGCGGTACGGCACCGTCACGGGCACGCCGCCGGCGATGCGGACCGCCTCGCCGAGATTGGGCCAGGCCGGGGAGGGGATGATCATCTCGTCGCCCGGCTCCAGCAGCACCTGGGCCGCCTGCATGATCGCGTTCATGCCGCCCGCCGTGACGCCGAACCGGTCCGGCGGGATCTCCACGCCCCAGTGGCGGGCGTGGTAGGCGCCGAGCGCCGCGCGCAGCGCCGGCAGCCCCAGCGACGTCGTGTAGCGGGTGTGCCCGGCCAGCATCGCGCGGTGCGCGGCCTCGACGATGAAGGGCGGCGTCGGCAGGTCGCCCTCGCCGATCCACAGCTTGACCACCTCCGGGTCGTCGCGCCCGCGATCCGCCACGAGGCCGATCTGGCTCGTGCCGATGCCGCGGATGCGCGCCGAGAGCGCGGCGGCGAGATCGACGGGCGCGGCGGAGACGGGGGTGTCGGCCATGGGGGCGCGTGCTCTCCTTGCGTCGGGACGCGGCGTCCCGTCGCGCGGCGCGCGTCCAGGGGCCCGCGCGGTCCCGACCTGTAGGGAATGCCGCGACCCTGACGCGTTCGGGCGCGGACGTCCAGACCCCCGATGCCCGGATCGCCGCCGCGCGCCGGCGCGCGGCCCGACGCCGCGCGGGCTCCCGTGTGTTCCGACTTTTCAGATATTTCTGAAATTGCTATAGGACGAGTCGCGCCCAGAGCCGGAGGCCCGACGTGCTCGCCAACCTCGATCCCCTGATCCTCGCCCGCATGCAGTTCGGGTTCACGGTGGCCTTCCACATCGTGTTCCCGGCCTTCTCGATCGGCCTCGCGAGCTTCCTCGCCGTGCTGGAGGGGCTCTGGCTCGCCACCGGCCGCCAGGTCTTCATGGACCTGTTCAAGTACTGGATAAAGATCTTCGCGATCGCCTTCGCGATGGGCGTCGTGTCCGGGCTGGTGATGTCCTACCAGTTCGGCACGAACTGGTCGGTCTTCTCCGACAAGACCGGCCCTGTCCTGGGCCCGATGATGGCCTACGAGGTGCTGTCGGCCTTCTTCCTGGAGGCCGGCTTCCTCGGCGTGATGCTGTTCGGCATGACGAAGGTCGGGCCGCGGCTGCACTTCGCGGCGACGCTGATGGTGGCGTTCGGGACCTTCTTCTCGGCGTTCTGGATCCTGGCGGTGAACTCGTGGATGCAGACGCCGGCGGGCTACGGCACCAACGCCGAGGGCCAGTTCGTGCCGCTGGACTGGTGGGCGATCGTGTTCAACCCGTCCTTCCCGTACCGCCTCGTGCACATGGTGCTCGCCGCCTACCTCACCACCGCGCTGGTGGTGGGCGCGGTCGGCGCGTGGCACCTGCTGCGCGACCGGGCCAACCCGGCCGCCCGGACGATGTTCTCGATGGCGATGTGGATGGCCGCCCTGGTCGCGCCGGTCCAGATCCTCGCGGGCGACGCGCACGGCCTCAACACCCTGGAGCACCAGCCCGCCAAGGTCATGGCCATGGAGGGCCATTTCCGGAGCCACCCGGACGGCGCGCCGCTGGTGCTGTTCGGCCTGCCCGACCAGGAGGCCGGCACGGTGCGCTACGCGGTCGAGATCCCGAAGCTGTCCTCGCTGGTGCTGAAGCACGCCCTCGACGCGCCCCTGAAGGGGCTCGACAGCCTGCCGCGGGCGGAGTGGCCGCCGGTGCCGATCGTGTTCTGGTCGTTCCGCGTCATGGTCGGCCTCGGGATGCTGATGCTGCTCCTGGGCGCCCTGAGCCTCCTCGCCCGCTGGCGCGGCACCCTCTACGCGTGGCGCCCGCTGCACCGCTTCGCGGTGGCCATGGGCCCGGCGGGGTTCGTGGCGGTGCTGGCCGGCTGGATCACCACCGAGGTCGGGCGCCAGCCCTACACGGTCTACGGCCTGCTGCGCACCGCGCAGTCGGCCTCGCCGCTGCACGCGCCGGCGGTGGCGGCCTCGCTCACCGCCTTCGTGCTGATCTACTTCGCGGTCTTCGCCATGGGCACCGGCTACATCCTGCGCCTGATGGGCCAGCCCCCGCACGCCGGCGAGAGCGGGATCGAGCCCGGCGCGCCGATCCGGACGGCGGGCATCACGCCCGCCCCGGCGATCGATCCCGACCGTCACCTCCAGCCGGCCGAGTGAGGGACCCATGGCCTACAGCTTCGACCTCACGGTGGTCTGGGCGCTCGTGATCGCCTTCGCGGTCTTCGCCTACATCGTCATGGACGGGTTCGATCTCGGCATCGGCCTGCTGTTCCCGGTCCTGCGGCCGGGCGAGGAACGGGACACCGCCATGAACTCGGTCGCCCCGGTCTGGGACGGCAACGAGACCTGGCTGGTGCTGGGCGGCGGCGGCCTGTTCGCCGTCTTCCCCCTGGCCTACGCGGTGATCCTGCCGGCGCTCTACGCGCCGATCATCGCGATGCTCCTCGGCCTGATCTTCCGCGGCGTCGCCTTCGAGTTCCGCTGGCGCGATCCCCGCCACCGCGCCGCCTGGGACGTGGCCTTCGCGGGCGGCTCGCTGGTGGCGGCCCTCGCCCAGGGCATCGCGCTGGGCGCGCTGCTGCAGGGCATCGCGGTCGAGGGGCGGGCCTATGCCGGCGGCTGGTGGGACTGGCTCACGCCCTTCAGCCTCCTCGTCGGCGCGAGCCTCGTCGTCGCCTACGCGCTGCTCGGGGCGACGTGGCTGGTGATGCGCACCGAGGGCCTGCTCCAGGCGCGGGCCCGGCGCCTCGCCCTGCGCCTCACCGCGGCGACGGTCGCGGCCATCGCGCTCGTCAGCGCGGTGACGCCGTTCCTCCAGGGCCGCTACTACGAGCGCTGGCTGGCGATGCCGAACGTGCTCGTCACCGCGCAGGTGCCGCTGCTCGTGGCGCTCGCGGCCTTCGCCCTGTGGCGCACCCTGCGGGGCGGCGCCGAGCGGGCGCCCTTCCTGATCGCGCTGGGGCTGTTCGCCCTGACCTTCGCGGGGCTGGGCATCAGCATCTTCCCCGACGTCGTGCCGGGCCGGATCACGATCTGGCAGGCGGCCGCCCCCGAGGCGAGCCAGATTTTCCTGCTCGCCGGCGCGTCGGTGTTGATCCCGATCATCCTGTCCTACACCGCGTACGCGTACTGGGTCTTCCGCGGCAAAGTCGACGCGCACGGATATCACTGATGGCACCCGCAGCAGCACAGCCCCTCTGGAAACGCCTCGCGTGGTTCGCGGGGCTCTGGGCCTCGAGCATCGTCGGCCTCGGCTTCGTCGCGACGGTCCTCCGGTATTGGCTCAAGAGCTGATAAGCCGGGGGGCGCCCGCCTGACCTCTCCCCGCGTCGGATCCCTGCCGTGCAGCTGCCCCCGCTCGTCCAGACCTTCGTGCTGCATTTCGGCGAGATGGGCTCGCGCTGGGGCATCAACCGGACCGTGGGGCAGATCTACGCCCTGCTGTTCGTGGCCGAGCGGCCGCTCAACGCCGACGAGATCGTCGAGCGGCTCGGCGTGTCGCGCTCGAACGTCAGCATGGGCCTGAAGGAGCTCCAGGCCTGGAACCTCGTCCGGCTCCAGCACAGGCCGGGCGACCGGCGCGACTACTTCACGACGCCCGAGGATATCTGGCAGATCGTCCGCACGCTGGTCGAGGAGCGCAAGAAGCGCGAGGTCGACCCGACGCTGACACTCCTGCGCGAGCTCCTGATGCAGGAGCCCGGGACCGAGGAGGAGCGGCACGCCCAGGCGCGGCTCCGGGAGATGCACGACCTCTTCGAGCTGTTCGCCGGATGGTACGCGGACGTGCGCCGCCTCGACACCGAGCGCCTCGTCCAGCTCCTGACTCTCGGCTCGAAGGTCCAGAAGGTGCTGGAGATGAAGGATCGCCTGACCCGCCTGCCGGGCCGGATCGGCGGCCGGTCGGCCAAGCCGGACTGACCCGGCCGCGCGGGGGCGGGCCCCCTCACGCCTCGACGAGCGCGCCCCGGTAGAGGGCGATGAGCG
This sequence comes from Methylobacterium sp. ME121, assembly GCF_000974725.1. NCBI lineage: Bacteria > Pseudomonadati > Pseudomonadota > Alphaproteobacteria > Hyphomicrobiales > Methylobacteriaceae > Methylobacterium > Methylobacterium sp. ME121. The sequence continues at coordinate 35,535 of NZ_BBUX01000025.1, forward strand.
AGACGCCGATATGCTCGATATGGCGCCGCAGGCAGGCGGCCGCCTCGTCGGACTTGCCGGCCTCGCACAGGGCCAGGATCTGCGCGTGCTCCCTGACCGCGCGGGTCGCGTCCTCGGAGGTCGAGATCTGCAGCCGCGTCGGCCGCTCGCAATCCTGCAGGAGCGCGGACACGATCGCCAGGGAGCGCGGCCGGCCGGCGTGCCGGATCAGGTCGAGGTGGAAGCGGCTGTTCAGGTCGCCCCATCGGAGGACCTGGCCGGTCTCCAGCGCCGCGCCGTACTCCTTCGAGAGCGCGTCGAGATCGCGGATGTCGTCGGGGGTCAGGTGCGGTGCCGAGAGCTGGAGCAGCTGCGGCTCGAGCTGAACGCGCAGCTGGAAGATGTCCTCGACCTCCTGGAGCGACAGGCCCGTCACGACCGCCCCGCGATGCGGCACGATCCGCACGAGCTTGCTGGCCTCCAGCTGCAGCAGGGCTTCGCGGACCGGGATGCGGCTGATCCCGAACTCCTCCGCCAGGGCGTCCTGGCGCAGCTGCACCCCCGGCGGCAGATCCCCGTTCAGGATCTGCTCGCGCAGGGAATCCGCGACGGCCGCCGCCACGGTCTTGTGCCGCAGCCGGTCGGGTGCGGGACGTCCAGGGCCCGTGGGGGACATCAGTGCCTCAGGAGAACAGTATACATGTATACAAGGGAGCCTCTTGCCCGGAAAACGCGCGTCTGTCCAATGCCAGATTGTCCCGAATAAACCTGAGGTTAGTTGGGTCGACGAATTGCACGGGGACCGCGAGCCGCGGTTGTCGCCCGGAGCGCCGAGCAGCAAGGACCGCGCCGCGATTCGGACCCGTGCGACGCGCCGATAGCGCAGGCGCAGGACCCCGACACTGATCCAGGTGAGTGACGCGCACGGATCGGGGCCGGCGGCGGGGAGGGCGCCGGCGCGCGGCTCACCGGTCCGCCGGGTCGCGCCGCGGCTGCGGAGCGGCCCAGGGCGCTTGGCCGAGGGCCTGGCCGAGATGGGCGATCAGCGCCGTCACCCGGGCCGGCCTCGGGTCGCCCGGGGGCGTCACGAGGTGCAGGGCGATCGGCGGCGGCGACCAGGCCGGCAGCACCCGCTCGAGGCGCCCGGATTCGAGGTCGTCCCAGATCATGAAGTCGGGCTGCAGGGCGAGGCCGAGCCCGGCCCGCAGCGCCGGCGCCAGCGCCTCGGCGTTGTTCGCCCGCAGCTGGCCCGCCGGCACCACGACGGCCTCCGCGCCGCTCCCGTCCACGAATCGCCAGCGGTCGGGCGTCGGCAGGTAGGCGTAGCCGAGGCAGGTGTGGCGGACGAGGTCGTCCGGGTGCTCGGGCCGGCCGTGGCGGTCGAGATAGGCGGGGGTGGCGACCAGCGAGCGGCGGATCTCGCAGAGACGGCGCGCGCGCAGGGAGGAATCGGGCAGCGCCGCGATGCGCAGCCCGATGTCGAACCCGCCGCCGACGAGGTCGACGACCGCGTCCGACAGGTGGAGATCCACCGACACGGCCGGGTACTCCCGGAAGAAGGCCGGCAGGATCGGCGCCACGTGCATCACCCCGAAGGTCATCGGCGCTGCGAGCCGCACCAGCCCGCGCGGCTCCGCGGCACCGGCCGTGGCGAGGGCTTCCGCGGCCTCGCCCTCGGCCAGGATGCGCGCGGCGCCGTCCTTGGCGGCCTGCCCGGCCTCGGTGAGGGCGAGCTTCCGCGATGTGCGGTTGAACAGGCGGGCACCGATCCGCAGCTCGAGCCGGCTCACCGCCTTCGAGACCGTGGCCTTCGACAGGCCGAGCTCCGCGGCGGCGCGCCCGAATGAGCCGGTCTCCACCACCTTGGCGAACACGGCCCAGGCCTCGAAATCGGGCAGTCTCATCAGCCATTTCCAGAAACGATAGGTTTCCATCGTTTCTATTTTCGCGGCTCATGGCAAGGGGCACATTCCCGTCATCGCAACAGGCCGCCCGTCGCGGCCTTCCGTCGGGAGACATCGCCATGGTTCAGACCGGCCTCCACCACGTCACGGCCTTCTCCGGGCCGGCCCTGCGCAACCTCGACTTCCACACCCGGATCCTCGGGCTGCGGCTGGTGAAGAAGACCGTCAACTTCGACGATCCGGGCACCTACCACCTGTACTACGGCGACGCGGCCGGTCGGCCCGGCACGATCCTGACCTTCTTCCCCGTCGAGCACGCCGCGCCGGGCCGCGTCGGGATCGGCGAGACCCAGGAGACCGCCTTCCGGGTCCCCCGCGCCTCCATCGGCTGGTGGACCCACCGGCTCATCGAGAAGGGCGTCGCCCACGAGCCGCTGGTCCAGGTCTTCGGCGCGCCGACGCTGCGCTTCCGCGACCCGGACGGCATGATGCTCGCGCTGGTGGGCGTGGACGTCGGCGACGCGGAGGGCTGGGCGTCGAGCGAGGTGCCGGCCGAGCACGCGATCCGCGGCCTGCACGGGGTGACCCTCCTCCTCGACAGGGCCGAGCCGACCGCCGCGATCCTCACGGAGGTGCTCGGGCTGGCGGAGGTCGGCCGCGAGGGCAACCTGATCCGCTTCGCGGGAAGCGCCGAGCTCGGCGGTCTCGTCACCCTGCGGGCCGTCGGCGGGTTCCTGCCCGGCCGCCCGGGGGCCGGCTCGGTCCACCACATCGCGTTCCGGGCGGCGGACGACGCCGCGCAGGCCGCGATGGGCCGGGCTCTGGAGGCACGGGGGCTCCACGTCACCGAGCAGCGCGACCGCCAGTACTTCCGCTCGATCTACTTCCGCGAACCCGGCGGCGTGCTGTTCGAGATCGCCACCGACGCGCCCGGCTTCGCGGTGGACGAGCCGATCGAGGCCCTCGGCCAGGCCCTCAAGCTCCCCGCCGGCCTGGAGCCGCACCGGGCCGAGATCGAGGCCGTGCTGCCCAAGGTCGCCTGAGCCGCGACCACCACGCCCGCCCCGCGCCCGCGCGGGGTGGGACCTCTCCCCGCCACCCGTGAGGCCATCATGACCCAGGACACCGCCGGCTTCATCCACCGCTTCGAGCCCGGTCCCGACACCGCGCGTCCGCTGCTGCTCCTCCACGGGACCGGCGGCGACGAGAACGACCTCCTGCCCCTCGGCCGCACGGTCGCGCCGGAGGCCGCCCTGCTCGCGCCCCGCGGCGCCGTCAGCGAGAACGGCATGCCGCGCTTCTTCCGGCGCCTGGCCGAGGGCGTCTTCGACGAGGCGGACCTGCGCCGCCGCACCGGCGACCTCGCGGCCTTCGTGGCGGCCGCCCGGACGCGGTACGGGATCGGGGCGCCCCTGGCGCTGGGCTTCTCGAACGGCGCCAACATCGCCGCGTCGCTGCTGCTGCTCCGGCCCGAGACCCTGGCGGGCGCTGTCCTGCTCCGCCCGATGGTCCCGTTCGCCGAGCCGCCGGTCGCGGATCTCGCCGGCCGGCCGGTCCTGATCCTCTCCGGGGCGATGGACCCGATCGTGCCCGCGGAGAATGCGCGGCGCCTCGCGCAGCAGCTCACCGCGGCCGGAGCCCGCGTCGAGCACCGGATCCTGCCGGTCGGCCACGGCCTGTCGCAGGCCGATATCGGCCTGGCGCTGAACTGGCTTCGCGGCCTCGCACTTCCCGAAGCGGCCTGACTCGGCCGCGCACGACAGGACGGAGCGTTCGACGATGTCCCCGATCTCCTCTTCCAGCGCGACCGCCCTGCTGCCGGTGACCGGCCGGGTCCTGATGAGCGCGATCTTCCTCGTGAGCGGCGCCGGGAAGCTCGCGGCCCCGGCTGCGACGCTCGCCACCATCGAGGCCGCCCACCTGCCGCTGCCGCCTCTCGCCTACGCGGCGGCGACCGGCGTGGAGGTCGTCGGCGGGCTGCTGCTCGTCGCCGGCTACCGCACCCGGCCGGTCGCCCTGGTCCTCGCGCTCTTCGCGGTGGCCACCGCGGTGACCTTCCACGCGGCCCTCGGCGACCAGAACCAGATGTTCCACTTCCTGAAGAACCTCGCCATGGCCGGCGGCTTGCTTCAGGTCGCGGCCTTCGGGGCCGGCCCGCTCAGCCTCGACGCGCGGCAGGGCCGGGCCTGACCGGTCCGGCGATCCGCGCGACCCTTGCCTCTCGCCCTCCACCTTTCGACCCCCGCCCTTCGACCCTCGGGAGACCACGATGCCCTACTTCACCGCGCAGGACGGGACCCAAATCTACTACAAGGACTGGGGCACCGGGCAGCCGGTGGTCTTCAGCCACGGCTGGCCGCTCAACGGCGACGCCTGGGAGGACCAGATGCTGTTCCTCGCGGAGCGCGGGTTCCGGGTCATCGCCCATGACCGGCGCGGGCACGGTCGCTCCGGGCAGCCCTGGTCGGGCAACGACATGGACACCTTCGCGGACGACCTCGCCGGGCTGATCGCCCATCTCGACCTGCGCGACGCGGTGCTGGTCGGCCACTCCACCGGCGGCGGCGAGGTCGCCCGCACCCTCGGGCGGCACGGGACGGCGCGCGTCGCCAAGGCGGTCCTGGTCGGGGCCGTGACGCCCCAGATGGTCCGGACCGACGCGAATCCGGGCGGCCTGCCCCGGGACGTGTTCGACGGGATCCGGGACTCGGTCCTGCGCGACCGGTCGCAGTTCTTCAAGGACCTGAGCGGCCCGTTCTACGGCGCCAACCGTCCCGGCGCCGCGGTCAGCGACGGTATGCGGGACACGTTCTGGATGCAGGGCATGATGGCCGGGCTGCGGAACGTGCACGCCTGCGTGGCGGCCTTCTCGGAGACCGACTTCACCGAGGACCTGACGCGCATCGACGTGCCGACCCTGCTGGTGCACGGCGACGACGACCAGATCGTGCCGATCGACGCCGCGGCGCGCGCCGCCGTCAAGCTCGTGCCCAACGCCGTGCTGAAGGAGTATCCGGGCGCCCCGCACGGCCTGGCCGCCACCCACAAGGACCGGCTGAACGCCGACCTGCTCGCCTTCATCCAAGGTTGAGGAGACCGGCGGCCTTTCCCGCGCCGGCCCGGGCTCCTAAAGCCTGCGACGGGCCGCGCCGCGCGGCCGGTCATCCCGAACCTCCGCACGGATCCCCGCATGCCGACCTCCGCCGCACCGCTCGCCCTCGGGATCATCGGCGCGGGCATCATGGGTGAGCGCCTGCTCGGCGCGATCCACGGGGCTGCGGACTCGCCCGTGCGGGTCGCGGCGATCTGGGACCCGGCCCCGGAGGCCCTGGCCCGGATCGGCGCGGCGTTCCCGGCGGTGCCGCGGGTGGCCGATCCCGCCGCCGTCGTCGCGGCGAGCGACTGCGTCTACGTCGCCTCGCCGCCCGCCTCGCATCTCGGCTACGCCCGCGCCGCCCTGGCGGCCGGCCGGAGCGTCTTCTGCGAGAAGCCGCTGGCCATCGACCGCGCCGACGCCCGCGCCTTCGTGGCGGAGGCGGGGGGCGCGGGCGCGGTCAATTTCCCGTTCGCCTCGTCGCCGGGCGTCGCCACCCTCGAGCGCTGGATCGCGGCCGGCGCGGTCGGCACGCCCCGGACGCTCACCGTGGCGGTGGCCTTCGCCCGCTGGCCCCGCCCGTGGCAGGCCGACGCCGCCCGCTGGCTCGACGCGCGCGGCGAGGGCGGCTTCACCCGCGAGGTGGTCTCGCACTTCCTCTTCCTGGCCCGCCGCCAGCTCGGCCCGCTCGCGGGGCTCGCCGGACGGATCGCCTTCCCGGAGCCGGGCCGGTCCGAGCGCGCGATCGACGTGACGCTCACGGCGGGCGGGATCCCCGTCACCCTGACCGGCCGGGTCGGGGGCGTCGAGGCCGACGACCACAACACGTGGACGCTGGAGGGCGACGCGGGCGCCGTCCGGCTGCGCGACTGGGCCATCGCCGAGCGTCGGGGCGCCGACGGGCGGTTCGAGCCGGAGCCCGACGCGATCCCGAACGAGCGGCTGCGGCCGATCACCCTCCGGCGCCAGCTCGAGGGCGTCGTCCGCATGGCGCGCGGCGAGCCCCACCACCTCGCCACCTTCGCGGAGGCGCTCGACGTGCAGGAGGTCGTCGAGGCTATCCTGGCGCTGTGAGGGCGGAGGCCCTCGGACCCTGTCCGGGTGATGGCTTGGGCCCCGCCGCCCTGGCGGGCAGAGCGAAGCGATCCAGGCGCGCAACCCTCGAAGGGAGCGCGCCCCCCGAGGGCCCGTCCGCCACCCGCGCCGTCAGCTTGGGCACGACCGCGACGATGACGGTACCAGAGGCAGCGTATATGCGCCCGGTCGCTCGGAGTGTGGGGCAAACCCCGTGCAAGGATCCCAGGCGCGGCTGATTGGGAATTGCGATCGCATGCTCCCATGATCGCGGTTCGCTACATCTCACAGAGCTGACCTTACAGACTCGAAGATCGCGCCCGGCAATATTCGGCGAGGAATGCTTTAGAGCTTCTGCGCGCCAACAGTGATGATCTGCGCTGTCGTGCGGCGTGATGCTTGACAAAATACGACTATTGTCCTACCGCCATCTCCGGCAACGTTGCTGTGGTTGCAGCTGAAGTATCAGTGGCGGTCTATCGAGCATGACAGCCCGGCGACTCCAGGCGGGCTCGGAATCTGAAATCGGTCCGGATCAATCATTGGCGGGCGGATGCGATCGTAAGATCGCGAAACGATGCTCGGCTGCAGCGAACATAGCTGTTGTCAAAGGAAACATCAGTCATTTCACGTCTTTGTAGGAGCCGTTGAATGAGTGCTGCCATTTCCTCTCTCACGACATCTCGCCTTCGGACAGTGCCCCTGCCGACTGATCGTTTGGCAGCGCCTTCTCTGGACGAGGTCGAAACAACACAGCTGAAGCAGTCGGCCGATCCGCGATCGACTCTGGCGCTGTCTCCAGCAAGCAGAGAAGCAATATTCCAAGCTGCAAACATACCGTAAAATCCGGGTGACGACCTTCCTCCCAATAATCCAGTCGACAACCCGCCGGAAATCATTCCGAACCCTCCGGACTACCCGGAGCCAACTCCAATGCTTCCCTATGATCCCCCGCCGTATGGTCCGGGGTATCCTGGCGACGAGAATTGAAATAGAGGATTATAAATCTTGGCAGGCGCTCTTCGGGGTGCCTGCCCACAATCGCATTAGGTCATATGAAATATTTCTGCACGATTTTGTCTGTGCTTGTTTGTATCGTAGTATTATTGCATTCAGTTTCGACATCGTATGCGAGCAAAGTATTTGAATATTCACACGTAGGTATATATGAAAAAGATCAATTTGTTTGTCGAGGGCTGAAAATCGGCAACGATATCATAACGGCGGCCCATTGTTTTCGAGGTAGAGAGGGGCTCGGAGTTAGATATTTTGTCGGCAGTCGGGTCGGATTTTCTGAAGTCTCGAGAGTAAAAACTTTGTATTCTCGCTCGCCCATTACTGACATAGCCATATTTCAGGCGAATACCCCTCTCGCGGCCGAAGTCGATGGCGTTATCGCCATCGGGGATGCTGAGCCGATCGAGAATTTCAATGACGAGCAGAGTTTCTCAATCGAATTAAAGACATTTGACGCCAGCGGACATGACGCGCGTTCCCGGATCGTCGAAATTGTGCCGATGCATTACTCGAAGGGATACGATGATGTCGTCCTTCTGTCTCTCGATAAGCAGAGCCGTATCAGTCTTCCTGGTCCGAAAAGCGCCGGATCGATGGCGTTTTCGATCAACATGCATGAGAACATGATCGTCGATCGCTCGGATTTGATATGCCAGGGCCAGTCAGGGTCGCCGGTCTTTGCGCGCAAGAATGGTGTAAAGTATCTTATAGGCATTCTTATTCGCGGGCAGCCGAATGGATACTATAACACCGTTCTGTGCGGAAACGGAGCTTATGCTCTCCGACTTGATGGTGCGGCCGGAGCTTGGATAAGAAAGAATTTGGATCCGACGGACTAGGGTTTGGACTCGTTCTGCACCAGAAGGCGATGACGGCAGCCAGGGCGACGGTTGAGGCGTCGTTGCGGGCGAGCGTGTCGTATCGCGTGGCTATGCGGCGGAAGTCCTTGAGGTAATTGAAGGTTGCCTCGATGCGCCCGCGGTCCCGGTCGTGCCGCTTGTCGTGGTGGATCCTTCTCTTGCTGCCGCGCTTGCACAGGTCAGCGCGCAGCCCGTCGGCGTCGTAGCCCTTGTCGGCGCTCAGGCGGCGGATCCGGCCGGGCGCTTCGGCCAGGACGGCCGGAGCGGCGGTGACGTCGCCGGCGTTGCCGGGCGTCAGCCGGAGGGCGCCGGGCCGGCCGAGGACTGCGGTGATCGCTCCCGTCCCGCCGTCCTCGCGAGCGGAGCGAAGCGATCCCGTCGGCGCGACGCCGGCTGATGTCACCCGGCTCCGGGATCGCTTCGCTGCGCTCGCGAGGACGGTGCGGGTCCGTCACCCGGTCGCCTCAGCCGGATACCCTCTCAGACCTCGAGCAGGTCGATCAGGAACGGGATCAGCGGCGCGTCGGCCGGCGGCATGGCGAGATCGCGCAGCGCCTTCGGCCGGACCCATCTGAGCGCCTGCCCCTCCATCGGGCGCGGCGTGCCGGTCCAGCGCCGGCAGACGTAGAGCGGCATCAGAAGGTGGAAGTCCGGATAGGCGTGGCTGGCGAAGGTGAGCGGCGCGAGACACGGCTCCTCGACCCGGATGCCGAGTTCCTCGGCGAGCTCCCGGATCAGCGTCTGCTCGGGACGCTCGCCGGGCTCGACCTTGCCGCCGGGGAACTCCCAGAGACCGGCGAGCTGCTTGCCCGCCGGGCGCTCGCTCACCAGGACGCGGCCGTCGACGTCGACGAGGGCGACGGCGACCACGAGGAGCAGGCGCAGGGGCGCGGCCGCGGGGGCGCTATCGGGCGCGCTCACTGCGCCACCGCGAAGGTGGCCGAGACCTCGGAGGACATCTGGATCGTGCCCGCCTCGAGGGGCACCCGCCGCCCCTTGGCGGCCATCGGGGCCGCGCGGGCCATCTCCGGCGCCGGGCGGTACGGCGTGGCGGCCGCGGTGCTCAGCGTGCAGAGCGGGCCGAGCTTGGCGCCGACCGCCTCGGCGAGGGACTCGGCCCGGCTGCGGGCGTCCCGGGTCGCCGCCACCTGAAGGGCCGCCTCGCTCTTGTCCGGGTCGCGCAGCCCGAAGCTGACGCCGTCGATGCGGTTGGCGCCGGAGTCGAGGGCCTGCCGGAGCAGGTCGCCGAGGCGGTCCATGTCGGCGAGCCGGACCGTGACGAGGTTGCCGGCGCGGTAGCCGTCGGGCTCCTCGGTGACGGCGCCCCCCGGCCGGGCGACGGGGCGGGTCGCCGCCTGCAGGGTGACGGCGGCGGTGCCGATATCGGCCGGCGGAACTCCGAGGGCGCGGGCCTGCGCCGAGACGCCGGTCACCGCCTTCGAGGCCGCGTCGAGGGCGGCCGCCGCACTCGCCCCGCGCGCCTCGATGCCGACGGTCACCTCGGCGAAGTCCGGCGCCCGCGTCTCCGACGCGCGCCCGACGACGCTGATGTGGCGCTTGCACGCCGCGTCGTCGGCCCGCGCCGCGGTCGCCAGGCCCAGGACGAGGAGGGCGCCGGACAGGAGCGCCCTCACGAGCGGTAATCCCCGTTGATCTCGACGTAGGCCTTGGTCAGGTCGCAGGTCCAGACGCGGGCGGTGCCGTTGCCCAGGCCGAGATCGACCCGGACCGTGATCTCCGGTTCGCGCATCACGGCGCTCGCCGCCGCCTCGCTGTAGTCGGGGTCGCGGGCGCCCTGGACGGCCACCCGCACGTCGCCGAACCAGATCGCGAGCCGGTCGCGGTCGGCGGGCTCGCCGGCCTTGCCCACGGCCATCACCACGCGGCCCCAGTTGGCGTCCTCACCGGCCACCGCGGTCTTCACCAGCGGCGAGTTGGCGATCGACATGGCGATGCGGTGCGCGGAGGCGTCGCTCTCGGCGCCGGTGACCCGCACGGTGACGAACTTGCGCGCGCCCTCGCCGTCCTTGGCGACGAGCTGGGCCAGCTCGATCAGCAGGCCGTCGAGCGCCTCCCGGAAGCCGGCGAGCCGCGCGTCGGCGGGATCGGTGACCGCCGGGTTGCCGGCCCTGGCGGTGGCGAACAGCATCAGCGTGTCGGAGGTGGAGGTGTCGCCGTCCACGGTCACGCAGTTGAAGCTGGTCTTCGTCCCCGCGGACAGGAGCGCCTGCAGCACGTCCTGCGGCAGGGCCGCGTCGGTGAAGACGAAGGACAGCATCGTCGCCATGTCGGGGGCGATCATGCCGGCGCCCTTGGCGATGCCGTTGATCGTCACGCGGACGCCGTCGATCTCGGCCGTGCGGGTGGCGAGCTTCGGGAAGGTGTCGGTGGTCATGATCGCCCGGGCCGCCGCGGTCCAGGCGGCCGGCCCGTCCTCGGCCCGCGCCGCGCAATCCGCGAGCACGCCGGCGAAGCGCTCCGCCGGGAGCGGCTCGCCGATCACGCCGGTCGAGGCGACGTAGACCTCGCGCGCGGTGCAGCCGGCCGCCGCCGCGGCGATCTCGACGGTGCGCGCCACCGCGTCGCGCCCGAGGCGGCCCGTGAAGGCGTTGGCGTTGCCGGAATTGACCACGAGCGCCCGCGCCGACCCGTCCGCCAGGGCGTCGCGGCACCAATCCACCGGCGCCGAGGGGCATTTCGACCGGGTGAACACCCCCGCCGCCCGGGTCCCCGACTCGAGGGCGACGTAGAGCACGTCGGTGCGGCCGCTGTAGCGGATCCCCGCCTGGGCGGTCGCGATTCGCACCCCCGGCAGGGGCGGCAGGTCGGGCATCGCGGTCGGCGCCAGCGGGGAGACGGGAGGGGCTTTCGCGGACGACATCGGCTCGGGCTCCGGCAGCGCGCGGCACAGGTTCCGCGGCGGCCCGGTGTTGCCCGCGCGACCCCTCCGGCGTCAACTCCGTGCCTAGCCTATGGTCAGGCTGCCGGAGTGCATCGCCTTTGTGCAACGGCGGCGCCGAATGCGGCGCGATCACGGCGCCGGGCTTGCGTGGGGATTGCATCCCAGCTTAGCATGCTGCATCGCAAAGCCAGCGCGAAGTCGAGTGCGGAATGCCCCCAGCCGACGTCGAGACTGCCTCGAGCAGCCTTCCCCAGGGCAGCTGCTACCGGATCCAGGTCCTGGTGGTGGGCCGTCACAAGCGCTGGCGCGACGAGGTCTCGACCCAGGTCCGGATGCTGGGCTATCAGGTCACCGCCTGCGACCGCGGCGTCGACGCCATGACGGTTCTGGCCCTGGGTCTCCCGGTCGACGTGATGGTGGTCGACACCGCGCTGCAGGGCGGCCTGTGCTGCGCGCAGCTCGCCGTCGAGTCCCGGGCCCTGCGCCCGGCCCTGCGCATCATCCTCGCCAGCGACCCGGTCGACGCGGTTGGGCCGGACGCGTCGGCCCGCGTGCCGGACGCGCTGCTCGTCCGGCGCGACCAGCTCCAGAACGGGATGGTCGCCACGACCATGCGCGAGGCGCTGGCGAACCGCGCGGCCTGAAGTCCGGCGCGACGGCCCGAGAAGGCTCGCGACGCGGCGCTCGAATCGTGCCCGACGCGACTCACGGCGTCGCCGCGCCTCCGCGCAGGTTCGGGACTGCCGCGATCGGAACTTCCCGCCCGATGTCAGCAACGCGCGCGGCGCCGCGCGGCGATCCAGATGCAGCATCCGCGTGATCCGGTGAGAGGGATCCGCGCGGAGTTCTGACGCGGCTCGGCAGCGGACACGCGCAAGGCGAAGCTGTCGGGCGGCCCGGGACGCGCGGTCAGAACTGGTCCATCGCGGCGAGAACGCCCCGATTGCCGTCTGCGCGCGCGGCCCAGCATCTGCGGCCGCCTCGTCCGGCCGAGATATCAAGTCTATTCTCGGACAGGGACGCCCTCTATCTATAGTACAAGTTGAACTTGATCGAGTGACACGATGTTGTCATGATCGTATCGTCTATCATCCGGCCGAGAAATTGGCTTGTTCTGTGGAAGATACGCCTGTGACAATTGGGATACGCGCGCGCGTCTACGCGGGATTTGCAGTGCTCGTCATGATCACGGGCATCATCGGTGCATTCGCGATCTACCAGCAGGGTGTGATCAGTGACGACCACGCGCTTCAGGAGCGGGTGGAGCGGGGTGCACAATCGGTCCTGCTGATCGACGGTCATGCCGCGCGCCTCATCGGAGCTGCCGAACGGTACCGGCTCCAGCCGGATCCCGATCTGATCGTCGCGATGGAGCAGACCCGGCGGGCGATCGAGCAGACCTGCGACAAGTACTTCTCGCTGGCCATCACGGACGGAGGGCGGAAGCTGTACGACGACATGCGGGAAGCCGCCCGCGCGATGAAGCCGGAGCTGGAGCGCCTCGCGGCCACGGGTGCGAGCCTGCGTGAGGCCAGGGCGAGACTCTACGAGACCGGCAATACCCTCACGGTCCTTCTCGGAAACATGCTCGCGGACGTGCGCGCCCGGGGCGGCGAGGCGATGCTGGCGCGGACCGAGCACATCGAGAATGCGATCCTGCGGTCCCGCATCGCGTCGGCCCGCTTCGTGATCGGCCTGGATCCGCAGGATCGCAGCGCCTTCGAGCAGCGGGCCGAGCAGGCTCTGGCGACCCTGGACGCGTTCAAGGACACGCAGGGCGGCGCGGCCTTCGCGCAGCAGCTCAGGGCCGTCCGCGACGCGCTGATCGCCGCCGCGGCCGGCTTCCGCGCGTACGATCAGGCGGTGGCGTCGGCGAAGGCGACGTTCGAGACCGGGATCAAGCCCCACGCCGACGCGATCGACCGGCTCGGCGTCGCGCTGCGCGACCGGATCGTGGCCGCCGGCGAGCGGATTTCCCGGGACACCGCGCTGGCCGCCTCGCGGGCCCGGTACATCCTGATCGGTCTCGTCGCCGCGGCCCTGCTCCTCGGCGGTGTCCTGGCCCTCGTGCTGGCCCGCAGCATCATCCGGCCGGTCGCCGGCATGACGGAGGCGATGACGCGGCTGGCCGGCGGCGACCTTCAGGTCGCCGTGCCGCACCGCGACGCGCGCGACGAGATGGGCGCGATGGCCAAGGCCGTCGACGTCTTCCGCCAGAACGCCGTCGCCCGGGTCGAGCTGGAGGCGGCGCAGGCCGCCGAGCGGGAGGCCCGCCTGCGCCGGGCCGAGCGGGTCGAGCAGCGGGTCCAGACCTTCCAGCAGAAGATCGCCGCCTCGCTCGACATCGTCACGGCGGCGACCAGCGAGCTCGACGCGACCGCTCAGGCGATGACCCAGGTGGCCGAGAATACCAACAGCCAGGCGATGACGTCGAGCTCGGCCGCCGCGCAGACCTCGGCGAACGTCCAGACCGTCGCGTCGGCCGCCGAGGAGATGGTCTCCTCTCTCCAGGAGATCGAGCGGCAGGTCGTGCGCTCCAACGAGGTGGCCGGTCACGCCGCCCACGAGGCCGAGGCGACCAACGCCGCCATGGCGGGCCTGCGCGCGGCCGCCGAGCAGATCGGCGCCGCCGTGGTCATGATCTCCGGCATCGCGAACCAGACCAACCTGCTGGCCCTCAACGCCACCATCGAGGCGGCGCGGGCCGGCGAGGCGGGGCGCGGATTCGCGGTCGTGGCCTCCGAGGTGAAGGAGCTCGCCGCGCAGACGGCGCGGGCCACCGGGGAGATCGGCGGCCAGATCGCCGCGATCCAGGCGTCCTCCGGGCAGGCCGCGGAGGCGATGGCGCAGATCGCCCGCACGATCGCCGCCGTGAACGAGATCAGCGGCGCCATCGCGGCGACCGTGGTGCAGCAGACGGCGGCGACCGGCGAGATCTCGCGCAATGCCGGCGAGGCCGCGCGGGGCACGGAGGGTGTCTCGGCCAGCGTCGCGCGCGTGCTGGCCGCCGCCCGGGAGGCCGGCAGCGCCGCCGCGCAGGTCCAGAGCGCGGCGTCCGAACTGGCGACCCAGTCCCTGACGGTCAAGCGCGAGGTCGCCAGCTTCCTCAGCGATATCCAGGCCGCGTGAGCGGGCGGCCTAGATCGCGGCGGCGGGATCGGTCTCGTCGCCGTCGCGGCTCCGCCGCTCGCGCGGCCGCCGCTCCAGGAACGAGCGGCCGATGGCGCGCAGCGGCGCCGTGAGCCGGCGGACATCCTCCGCCCGCTCCATGATGCGCTCGCCGTTGCGGATCTCCTTGTCGAGCCGCGCCATCGTCCGGGCCAGGGCCGGATCATCGTCGTCCAGCCAGACCTGGGTCACGCGGGCGAAGGCGATGACCACGCCCTGCAGCTTGAGCTGCCCGAGCGAACCCTCGGTGTCGATCCCGGCCGCCGCCAGCATGTAGCGGTGCGAGTTCAGCATGACGCCGTTCAGCGCCAGCATCGAGAGCGGCTCGCCGCGGAGCGCGTAGGCGATCCGGCGCAGTGCCGGCTTGTAGGGCTCCATGGCGTCGAGGCGGCGCATCAGCACGTCGAACAGCCGCTCCCGGCTCGGCTCCTCCTCCAGGCCCGTGAGGTCGCCCTCCAGAACCTTGCGGTCGATGATGCGGGTCAGGCCGCCGAGGACAGCTCCCTTCGAGGGGAAGAGGTCGCGCAGCTCGGCCAGCGTGAGGCCGGCCTCGCGGGCGATGTCGCTAACCTCGATGTCGTTCCAGGGCTGCTCGGCGGCGAGGCGCATCAGGGCCTCGACGGCGGCCTCCCGGGGCGGCAGCTTCGGCGCACCGCCCTTCGCCCCCGCATCGGCAGCTTCGGCCGCACCGGCCCGGGCGGCCCCCGGCGCGACGCCCTCGGGCGCGACGCTCGCGTGGGCAGCGCTCTCTTGATCGGTGCCCGCCTTGGCGGGGCTCGCGGCCTTGCGGGGCCGCTTGGAGGGGGCTTTGCTGTCGGTCATGAGTCGGTCGCCCGGTCTGATCGGTCGTGTCGCCTCATGTAGGCGGACGGGCCGCGAAGGGCAGGTCCGTCGCGCGGCCATGCCGCACGGACGCCGCCCGATGTCAGCCCCCGCCATCAGCCCGATGTCAGCCGGACAGTTCCCCCGCCCGCCGACGGGCCGCGGCCACGGCCTCCCGCATCAGCGCGCCGAGGCCGTCCGGCCGCATCAGCACCTCGAGGGCCGCCGCGGTCGTGCCGCCGGGCGACGTGACGTTGCGGCGCAACTCCGCCGCCTCGGCCGGGCTGGCATCGAGGAGCGCGCCGGCCCCCGCCACGGTCGCCCGGGCGAGGCTGCGGGCGACCTCAGGTTCCAGGCCGGCCGCGATGCCGGCCTCCGCCAGGGTCTCGGCCAGCAGGAAGACGTAGGCCGGTCCGGAGCCCGAGACCGCCGTCACCGCGTCGATCTGCGCCTCGTCGGTGAGCCACGCCACCGCGCCGTTCGCGGCGAGCAGCGCCTCGGCGGCCGCCCGCTGCGCCGGGGTGACCTCGGGGCTCGCGCAGGCGCCGGTGGCGCCCCGGCCGATGCTCGCCGGGAGGTTGGGCATCGCCCGGACGATCGCGCGCGCCCGCGGCAGCCGGCCGCGGAGATCCGCGACGGTCTTGCCGGCCAGGATCGAGACGAGGAGCGTGTCGCGGCCGATGAGCCGGTCGAGCCCGGGGGCCGCCGTGTCCAGGCCCTGCGGCTTGATCCCCAGGACCAGGACGGCGCCGGGCTCGGGGTCGGTCGGGTTCAGGGCGATGCCCCGCTCGGTGCAGAGATCCACGATCGGGCGCGCGGGCACCGGGTCGACGATGGTGGTGCGGCGCGGGTCGAGGCCCGCGTCCAGCCAGCCCGCCAGCATCGCGCCGCCCATCTTGCCGGCCCCGGCCAGGACCAGGGAGGCGGGCATCCGCGCCGTCGAGGCGCCCGGCCCGGTCACGCCTCGCCTTCGGTCTCGAACAGGACGGCGTCGAGGGCCTCGCGGGCGCTCTTGCCGGCCCAGAGGACGAACTGGAACGCCTGGAAGTAGCGCTCGCAGGCGTCGACCGCCGTCCTCATCATGGTGGCGCATTGCGGATGGGTCGGGACGGCGCCGCCGGTCAGCAGCAGCGCGTGCCGGAACATCACCACGCTGTCGGTCGTCCAGAGGTCGAAGTGGCCGACCCAGAGCTGCTCGTTGATCAGGGCGATGAGGCGCATCACCTCGGTGCGCTGCCGCTCCGGCACCTTGAGGTCGAAGGCGCAGGCGACGTGCAGCGCCTCGACGTCCTCGATCCACGTGAAGGCAACGTTGTAGTCGGTCCAGCGACCGGGGCTCGTGACCGACATCTCGTCGGTCTCGGCCCGGTCGAAGATCCAGTCGCGCAGGGAGGCCAGCCGCTCGACGACGTCGAGCGGATGCTCGTTCCGGTCCGGGTCGTGGAAGTCGACGTTGAGAAGCGGCATGACGATCCAAATGGACGGCCCGGACGAGATCCGGCCCGACGTGGCGGTGACGCGAAACCGGAGCGCGAGAACACTCCGAGAACTTGAACGACCGGCAGATCTAGGCCGGCGGTGATGCGATCGACTGTCGAAGCTCTGCGGACATCGCCCCGCTGCCCCCGAATCACCCTATGCCCGACTATAGACCGGCCGTGACTCGCGACACAAAGTGCAGGTCACATTCAGTGAACAGGAAACCGGATCGTCGACGCCGCTTCCTGTGTAAAAGCCCGCGGCGTTGCCGCGGAGACTCAGACCACCTCGCTCAGGCCCGCGGCGCCCGCTCCGGCGCTGCCGGCTCGCGCCTCCAGGGCCGCCACGCGGGCCGTCAGGGCCTCGTTCTGCGCCTGCAGCTGGGTCACGAGGTCGCGGAGCACGTCGAGCTCCTCGCGCGAGGCGATGTCGAGGTCGCGGACGACGCGCTCGAGCTGCGCCCGGACCACGGTCTCGGCCTCGCGGCGGACGCCCTGGGCGGCGCCGGCGGCGTCGGTCATCAGGCGGGCGAGGTCGTCGAACAGTCGATTGGAGGGGGGCATCGGGGTCTCCCGGATCGGCCGGCTGCCGCGGCGGCCGCCTGACGGCGCGATTCGAGCCGACGAGATAGGAATCTTCGCGATGGGGAGCAACGCCCGGCCCGGTCCGGGACCGGGCAGGGAGGCGGAGCAGGGCCGTCGAGGCCCGCTCCGCCGACGCCATCACATGTGGCGCATCATGCGGCGGTGCATGCGGCGATGCATCATCCGGCGCTCCATCCGGCGGTGCATCATGCGACGCTCCATGCGCCGGTGCATCATGCGGCGCTCCATCGGGGTCAGGCGGACGTGGGTCACCGCGTCGGGGGCCGCGACGGCGCCGGGCATCGCGGGGGCCGCCGAGGCCGGCTGGACGAGGGCGGCGCCGCCGAGGGAGGCCAGCACGGCGAAGGCGAAGGTCAGTTTCCTCACGAGGAGACTCCAGTTCTCTGAAGGCCGGGCTCGGCGCCCGGTTCATCCTCCCGGATGGGAGGTGCGGAGAGTCGTCTCGTGCCGGGGGACGGCACGGCGGGCCTGCGAGGACCCGCCGCCATCAACTTTCGATTTAGAGATTCGTTTCCTCGAACGCCTTCACCCATTCGGCGCAGATGCCCGAGCGGACGATGTCGTTGCGGGTGAACTCCACCACCGGGATCGGCATCATCCGGCTCTTGACCATGTGCATGACGGTGCGCAGGCCCGAGGTCTCGCGGAGATCCGTCTGCGAGACGTCGCCGTTGATGATGACCTGGCAATCGTCGCCGATTCGGGTCAGGAACATCTTGATCTCGTTGATCGTGGTGTTCTGCGCCTCGTCCAGGATCACGAGGCAGTTCTTGAAGGTCCGGCCGCGCATCACCTCGAAGGGGACGATCTCGATGTCGCCGGTCTTCAGGGCGATCTCGAAGGCGGCGGCGCCCATGCGCTCCTTCATGGCCTCGGTGAGCGGGGCGACCCAGGGGGCGATCTTCTCTTCCAGGGTGCCGGGGAAGTAGCCCAGCGACCGGCCCGAGGGCACGTTCGGGCGGGTGATGACGACCTTGGCGATGCGGCGCTGGCGGAGCTGGTCCGCCGCGCGGGTGCCGGCGATGAAGGTCTTGCCGGTGCCGGCGGGCCCCAGGACGATGACCTGCGGCGAGCGGGCGAGGGCGTCGAGGTACTCGGCTTGGCGCTCGGTGAGCGGTTGGATGGGAGCGAGATTGCGTTCTTCGTCGAAGCGTGTGCGATGAATGCGGGACGTGCGGTCTTCAACCAGTTCAAGTCGTGCGCGGCGTCTCTTCATGGATGTACACTCCAACGGGACTTGCCAACCTGGATCTGTATCTGAACTGCCGTTTACCTGCGTGCTCCCGGGTCTACTCGTTTGCGGAACTTAATACCGGCCCCAGGCCGAAGGTTCCGCCCCGCGCTCGTCCGCCTGTGGAGAGCGTCACGACGTTCCGTGCGCGGCCGAATACGCGATGCAACTGACGCACCATCGCGATTCGCGCCCGACGATTGCGCGTCGGGTGTGACTAAGGGGTGACGGTCGGTCGAGAGGCTTCGGAAAAGCCGCGCGGCTGGCGCGGATGCATCAGGTTCGGGACGGTGGTGTCGCGGTGACGCGGCATCCGGCACGATCGCGATCCTCCCCGCCCGCACGGGCGAAGCCGGCCGACCCTGCCGCCCTGACACGTCCGGGCTTGGTCGGCGGGACTAGCTCGATCCGGCCTGGACGAAGCTGTCGAGGACCATCTTCCGGCCGGCCTTGTCGAAGTCAACGGTCAGCTTGTTGCCGTCGACCGCGGCGACCGTTCCGGGGCCGAACTTGGTGTGGAAGACCCGCTGGCCGGCCTGGAAGGCCGAGGGCGCGCCGGTCGACTTGGCGATCAGCTCGCCCTCGATCTGGCGCGGACCGCCCGCTTGGCCGCCGGACCGGCCGCCCGGGGCCGCCGCGCGGAAGCCGCCCGCGGCGCCGAACCCGGACCGGCCGCCCGACGCGGTGTTGGCCTGCGCCCGCTGCCAGCCCGGCGTGCCGTAGCTCGACCCGAACGGCGCCGGGTTGCGGTCGAACCGCGAGGCGCCGGCGGAGAAGTGGGCGGGGGCCTCGACCACGTCGACCGCCGTCTCGGGCAGCTCGTCGATGAACCGGGACGGGATGGTCGAGGACCAGAGCCCGTGGATGCGCCGGTTGACCGCGAAGGACAGCTTCGCGCGCTTGCGCGCCCGGGTCAGGCCGACATGGGCGAGGCGCCGCTCCTCCTCCAGGCCCGCCCGGCCGCTCTCGTCCAGCGCGCGCTGGTTCGGGAACAGGCCGTCCTCCCAGCCGGGAAGGAACACGGTGTCGAACTCGAGCCCCTTGGCGGCGTGGAGCGTCATCAGCGAGACCCGCTCGGCGCCCTCGGCCTCGGAGGCCTCCATCACCAGGGAGACGTGCTCCAGGAAGGCCGCGAGGTCGGGGAACTCCTCCATGGAGCGGACGAATTCCTTCAGGTTCTCCAGCCGGCCGGCGGCGTCGGCGGAGCGGTCCTTCTGCCACATCTCGGTGTAGCCGGACTCCTCAAGGATGGTCTGCGCGACCTCGCTGTGCGGCTGCGATTCCACGAGCCGCGCCCACCGCGAGAAACTCTCGGTGAGCGCCCGCAGGGTGGAGCGGACCCGGGGCTTCAGCTCGTCGGTCTCGCACAGGCGCTCCGCGGCGATCCGCAGCGGCAGCCGGTTGGCGCGGCCGTAGGTGTGGAGCTGCTGCAGGGTGGCGTCGCCCAGGCCGCGCTTCGGCGTGTTCACGATCCGCTCGAAGGCGAGGTCGTCGCTGACGTTCACGGTGGCGCGCAGGTAGGCCAGCGCGTCGCGGATCTCGGCGCGCTCGTAGAAGCGCGGGCCGCCGATGACCCGGTAGGGCAGCCCGAGCTGGACGAACCGGTCCTCGATCTCGCGCATCTGCGCGGAGATCCGCACCAGCACGGCGATCTCCGACAGGGGGTGCTGCTTGGACTGGAGGGATTCGATCGACTCGGCGAGCATCCGCGCCTCCTCCTCGGAATCCCACGCGCCCGTGACGGTGACGCGCTCGCCCGGCTCGTCGTCCGTGCGCAGGGTCTTGCCGAGGCGGCTCTCATTCTTGGCGATCAGCCCGGAGGCGGCGGCCAGGATGTGGCCGGTGGAGCGGTAGTTGCGCTCCAGCCGCACCACCACCGCGCCCGGGAAGTCGTGCTCGAAGCGCAGGATGTTGTCGACCTCGGCGCCGCGCCAGCCGTAGATCGACTGGTCGTCGTCGCCCACGCAGGCGATGTTCTTCCGGGCCTGCGCCAGCAGGCGCAGCCACAGGTACTGGGCGACGTTGGTGTCCTGGTACTCGTCGACCAGGATGTAGCGGAACCGGTCCTGGTAATTGGCCAGGACGTCGGGGTTCTCCCGCCAGAGCTTGAGGCAGAGCAGCAGGAGATCGCCGAAATCGACGGCGTTCAGCGTCGCGAGCCGGGCCTGGTAGGCCGTGTAGAGGGCGCCGCCCTTGCCGAACGCGAAGGCCGCGGCCTCGCCCGGGGGCACCTGCTCGGGGCCGAGGCCGCGGTTCTTCCAGCCGTCGACGGCGTGCGACAGGGCCCGGGCCGGCCAGCGCTTCTCGTCGACGTTCTGGTCGGCGATGACCTGCTTCATCAGCCGGAGCTGGTCGTCGGTGCCGAGGATGGTGAAGTCGGATTTGAGCCCGACCAGCTCGGCGTGGCGGCGCAGGATCTTGGTGCCGATGGCGTGGAAGGTGCCGAGCCAGGGCATGCCCTCGCCGGCCGGCCCGATCAGCGCGCCGATCCGGTGCTTCATCTCCCGGGCGGCCTTGTTGGTGAAGGTCACCGCCAGGATGTCGAAGGGACGCGCCCGCCCGGTGGCGATCAGGTGGGCGATGCGGGTGGTCAGCACCCGGGTCTTGCCGGTGCCGGCGCCGGCCAGCACCAGGACCGGGCCCTCCGTGGTCTCGACGGCGCGGCGCTGCTCGGGGTTCAGCCCCTCGAGGTAGCCGGCCGCCTCGCGGCGGAGGGCGCCCATGGCGCGGGCGGCGATGGACGTGGCGGGCGCGCCGTCCCCGGCGGCCTGCGGATGCGGACGGTTCTGCATCCCGCTTCCCTGGACCAAATCGCGAACGGCGTCGAGGCCGTTCGCGCCGCGAAGGGGGGCGGAGCCATGAAACGCGGCTGCCCGCGCCGGGACGATCCGGGGTCTGCAGGCGCGCGCCGCCTTCCCCTCGGCGGCCGCGGATCGGCACGTGTGCGACCGGGGGGCGCCAGCCGCGGAGCGCGACGAGCCCCCTCTCCTCCACGGGAGAGGGGACCCGCGCCGGGTCCGGAGGCCGCAGGCCCGGCGTGCCGCGAGCCGCCTCGCGCGCGCAGCCCGAGAGCCGCTCCCGACCGTGGCATCGCCGCTGGCGCCCCCGGCGGCTTATCGTGCTATGGCCGTGGCGACTGACTCGCGGGGGCACGCGGGGCACGGCGGCCCGGTGAGGTCGCGGCCTCGCGCAGAGATGGTGCGGAACGGGACCATTGCGTGATCTTCTGACCGCGCTGGCGTGCGCCGTCATCCTGGTTCTCGTGGCGGCGCTCGCGGTCCCGCCCTTCGTCGACTGGCAGGCCCATCGCGGGCTGGTCGAGCGGGCGCTCGCCCGGTCCCTGGGCGTTCCAGTCCGGACCGACGGCCGGATCGAGGTCCGCCTGCTGCCGTCGCCGCGGCTGCGCGTCGACCGCCTGCATCTCGGCACCGATCCGGACCGCCCGAGCCTGGATGCCCGGTTCGTCAAGGCCGAGATCGCCCTCGCGCCGCTCCTGAAGGGCGAGTTCCGCTTCACCGAGACCCGGATCGGCCGGGCCGAGATCAAGCTCCCGGTCGCCGGCCCGGACACGCTGAAGCTGCCGCCCGATTTCGGCGGAGCCCTGCGCGACCGCGACCTCGCCATCGAGAACCTGCAGATCCAGCAGTTCCTCGTCACCACGCAGGTCCCCGCCACCGGGCGGACCGACCAGCTCTACGTCCAGGACCTCCGCCTGCAGGCGCCGGCCCTGGTCGGGCCCTGGCGGATCGAGGGGACGAGCGGCGGCATCCCGTTCCGGGCGGTCAGTGGCACGCCGGGGCCGGACGGGCGCCTCGCCGCCAAGATCTCGGGCGGCGGCGACGCGGCGCCGCGCTTCGAGGCGGACGCGCGGTTCGGCCTCGCCCCTGCCGAGGCCGGCGGCACCCAGGTCGAGGCCGAGGGCTCCGCCCGCCTCGTCGTCGGGCCGCCGACCCAGGCGGCCGGCGCCTACCTGCCGTTCTCGCTGGCCGGCACCTTCAAGGCCCGGGGCACGCAGGTGCGGTTCGAGGCCATCGACCTCGCCATCGACCCCGGCGGCCGGGCCCTGCGGCTCGGCGGCACCGGACGGCTCGACCTGCGCCAGTGGCGCGCCGGTCTGACCCTGGACGCCCGCCGCCTCGACCTCGACGCCTTCCTGGCCTCGGCGGAGGGGCAGAACCTGATCGCCCGCGGCCTGCCGCGCTCGGCCGGCAGCCTGCCGGCGATGCTCGACCTCGACCTCACCGTGGGCAGCGCCGTTCTGGGCGGCGAGGACTGGTCGAACCTCGCCCTCACCGGCACCCTGGAGCGGGCCGGCGGCCTGCTGCTGCGCCGCTTCGCGGTGACCGGCCCGGCCGAGTCCACCGTGACGGCGAGCGGGCAGGTCGAGACGGCGCCGCTGCGCTTCTCCGGTCCGGTGGCGCTCGCCGCCCCCGACTCGGAGGCGCTCGGCCGCTACCTCCGCCGCCTCGGCGCCGAGGGGCCGCTCGTCGCGCTCCTCGACGGGCGGAAGATCGAGGCCGCCGCCGACCTGTCGGCCGCCGGCACCGGCCTGTCCCTGCGCAACATGCGCCTGGGCCTCGGGCCGGCGCGGATCACCGGCAACGCCCGCTACACCGCCGCCGAGGGCACCGAGCGCGGCCGGTTCGAGGCCCAGATCCGCGCCACCGGCCTCGACATCGCCGGCCTGCCGCCCCTCGGGACGGCGCTCGGCACCCTGCGCGACACCGACCTCGCCCTGACCCTGGAGGCCAAGGACGTCCGGTTCGGCGCCGCGGGCTCCGGCACCGGCACGATCGCGGCGCGGATCCAGTCGGACGGCGCCGGCCTCACGGTCGACAGCCTCGACGTCACCGACCTCGCCGGCGCCAGCGCCCGGCTGTCCGGGCAGATCGGCGCGGACGGGACCGGCCGCGTCTCCGGGCGCCTGAAGGCGCCGGCGGCGGCGCCCCTGCTCGGCCTGCTCGAGCGGGTCTGGCTGGGCGAGATCCGCCTGCTGCCCGCCTTCCTGCGGGACGCGCCCCTCGACCTCGCCGTCACCCTCGACCGGGAGGGCGGCGCGGCCGCGGCCCTGCGGACCCAGGCCCGGGGCAGCGCCGGTGGCGGCACCCTCGACCTGACGCTCGCGAGCCGCGGCGCGCGGATCGAGGGCGGCACCGCCACGCTCGCGGCGCCGCGGGCCGGGCCGTGGTTCGGCCGCACCGACATCCCGGGGCTCCAGCAGCCCGCCGAGCTGCACCTGACCGCCGAGAGGCCGGACGGCCAGGCCCTCGCCCTGACGGCGAACGGCACGGTCGCGGGCCTGCGGCTCGCCACCGGCCGCCCGATCCTGGTCGGTCCCGACTTCGTCCCGACCGGCGGCACGCTCCGCGCCGACACGGCGGACCTGGCGCCGTTCCTGACGCTGGCCGGCGCCGCGACCCTGGCGCCGGGGGCGTGGCCGGCCGACCTCACCGTCACGCTGTCGCGGCAGCAGGGCGAGGCCGCCGCCGCGCTCGCCGGCACGGTGGCGGGCGCGGGGGTGAACGGGACGCTGCTGCGGGCGGCGGGCGGGGCCCTGCACGGCCGCCTCGCCCTCGACCGGCTGTCGATCCCGCAGCTCGCCGCCGCCCTGGTGATCCCGCCGGGCGCCAACGGCGCGTTCGCGCCGCCGACCGCCCACCCGGCCGTGTCCCTCGACGTCCGCGTCGCCAGCCTGGATCTCGGCCGCGGCCTCGTCGCCACCGACGCGGCCGCCGCCCTCGGCCTCGCCGACGCGGGCCTCACCCTGCGCGACCTGACCGGCAAGCTCGCCGGCGGCCGGCTCGCGGGCTCGGTGACGGTCGCCCGGCCCGGGGCCGGGGCCTCGGTCTCGGGCTCGGGCAGCCTCGACGACGCGGCGCTCCCGATCCTGGCCGGCGGACCGTTCGGCGGCCGCCTGAGCGCCGACCTGCGCTTCGCCGCCACGGCCGAGACCCTGTCGGGCCTCGCCGACAGCCTCTCGGGCAGCGGCGCGCTCACCCTGACGGACCTGAGCCTGCCCGCGGCCGATCCCGCGGCCCTCGGCCGGGCGCTGGCCCGCGCGGCCGAGATGGACGACCCGCTCCGCGAGGGGCGACTCCAGGCCCTGGTCACCGAGGAGCTCGCCCGGGGCGGCGCGCAGGCGCGGGGATCCGCCCGGGCCGCCGCCACCGTCGTGGGGGGCGTGCTGCGGGCCGGGCCGTTCGACCTCGATCTCGGGCCGGCCCGCTGGGCCGGCACCGTCGGCTACGACCTGCGCGCCGGCCGCCTCGACGTCCGCGGCACGCTCGTGGGCGGCCCGGTGCCCCGCGGCTGGAATGCCGGTCCGCCCGCGGTCCAGTTCGGCCTGACCGGGCCCCTGAGCGCGCCGGAGCGCGCGCTCGACGTCGGCACCCTGTCGAACGGCCTCGCGGCCTTCGTGCTCCAGCGCGAGCTGGAGACGATCGAGCTGACCGAGGCCGACCAGGTGGAGCGTCAGCGCCGCCGCGCCCGGATCGAGATGGACCGCGCCCGCGCGGCGGCCCTCAAGGCCGCGGCCGAGAAGGCCGCCGCCGACAGGGCTGCCGCCGACAAGGCCACCGCCGACAAGGCCGCCGAGGAGGCGGCGAAGCGAGCCCGCAATCCGGAGGAGGGGGTCGCCCAGCCGCCGGCGCCCGCCGAGGCCCGGCCGTGAAGCCCCGGCCGCGTCCCGACGGACCGGGGCGACGCGGAGGCCGCGAAGGGGCCGTCCAGAGCCCACGGTGACCCCCGGAGCCCGCCTCCGAGGCCCGCCGGGGCGGGCACCGCGGGATGAGGGTGTGGAAGGGGGCGATCACCCCGAGAGCCTCGGGCGCAGCACCCGTCGCGGGCGCCGCGCCCGCGCGGCGCTCAGGCCTTGCCCACCGCCATGAGCGCGAAGGCGTAGATCAGCGCCACCTCCTCCAGCCGGTCGAACCGGCCGGCGGCACCGCCGTGGCCGGCCTCCATGTTGATCCGCAGGAGCACCGGCCCGCCGCCCGTCATGGTGGCGCGCAGCCGCGCGACCCACTTGGCCGGCTCCCAGTAGGTCACCCGCGGGTCGGTGAGCCCGCCGAGCGCCAGGATCGCCGGGTAGTCCTTGGCGGCGACGTTGTCGTAGGGCGAGTACGACAGGATCGTCCGGAAGGCGGTCTCGCTCTCGCCCGGGTTGCCCCATTCGGGCCATTCCGGCGGCGTCAGCGGCAGCTCCGCGTCCAGCATGGTGTTGAGCACGTCGACGAAGGGCACGTCGGCGACGATCCCGGCGAACAGCTCCGGCGCGAGGTTGGCCACCGCCCCCATCAGCATCCCGCCGGCCGACCCGCCGTGGGCGACGATGCGCTTCTCGGACGTGTAGCGGGCCTCGATCAGCGCCCGCGCGCAGGCGATGAAGTCCGTGAAGGTGTTGGGCTTCTTCTCGCGCTTGCCGTCGAGGTACCAGCGCCAGCCCTTCTCGGTGCCGCCGCGGATATGGGCGATCGCGTAGACGAAGCCGCGGTCGACGAGGCTCAGCAGGTTCGTGCGGAACGCCGCGGGCATCAGCGTGCCGTAGGAGCCGTAGCCGTAGAGCAGCAGCGGCGCGCCGCCGTCGAGGGCGAGGTCTCGGCGATGCAGCAGCGAGATCGGCACCTGCTCGCCGTCGGGCGCGGTGGCGAAGAGCCGCCGGGTCACGTAGGCGGCCGGGTCGTGGCCGCTCGGCACCGCCTGCCGCTTGCGCAGGAGCCGGGTGCGGGCCGCGCAGTCGTAGTCCCAGGTCTCCGACGGGGTCGTCATCGACGAGTAGACGAAGCGGATCGTGGCCGTGTCGAAGGCGAGACCGGCCCGCAGGCCGAGGGAGTAGGCCTCCTCGGCGAAAGCGACCGTGTGCTCGGTACCGTCGGCGAGGTCGCGCACGACGATCCGCGGCCTGGCGTTCTCGATCTCCAGCCGGATCAGGTGGCCGGCCAGCAGGTGCAGGTGGCGGATCATCACCCCGGACCGGTGCGGCACGAGGTCGGTCCAGTGGGCGCGGCCCGGATCGTCGAGCGGCGCGGTGACGATCTTGAAGTCCTCGGCGCCGTCCGCGTTGGTGCGGATGAACAGGCGGTCGCCGCGGTGCTCGACCCCGTAGATCAGCAGCGGCGTGCGCGGCTCGACGAGGCGCAGGCGGGCGTCCTGCGCGTGCCGGTCGAGGAGCCGGACCTCGGAGGTCTCGTGGTCGCTCACCGTCACGTCGAGGAAGGCGCCGGACTGCGTCTTGCCGATGTGGACGAAGTAGCCGGCGTCGGCCTCCGTGTAGACGGTCTCGTCCTCGCTCTGCCCCGTGCCGACGCGGTGGCGCATCACCTTGGCGGGCCGGTGGTTGGCGTCGACCGCCACGTACCAGAAGCTCGCGCCGTCCGCGGCCCAGACCGCCTCGCCGGAGGTCGCCTCGACCCGGTCGTCGAGGTCGAGGCCGGTGGCGACGTCGCGCACCCGGATCGTGTAGAGTTCCGAGCCCTTGGTGTCGACGCTCCAGGCGAGGCGGGCGTGGTCGTCGGAATGGACGGCGGCGGCGATCTCGAAGAACGGCAGGCCCTCGCCCTCGCGGTCGCCGTCGATGAGGATCGTCTCGTCCGGGTCCGGCCCCGACTCGGGCACGTCGGGGGCGGTGGCCGGCCGCCGGCAGATCAGCGGGTGCTGCCCGCCCTCGCGATGGCGCGTGTAGTAGGCGAAGGGCCCGTCGGGCTCGGGGACGCCGCTCTCGTCCTCCTGGATCCGCCCGCGCATCTCGGCGACCAGCTGGCGCCGCAGCTCCGCGCTCCCGGCGAGCGCCGCCTCGGCGAAGGCGTTCTCGGCCTTCAGGTAGGCGGCGATGTCGTCCGGCAGCGCGGCCGGGTCCTTCAGGACCGTCTGCCAGTTCTCGGCCTTCAGCCACGCGTAGTCGTCAATGATCTCCTGCCCGTGGACGCTGAAGCGCCGCGGCCGGGCCTCGGCCACCGGCGCGCCGGTCCTGTGAGCGAGCAAGCCGTGGCCGATCTCCGTCATCGTCTCTCCCGTCGGGTCCTGTCGCGCGCGGGTGTCGCGTCCGGGTGAGCGGATGTGTCCCGCCGGGCGCGCGGATGCAAGGCGTCCGGAGGCGGGGCCGGGGCGGGAGCCCTGTGCCGCCGGCCGGGTCGGCGCGGCCGCGGGACCGGCGCCGACCCGTTGCCTCGCGGCATCGGTGGCGCGGGAAACGGCCGGGCCGCGGACGGGATCCGCGCGTCCGGTCCCGCGCCGGAGCGGCGTCCGGAGCCGCGCCGGGGCGGCCGGATCGGGCGGTCTCGGCGGGGACCGCGAACCCGCCAGGGGCTTGGCGCAGCGGCCGTTTTCCGCCGCGTCCCGGCACCGGATCGCCTCGGGTGCTGCACAGGTCGTGACAAGTCGAGCCGAGCACAGGCCTGAGATAACCGGCCTGGGATTATCCGGCGCCGCGATCCGTCCGACCTAAAGGGGGATGTGCGGATGGTGGAATGGCCGATTCGATGCATGTTGTGTCTGCGGATTACCGGAAACATCGTACGAAGCGTGGGACAACGGGCGTTCTGGCGGGTGTCGCGGGGGTGCTGAGTCTGCCAGTGGCGGCGGCGGAACTTCCCGATCGGCGAAAATCGCAGCTCATCGAGCACGTGCGGATCTGCTCGGCCTACGGCCAAGCCTTCTTCTTCATCCCCGGCACGGATACCTGCCTGCGCCTCTCCGGCCGCGCGCGCTTCGAGTACGCCTACCAGCCCTCCTACAGCCGCTCAGGCACCGCTGCCGCCACCCCGGGGGATTACAGCGGCTACCAGGGCCGGCTCCGGATCAACCTCGATGCCCGGACCCAGACGTCCTACGGGACCCTGCGCGCCTTCCTGCGCCTCGACGCTGGGAGCCGGACCGGCTTCGCCACCATGCATGCCGGCGCGCTGAACCGGATCGGCGGCGCCTTCCCGGCCCTTGGCGTCGACCAGTTCGGGCGGGCCCAGCAGCAGTTCAACGTCGACAAGGCGTTCATCCAGTTCGCCGGCATCACCGCCGGCCGCGCCTCGTCGTTCTTCGATTTCTACGCCCACGACTTCGAGTTCATCGTCTCCACCATCGGCTCGGACAATCCCTCGACCAACCTCGCCGCCTACACGGCGACGCTGGGCAAGGGGCTGTCCGCCTCGCTATCGGTGGAGGACCCGATGTTCCGCCGCACGCCGGTCTACGCGTCCCAGAACGCTCCGGCCTCGGCCTTCCCGAACCCCGGCGCGATCCTCTCGCCCGGGAACCCCGTCGCCCCGATCTTCGTCGGGTACGACGCCGCCGGCCGCCCGACCGGTGTGGGCTTCGTGGACACGGTCCAGCGCAGCCGCATGCCGGACCTCGTCGGCGTGCTGCGCTCCGACCAGTCCTGGGGCTCCGCGCAGCTCTCGGGGGCCGTGCACGAGGTCAACCACGGCCTGCTCAGCAGCGTCGCGTTCGCCGGCTCGAACCTGGGCGCGCCGGTCTCGGTGGGCAACAACCGCGCTCCGGCCGGCGGAGCCTCCGCCCTCGGCTGGGCCGTGCAGGGAGGCGTGAAGATCAACCTGCCGGCGATAGCGACCGGCGACACCCTCTACCTCCAGGGCGCCTACGGGGAGGGCACCGCCCTGTATACCGGCCTGCCGGCCTATAACGGCCCCTGGGCGCAGTCGGCCACGGCGGTGCAGGGGGCGGCCTTCTCCCAGTTCTTCAACGACGGCGTCATCAATCCCTTCACCCAGCGCCTCCAGCTGTCGACGAGCTACTCGTTCACGGCGGCGATGCTGCACTACTGGACGCCCGCGGTCCGCTCCGCCTTCTTCGGCTCCTACGGGGCCCTGAGCTTCGCCCGCGGCGCCCGCGCGGCGCAGGGCGCCTATTTCGGCGTGACCGGGACCGGGCCGGGCACCCCCGGGACGCGGTTCTTCGACCTGAGCCAAGTGCTGCGGGACAGCTACCGCTTCGTCGCCGGCGCCAACCTGATCTGGTCGCCGGTGAAGGAGTTCGATATCGGCGTCGAGGCGATCTACACGCGCTACGGGCCCCGGAGCGGCCGCATCCTCGACCTGGGCCGGTATCCCAACCAGAACGCGGCCTACGTCAACAACCCCGCCAACCCGGTCTCGACCGCCCGCCACGTCGACGTCATCCAGGTGCGCGCGCGCGTGCAGCGGGACTTCTGAGGGCGGCCGCGGGCGGCGAGACCGGCTTGGCCGGGAGCCGGTTCCGACCTCGGGCGTTGAACCGCCGGCCGTGGCACCCATCACGGTCGCCGGTTCGATCCCGAGGTGCCGACATGGACGCGATCCCCGATCCGCAGCCCGATCCGCAGGACGATCAACCCGCCGCAGACCTTGAGCGCGTCAACGATATCCTCGCCGTCTGGGCGGCGCGCTCCGCCGCCGAGAGCGACGCGCTGATCGACCGGTTCGAGGCCATGGGCTACGAGGTCCGCGGCAAGTCCGAGGACGAGATCGCCGACGCCCTGCACCGGCCTCCGACGCGCGCCGCCACGAGATAGCTGTGGGTTGTAGGTAAAAAAGCCTTGACCTTCTAAGTTTTCCTGAGACACTGGGGGCTTCGCACGTCCGTCGTAGCATGAACGGAACAAAACATGAACAAATCTTTCAGGGGCGGCCGTTCAGCCACCGCGGGGGCCCGCCCGCGCGGCGCCGCCGCGGGCGACCTCCCGGCGGAGGCGTCGCGCCTGCTGGCGCGGCTCGGCGAGCCGGGCGCCTACGCGCGGCCCGACCCCCTCGTCGAGGAGGCGCTGGTGACCCGGCGGGGCGGCGACGGGATCTCGGTGGGGAGCGGGCGCTTCGCGGCCGCCTCGGGGCGGGCCCTGGCGGCGGCCGATCTGGCGACGTGGAACGCGGCCGGCACGCGCCTGACGATCAGCGAGGCCGGGCGGGCGCGCCTGCGCCGCGAGGCCAGGCCGGGGGACCTGGCCTTCGCGGACCAGCACCGGGAGCTGGCCGTCGTGCAGGGCGGCGCCGGACCGACCCTGCGCAACGCCGCCGAGAACCCCCTGGCCTGGATGGTGCGCCGGCGCGACCGGGACGGCGCGCCGCTCATCGACGCGGCCGCCTTCGAGGCCGGTGAGCGGCTGCGGCGGGACATGACCGCCGCCGCCCTGCTGCCGCGGATGGGCGCGGATCTCGGGGCGCCCCGGATCGACGGCGGCGGCCCGCGCGACCCGGCCTCCGCGGCCGACCACGTGATCGCGGCCCGGCAGCGGGTGCGCGGCGCCCTCGACGCGGTCGGGAGCGACCTCTCGGGCCTGCTGATCGACCTCTGCGGCTTCCTGAAGGGGCTGGAGCGGATCGAGGCGGAGCGGCGCTGGCCGGCCCGGTCCGCCAAGGTCGTGGCCCGCATCGCCCTGGGGCGGCTCGCCGAGCATTACGGTCTGGAGCGGGAGGCGACCGGGCCGGACCGGGCCCGCTTGCGCCTCTGGCGGGGGTGAGGCCGCCCGGGCCGCTCAGGCCTCGGCGGCGAGCCGGACCGCGTCGCGGTGGATGCGCTCCGCCATCGCCCGCACGCCGTTGGAGCGCTTCGACGTGACGTGGGCGCCGAAGCGGAGCTGTCGGAACAGGTCGAGGCCGTCGGTCTCGGCGGCCTCCCGGGGGGTCTTGCCGGTGTAGAGCGCGATCATCAGCGCCACGAAGCCGCGCACGATGAACGAGTCGCTGAAGCCGTGCAGGACGAGGCGCGGCGTGCCGTCCGCCCGCTCCGCGCGCGTGTCGATCCAGACCTGGCTCTCGCAGCCGTGGACGCGGTTCGCCTCGGTCCGCTCCGACTCGGGCATCGGCGGCAGGGCGCGGCCGAGCTCGATCAGGTATTCGAGCCGCATGTCGTCGTCTTCGACGATCTCGAAATTCTCGATGATGGTGTCGATCGGAGGGAGCATGCTCGGCCGGGTCCGGAGAGGTCTGCGCCGCTATAGGCCGGCCGCGCCGCCGTGGCGACGGGGTCCGGCGCCGCGGGCGCTCATTGCGCGCCGGGCCGCGCCGGCGGCAGGGTCAGCCACAGGGGATCGCCCGGGCTGGCATCGCCCGCCACGGTGATCTCCGCCTGCGCCGCGTAGGCGGCGATGAGGCGGGGGCCGAGCTTCGGGACGTTCGGCCGTCCGGACTCGGCCATGTCGCTCACCCCCGAGACGATCGCGAGCCGCAGGGGCGCGCCGGCCTCGATGTCGATGGCGATGGAGCAGGCGACGTGCTCGGCGGTGGCGTCGAGGCACTCGGCCACGATCTCCGCGACGATCATGCCCAGCGCGTTGGCGGTGCGCGGCTCCACGAGGCCGTTCCCGGAGCCGCCGACCTGGACGCCGATCCGCCCGGCGCGCCGGAGCTGCCCGAGCCCCGAGGCGAGGCGGTGCAGGTAGTCCTTGAGGTCGATCGACGCGATGTGCGGTGCCTCGTGCAGGTGCTGCTGCACCAGCGCGATCGCCCGGACCCGCTGGCCCAGCGCCTCGAAGCTGCCGCGGCAGGCGTCCGGGGCCGCCCGCCCGTAGAGGCCGATCAGGCTGACCATCACCTGGAGGTTGTTACGGACCCGGTGATAGACCTCGGCCAGCAGCGCCTCCTTCTCGGCCAGCGCGTGCTCGATATGCTCCTCCGCGTGCTTGCGGTCGGTGATGTCGAAGCAGGAGCCGAGATAGCCCTGGAACCGGCCGTCCTCGACGAGCGGGCGGGCCGTGTCGAGGAGCCAGCGGTACTCGCCGTCGTGCCGCCGCAGGCGGAACTCGACGGTGAACGGCGCCCGCGTCGCGAAGGCCTCGGCGACGATCCGGGCGTGGCGCTCGAAATCCTCGGGATGCAGCCCGCTGCGCCAGCCGAGGCCGAGCTCCGCCTCCAGGGGGCGGCCGGTGAATTCCAGCCAGCACTCGTTGTGGTGGATCGCGTGGCCGGCCTCGTCCGAGCGCCACATCATCAGCGGCACGACGTCGGCGAATCGCTTGAAGCTGTCGCTCAGGGCGGCGGCTTCCGCGGTACCCTGTGCCGGACCCCGACCCGGGTTCCCCGCGGGGCCGTTGCCCGGCGAGTCTTCCGCGCCGGACCCTGGTGGCTCACCGACCATTCTGTACCCGATTCACTCTGACGAACTGCGTGAAAGGCGACGCCTGCGTGCGGATGGCGCCGGTCAACGTGTCGACCGGACGGCCGTTCCGGTCCTGAACCGCCTTCAGATCCGCCAGTCAGCGGGACATTAGCGGCAATACCTTTCGAGCCCGTTCAGCATCCCGCCGTCGTGCGGGCCCGCACAGGTCGAACGACCCGCCGCGTGGCCCGGCCGGCGGACCGGCCACATCCCCCGCGCACAACCTGTAGCCGGTCATGGGATAACCGTAGATCGTGCGTGACGCCTCGTCTCAGTTGTGTCTTTTGGCATCAGACACAACCTTGAGGATACCGTGCTGCCTGCCCCGACCGCGACAAGCGCCGCCCGCCGCGGACGGCGCCCTGTCCGTCACCCCCCTCGGAGCGCCGCCCGCTGGCCGGTGCTCGCCGGCCTCGTCCTCATCGGCCTGTCGGGCAGCGCCGTCGCCCGGCCGTTCTCGGAGCCCGACGACCGGACCCTCGACCGCCACGGCCATTACCGCAGCCGGGACGGGTCCGACGTGCACCGGCCGGCCAAGAGCCTCGACGGCGGGAAGCCCGCGGGGGCCACGGCCAAGTGCCGGGACGGCACGTGGAGCTTCAGCCACACGCATCGCGGCACCTGCTCCCGCCACGGCGGCGTGGCGCACTGGGAGGGTTGAGGCTCCGCGCCCTGCCTTAAATCCTATGACCGCCGCAAATTAGGAATTTACACTTGACACCGGCGCGCTGTCGGGGTATCACCTCGGCACGGTCGAGACGTGTGCGGAGAGACGCCGATGTGGCCACCCCCTCCCGGCCGGGCGGACAGCCGCGCCGAGGCGCTGACGCTCCTGCGGGAGACCGACCTGACGTTCGACGCGATCGGGGACCGCCTCGGCGTCCATCCGAGAACGGTCCGCACCTGGAACGCCCGGGCCGGCTGGCCGAGGCCGCGGCGGTTGCGGCCGCGACTCCTGACGCGGCGCTGGCCGGCGGCGCGCCGCGCCGCCCTGATCCGCCTGCTCTGCACCCCGGGCGCCGATCCGGGCGACGTCACCGAGGTCCTGGGTCTCGGCCGGCTCGACGCGGGGATGATGGCCTCGGCCTTCGGGGTGGACCTGCCGCTGCCGCCGGCGGTCACCGGGCGCGGCGACCCGGCGGCCGATCCGGCGACCCTGCGGGCGCGTCTGCGCGCCCACATCGCCCGGCAGATCGCCGCCTTCGACGCGGCGCTGAGCGGGGCGGGGCCGGGCGCGCGCGACTCCGCCCGGGTCCTGCGCGACCTCGGCGGGCTCAAGCGGCTTCTCGACACGGTGGATGCGGCGGGCGCGCGCGCCGCCGCGGGGGAGGGGGCGATGGCACCGAACCCGAACCCGACCTGCCCGCCCTGCGCGCGGAGATCGCGCGACGCGTTGCTGGCTTTGTCGGCGGCCGGGCGGCTGCCTGACTTCCTCGGGACGCTGCCGCCGGATCTCCTCCGGGCGCTCGCGGGCGACTGGCTGCACCAGGCCCGGCCGGACCAGCTGCCGCCGCCCGACGCGGAGCCCTGGACCACCTGGGCGGTGATCGGCGGCCGCGGCAGCGGCAAGACCCGCACCGGGGCCGAGTGGGTCGACGCCCTCGCGCGGGGCGACCCGGCCTTCGCGGCCGCGCCGGTCGGGCGGATCGCCCTGGTGGGCGAGACCCATCTCGACGTGCGCGACGTGATGGTCGAGGGGCCCTCCGGCCTGCTCGGCCTGCCGGCGCGGGGGCGGGCCCGGCCCACCTGGTCGCCGAGCCGCCGCCGGGTGGAGTGGAGCAACGGCGCCGTCGCGCTCGCCTTCTCGGCGGAGGAGCCCGACGCCCTGCGCGGCCCGCAATTCGGCGCCGCGTGGTGCGACGAGGCCGCCAAGTGGCGCCGGCCCGAGGCGGCCTTCGACATGCTGCAGTTCGGCCTGCGCCTCGGCGCCCGGCCGCTGTCAGGAGCGCGTTTAACATGCCCCAAATAGGGTTTAACGTCCCCCGGTTGACGGAATAGGCTACCCCTTCGCCCTTGCAACCCGAGTTGAAGCAGTGCCATCGCCTGCCGCGCCGTTCGAATAAGCTACCCCCAAACGCGGTGCTTGGGGCTATCTCCGACCTGTATGCAAGCCATTCGCTGACCTTCCCGGCTCCTCGCCCAGACCAAGGCCGGACGCATCGGGCCGTGGAGCGTCAAGCTCGCCTTCACGGCCGATTCGGAGTTCGCACGTGAGCGGGGGCGTCCTGAGCGTTTCGATTGACCTCGGTCCTGACGCGTCGATATCCCAGCGCCCTCTCACGGGACCTGACACGGAGCCTAGGCCTCAAGCCGGGCGATATGAGGCTCGTCTGAGCGAGCCGGCCCCCCCCCGGCCCGACCGCCCGGCATTCAGTACAGGCGCCAGGCTCCCGCCTGCTTCCTGGCCTTCTTCAGGCGGCGCAGGCTCCTGATCGCGCGGACGAGCTTCTTGGCCTGACGCTTCTCGCAGGTCTCGATGACTGGCCGACCGGCGACCTTGACCATGAAGTGCCCGTCGGCCGCCTTCTCCTTGGTGACGTAGTGCATAGTCGGCCTCCTGTCGTTCGGGGCTCGGACGTCGAGCGGCCTGTCTCCGGGGTAAGTGCATGCGGCGACGAAGGGCGCGCGGACGCCCGGGGTGCTTGGAATCGGAGATGGACACGCGGGCGGGCGTCGCAACCCGGCTCCCGCCTTCGTGATCCTGACCGAAGCGGCGTCCGCCTCAACGACCTGACGCTCCCTGGGCCGCGATCTCCGCGGCCGCCCGGTCGAGATCCCGTTCGAAGCGAGGATCGTGGAACAGCACCTCCGCGATGACGGCCGCGGCGATCTTCCCGGCTTCGAGGTCTGACGGGAAATGGGTTCCGGCAATCATGCGGTTCTCCCCGTAGGAGGCCGCGAACGCGAACAGCGACTGGCGTTTCTCGGGCACGAGGCGCGACAACACCGTGGCCGCGAGATACCCGAACGTGGCGTGCCCACTCGGATAGGACGTGCTGTCGGAGCGATGGCCGAACGTGGCGAGGTCCGGCTTCACCGTATAGGGGCGCGGCCGGGCGATGGCGGCCTTGGCCGCCAGCACGGCGAGTTCGCCGTCTTGGAACACATGCTCGATCAGCGCTGCGGTGACCGGCATCGTCTCCGCAGTGAAGGCCGGGCCGAGCACACCGGTGAAGCGGTCGAGGGTGCACGGCAGGTTCGCGGTGATGCGGCGCTCGTCCTCGGGCGTGCGGGCACGGACGGCGGCTTCCACGGTCTGCAAGTCCGCCTTGGCTGCTTCCAAACCGGCCTCGGGCGGGGGCGGTAGGACGCGCTGGAGCGCCATCGCCTCCGGGTCGATGTAGGTGCTGCGTAGCGTCCCGGCGGCGGCGGCAGGCAGGGCAAGGGACAGGACCACCGCCAGCGTCGCGGTGAATCGCTGGCAGCCCCTGACGAAGTTCCGATGTTTCACCGCCCCTCCTCACGCCGTGTCAGGTCGTACCGCCCGCAGTCACGTCGCCGGCCAGCTCCAAGGCTTTCCCGGGGGCGGTCTCCGGCAGCATCACCACGAGCACCCCGAGCGCGACCGCCGCGACGGCGGCGCACGCGAGATAGGCGGCATCGAACCCCGCCTGCTGGACCAAGGTTCCGGCGATCACGAACGATAGGGAAGCGCCCGCGCCCTGAACGGTCCCGATCAGGCCGTGGGCGGCGTTGTAGCGGCCGGTCCCGCGGGTGATGTCGGCCATCACCAAGGGCTTCACCGCACTGAGCAGGCCGGCGCCGACGCCGTCGAGGCACTGGACCGCGATCAGCCAATACGGGTCGCGCCAGACGAGATAAAGCAAGGCGCGCACGGGCAGCGCGGCGAAGCCGATCACGAGAAGAGGCTTACGGCCCCAATGTTCGGCCCGGCGGCCGACGATGAGCCCCATCGGCACCATAACCGCCTGCGCGCCGACGATGCAGACGGACACGATGACCGACGACCAGTCAGGGCGCGCTTGCCCGATCTCCTGAGCGACAAGGGTCAGCAGCGGCGCGTTAGCAAGATGGAAAAGACCCACGCAGGCGGCGAAGATCATGAGCGGCCGGCAGGTCAGCAGGGCTCGCCATCCGGCCGGGGCTTGTTCGCCTTCACCCTCGCCGCCACTGCGGGCTCGACGCGCGTCGATGGCACCTCGCGGGATCGAGTAGAGCGCCGCGGCCGAGACGATGGCGCAGGCCGGGACCAAGAGGAAGACCGCCCGGTCCGGGAACAGCCAACCGACGAACCCGATTAGCACGGCGATGGCGACGTTCCCGGTCCGCTCCAGTGCGGCGTTGCGGCCGAAGCGCCGGGCGAGCCTGTCGGCCGGGAAAAGGCCGAGGGTCAGCGTTGCGATGGCCGGGCTCAGCATGCCCCCGACGGCGGCTAACACGCAGGAAGCCGCGAGCACGGGCCAGAACTGCGGGAAGAGCGCGACCAGGAGCGTGGCCAGCGAGAGCGCGACCAGGGCGCCGAGCAGGATGACTCGCTTGTCCCGCACTGCGTCGATGGCCGTCCCGATGGGTGTCTGAGCCACGATGCCGACGATGCCTGACACCGTGCTGACCAGTCCGACCGAGGCGTCGTCCCATCCGCGATGCACGTAGAGGTAGACGTTGAGGTAGGGCTTGATCGCCCCGTTCACGTCGATCAGCAGGAAGTTCAGGAGATCGAGAGGTCTGGAGATGGGCTTTCGCACCTGGGCGGCAGGCTGCCCGTCATCCTCGCCGCTGTCCTGCTCCACGTGGTCGGCCTCCCTTTCAAACTCACCTAGGGCGTCGCCGAACCAAACCGAATGAGGGAGCTATCCGCGGGCATGAACGATTTGCAGCCGTGCTCGACCCGGTGATCACGGACGGGGCGCTCGCCGTATGACCGCTCGGGGTGGTTTTCTGCCGGTCCGCTTATGGGCGCCAATGCGCACAAGCGGACGCCATTGTATGGGGTGGAAACCTCGGGCGGCGTGCGCGCGTGACTTAAGCTGGCGCGACGAGCTTCCCAACCGCGCGCACCAACTCCGCCTCCACAAACGGCTTTTCCAGTCGCAGCCGATCCTCGTAGCCGGAGCCTTGCCCGAGCTGCACGTCTCCGGTGGCAAAAAGATATGGTACGCCAAGCGCACTGAGGCGGTCGGCAATTGGGAGGGCCGTGGCCTTGTCGCCGAGGTTGAGGTCAAGCACGGCCGCGTCGATGCCGTCGTCCTCGATTAGGTCGAGGGCCCGCTGCACGGTGGGCACCGGGCCGACCACCTTGGCCCCGGCATGCTGCAGCCAACGCTTCACCTCCATGGCGATGAGGTATTCGTCCTCGACGATCAGGACGCGGCGGCCAGCGAGTGACGGAACAGCGTCGGGCATGAAAGGTCCTCGTGTAGCCCCCCTCCTTGAGGCTAACTGAGCTGCGCGGGTGCGCGTTCACTCGGGCTGATTGATCGGCATCTCGACACGGCAGCGCACGCCGTCCGCGCTTAGCTCGTAGTCGACATCGGCCTCCAGGGCGTAGCCTAGAGCCTCCTGGATCAGTTCAGTCCCGTACCCCCGGCGCGTGACCTTTTCCGGTTCGCAGGCGACGCCGCTCTCCACCCAGTTCAGTGCAAGCCGGCGGCGATCACGCCTGTCGAACAGCACCTCCCATGTGACGTCAAGATTGCCGGTGCCGCCCCTCAGCGCCCCGTACTTCACCGCGTTGGTGGTCAGCTCATGCAGGGCGAGCGCGAAGTTCTGCACCTGCCTTGCCGTGAGCTGCACCTCAGGACCGCCAACGCACACCCTCTCCGATCTATCTTGAGCGTAGGCAGCGAGTTCCGCCCGGACCATCGCTCCAACCTCAACGGTATCGCTGCCGGCTTGGCTGAGAAGCGCCTGGGCGCGGCTGAGTGCTTGCAGCCGCTCCTCGAACGACTCGACCGTACTACCCTGCCGCAGCGTCTTACCCGCCACGGCCGTGACGACGCCGAGCAGGTTGCGCGCCCGGTGCTGCAGCTCGTTGACGAGGACCTCCTGACGCTTGTTCGCGATCCTCTCGTCGGTGATGTCGAAGCTGACCCCATTGATGATCCAGGGCTGCTCACGCTCGGCGCAGCCGCGCAATTGCACCCAGCGTCCGGCGTTCGCGCCGCTGGCCACCTGAACCGCACCCTGGAATTCCTCTCCAGGGCTGGTCTCCCTCGTCATCACGGCTTCGAGCAAAGCAACGCCTTCGGGTTGCATCAGATCGGCGTAGATCGAAACTGAATGAGGCTGACCGGAGGGCGAGACGCCCCATAGCCTTTGGACGACGTCATCGGCTCGGACCGACCGCTCCCGGGTGTCCCACTGCCAGGCGCCCATCCCGCCGCTCTCAAGCGCGATGCGGCGGAGTTCCTCACTCTCCCGCAGCGCCGCCTCCGTCCGCTGCAACTCGGTCAGTACCTGGCGCAGGTCCCGCCCGGCTTTCACGCGCTCGGCGTCCGACGGGTTCAGAAGTAGCGCGGTGAGGTCCGCGCGTGCCTCCATCACCGTGAGCATGTCCGGCTCGTAGGCCAGCTCGGGATGGGTCTCGGTCCAGTAATGTGCGGTGCGGATGAAGGCGAGATAGGCTGCCAGCAACTCGAACCTAGCGTCGCCGACCGCAGCCCGCGTGGCCACACGCGCGCGCTCGGAAATGCCCGGCTCGACGAAGATCACGGTCAGCGCGTCGAAGAGGTCGGCTTCCGCTTGAGAGCCCGGTTCGGGAATGGGCGAGTTCTCGTCGCGCGCGGCGAGCCGAGCCAGCGCGTCGGCCAGCCTTACCGCGTCCGGAATAGGCCGCCTCAGAAGCGCGACGACTTCGTCGACGGTCTCATGTGAGGCATCGGCGTCACCGGCCGGCCTGCCGTTGCCGATGAGAAAGCCGACGTGGCGGACGATGCAGTACCGCACCTCGCAGAAGCGGGAGAGGTGGACGAACAGGCGTTCCTTGAAGCGGGCGGGCAGCGGGCTATCGAGGTAGGCCGCTTTGGCGAAGCCCCACAGCTCCTCGA
This sequence comes from Methylobacterium sp. ME121, assembly GCF_000974725.1. Taxonomy (NCBI): domain Bacteria; kingdom Pseudomonadati; phylum Pseudomonadota; class Alphaproteobacteria; order Hyphomicrobiales; family Methylobacteriaceae; genus Methylobacterium; species Methylobacterium sp. ME121. The sequence goes on from NZ_BBUX01000025.1 coordinate 74,756, forward strand.
CCAAGCCGGGTGCGGCCTGAGCCGTGCAGAAGAAGTTCGGTAGTACGCCGAACCGATCCGCAACTTCGCGCTGGAACGGAGTTGCAACGACGCTGTAGGCTTCGACGTCGGTCAGCATGTTCACCTCGTCTCAGCAAACCCTCGGTCGTGCCGAGGTAGCATGAGGCCGAGCTTAGGCCCCTTCGCTCAAAGAGTGGACAACCTATCGACCCTCGCGAAGGGTTCCTGCCTGCCCAACACGGGCATCTGGGCTCCGTCAGGCCATGTCTGCTTCCGGGATGCCTCGTGGTTGCCAGGAAGGGCCGAAACGGGTCGATAGGAGGCTGTCCGCTTTTCCCGCGGGAGTTCTCCGAAGCGGACCAGTCGCTTTCGGCCCCACTTTGTCACGCCGTACCGCTGGAGCGCGCAACACCGGACATTCGTCTTCGCGCCCATCCCGGTCATTCAGATGGTTCTGGCAATATCCCGTAAGTGGACGCTACCAGCTGCGATCGGCCATTCGCATGAGGCGACGCTACGGAACGATATTCCACGGTCGGGCTTGCGTTTAGCTGGGCACCCATTTCCAAAATGGTCTCCATGCCGCCCTGAAGACGAGGTTCGCGATTGCGTTTGACCTTCGGGACGTGCGCCGACAGCAACC
>NZ_BBUX01000024.1:0-77538 GCF_000974725.1 Methylobacterium sp. ME121
GCCGCGTCGGGCTCCGCGGGCTGCCAGGGCCGGGCGCGGCTGCCCCAGACCGGATGCGGCATCGCCAGCGGGACGACGCCGCGCAGGGTCTCGTGGCCGTCGCGCGCGTCCCGGCTCCAGGCGAGGGCGACCGCGACGGGACGACCGGACGGGCGGTGCTGGGCGAGCGGGAGGAGGTGGTCCGGGTCGCGCAGCGGGTCGGTGACCGCGTTCCGCACCAGCAGGGCCCGCCACGCGGCGACGGAGGCCCCGTCGACCGCGCCGGGTCGCCGCAGATCGACCCGCCAGGTCCCGGCCTCGGGGTCGGCATCGGGCTCCGGCGCGGCCGCGAGGTCCGGCCGCTCGGACAGCCCGCCCTGTATCACGGTGAAGCGTCGCACCATCCGCCTGTCCTGCCTCTCGACGATCCGTCCCGATCCGGGACGACCCGGCGCCTCCGGGGCGCCCTTCGCGTCGAGGGCTTCAAGGACGGTGCCGACCGCCGGCGTCAGGGGCCGGGGATCGCCAGGGGGTTGTCGGTGAGGGCGGCGGCATCCGGCGCGTCGACCCGGGGGCGGCCGAGGAAGGCGTCCCAGAGCTGGCGCACGAAGGCGGGATCGAGATCGCGCAGGATCAGGACGAGCCGCGACGTGTGGTCGGGATCCGGCCATTCCGGCAGGGTGACCGGCGCGTGGAATACGTGCTGGACCCCGTGGACGACGAGGGGACGCCCGGGATCGTCGGCGAGGGCGACCAGGCCCTTGAGCCGGAGCAGCTTCGGCCCGTGGCCGGAGCGCAGGAGATCCATGAACATCTCGAAGGCGGGGCGCGGGATAGGCGCCGCGCTGGTCAGGCAGATCGCCCGGATCGACGCGTCGTGGCGGTTCACGTCGGCGTGGTGATGGTCCGCCTGCGCCAGCGCCGCGTCGCCGAGCCACGCGCGCACGTCGGCGGTCTTGCCGTCGAGGCCGAACAGGCCGCCGAGGAGCGTCTCCGCGGGGGCATCCGGGGCGACGATCGGGGCGGCCGGGTTGAGCGCCGTCAGGCGCGCGCGGATCCCCGACAGGTCACCCGCGAGGTCGGCCTTGGTCAGCACGATCCGGTCGGCGACCGCGGCCTGCCGCAGGGCCTCCGGATGGGCGTCGAGGGTCGCGGCGCCGTTAGCCGCGTCCACCACCGTCACCACGGCCTGGAGGCGGTACCGCAGCACGAGGTAGGGGTGGTAGATCAGCGCGTGCAGGATCGGCGCCGGATCGGCGAGGCCCGTCGTCTCGATGACGACCCGCCGGAACGGCCGGATCCGGCCGTTGTCGCGCTTGCGCAGCAGATCCTCGAGGGTCGCGATCAGGTCGCCGCGCACCGTGCAGCACAGGCAGCCGGCGCCGAGCAGGATCATGTCCTCGTCGACGGTCTCGATCAGCAGGTGGTCCAGGCCGATCTCGCCGAACTCGTTGACGATCACCACCGTGTCGGCGAGGGCGGGATCGCGCAGCAGCCGGTTCAGCAGGGTGGTCTTCCCGGCTCCGAGGAAGCCGGTGAGCACGGTCAGCGGGATCGGCTCCGGGCGGCGCGGGTCCGGAGTGGGGGCGGAAGACTCTGACATAGGCGGCGAAGTGGGGTGTGCCGGCGTCCGCGGCAACGCGGCGGGCGGCCGGACACCCGCGCGGGCCTACTCGTCGGCCGCCGCCTTCTTGGCGGCCGGCTTCCTGGCCGGAGCCTTCGCGGCCGCCTTGTCGGACTTCGTCTCGGGCTTCGTCTCGGCCTTGGCGGGCGCCGGCTTGTGGGCGGCCGCCTTCGGCGCCGGCTTGGTCAGGCCCTTCCCGGGCTTCGCCTCCGGCATCCCGGGCGTGACGTCCGACGTGTAGGCGCTGGCGTTCCGGGGCACGCCGTGGGCCGGCTTCGCGGCGACCTTCGGGGCGGTCCTGGCGGCGGCCTTCGCGGCCTCGGCCCGCTCCAGGCGCGCCGCGCGCGCCTGCTTGGCCGCCTCCAGGGCCGCCGCGCGCTTGGCCTTGGCGGCCTCGAGCTTGGCGGCGCGGGTGTTGGCGGCGGCGGCCTTCTGCTCGGCCTCCTGCGCCTCGAGGATCTGCTGGCCCTCGGCCGGGTTGCGGCCGACCCACACGGCGATCGGCTGGAGCGGCGCCCGCGGCGGCAGGGACCGCGCCCGCAGGGCCGGGTTGGAGAACGCGGCGAGCGCCAGGGCCGGCGAGTTCGCCGCCGAGCCGCCGATCAGCTGCGCGGCCGAGCCGGGGGCGCTCAGCGCGCCGGGACCGTCCTCGATGGCCGGGGGCTTCTTGCCGCCGCACACGAAGGGACGCATGTCCGGGGGCGCCGGGATCGCGGAGGCCGGGAGCGCGTCGAGGGTGGGGCTCGACCAGCCGGCGCTCTGGCCGAAGGCGTAGTCGAACAGGTCGGCGGTCTTCACGTCGCGCTCGCGCGGGCTCGGCTGCCCCATCACGATGGTGACGATCCGCCGGCCGTTGCGCGTGGCGGTCGCCACGACGTTGAAGCCGCCCGAGCAGATGAAGCCCGTCTTCATCCCGTCCGTGCCGGGATAGCGCCCGAGCAGGCCGTTGTGGTTCGCCATGACGGCGCGGCCGAACTGGATCGCCGAGATCGAGAACAGGTCGTGGGAATCCGGGAAGTCGCGGATCAGCGCCCGGGCGAGGACCGCCATGTCGCGGGCCGAGGTCCACTGGCGCGGGTCGGGCAGGCCGTTGGGATTGTACCAGCGGCTGTCGTGCATGCCGATCCGCTGCGCGGTCTCGTTCATCAGGGCGGCGAAGTTCTCGACGGATCCCCCGAGCGACTCGCCGATCGCGTAGGCGACGTCGTTCGCCGACTTGACCATGATGATCTTCAGGGCGTTGTCGAGGGTGAGCTGCGTCCCCGGCTTGAAGCCCATCTTCGAGGGCGGCTCGGCGGCGGCGGCGGCCGAGATGGTGATCATCGAATCGAGCGAGACCTTGCCCTGCCGGACGAGGTCCAGGGCGACGTAGGTCGTCATCAGCTTCGTGATCGAGGCCGGGTACCAGGGATCGGTCGGCGCCTGCGCGTAGATGACCTTGCCGGAATCCACGTCGGCCACGAGGATCGGCACGGTCACGGCGTTCGCTGCGCCGATCCCGACCAGGCCCGCCCCGAGCAGACCCGTCAGCGCCGCAAGCCCGACGGTGAGGCGTCGGTAGAGAGAAGAGGACATTCGAGCCCGACTCGTCAGAGGATCGCCTGGATCGACGCCGGGGGGCGTCGGATTTCCGGCCGGCCAGCCGGAGAGCGGCGCAACCCGGTCGGCCTGAGGCGGTCGCCGGACTGCATCTCGGCATGAACGAGCCCACCGTGGCAAGAGCAAGGCGAGATCACATCGCGGGTCTGCAGGGCGCGGTTGTCGGTGGCCCGCGGGCGCGGCACGGCTTATGTGCAGGCCGAGCGCGCGGGCCGGATCGCGCGCGGCGGTGACTGGGACGGTTGTGGCTTACGCGGTCAAGGAGATCTTCCACACGCTCCAGGGGGAGGGCGCGCAGGCGGGCCGTGCCGCCGTGTTCTGCCGCTTCGCCGGATGCAACCTCTGGTCCGGGCGCGAGGCCGATCGCGCCGCCGCGGCCTGCCGGTTCTGCGACACCGACTTCGTCGGGATGGACGGGGAGGGCGGCGGGCGGTTCGCGGACGCGGCCTCCCTCGCCGACGCGATCGCCGCCACCTGGGCGGGCGGCGCCGAGAACCGCTACGTCGTCTTCACCGGCGGCGAGCCGCTGCTGCAGCTCGACACGCCGCTGATCGAGGCCGTCCACGCGGCCGGGTTCGAGATCGCGATCGAGACCAACGGCACGCTGCCGGCCCCGCCGGGGATCGACTGGATCTGCGTCAGCCCCAAGGGGAGCAACGCCCTCGCGCAGGTTTCCGGCCACGAGCTGAAGCTCGTCTACCCGCAGGCGGACGCCGATCCGGCGGCCTTCGTGGGTCTCGCCTTCCAGCACCGCTTCCTCCAGCCCATGGACGGCCCGGACCGGGCCGCCAGCACCGAGGCGGCGATCGCCTATTGCCGCCGGGACGCCCGCTGGCGGCTCTCGCTGCAGACCCACAAGATGATCGGCATTCCCTGAGCGGCCCGGATTCGGTCCCGGGATCGGGTTCGGACGACGTGATCGCCGAGCCGGTGCCGCACGAGGCGCCGGTCCCCTCTCCCGTGCGGGAGAGGGACAGGGTGAGGGATCAGGGCCATCCGGACGAGTCGCGGCCTGTCGGCAACCCGAGAGCGCGCCTGATCCTGAAGCTTCTCGTCCCTCACCCCGACCCTCTCCCGCACGGGAGAGGGGGTTACGGCGCGGTTGTCTCGACCGGGATCGCCGTCTCTCCGAACCGTCAGGACGCGATCGGGGACGGCACTACCTGACGACAGCCCTCAGCTGGGCGCGCGCCGCGCGGATCGCCGAGCGCGCGAACCGTCCGCCCGCGCGCGGCGGATCGGGATCCTGGCCGTCCAGCACTGCGCGGCGCAGGGCCACCAACGCGGGATCACCCCATCGGTCGAGGACGCGTCCGAACGCGGCGTGGCGCCCGGCATCGAACGGGACCGGTCGCCCGGCCTCATCCCGCACGGGATGGGCCGGATGCAGCGTCCCGCAGGGGATCCAACCCGGCGGGATCGGCGCGGTGGCCGCGTGCGTGCGTGCGAGTCGCAGGAGTTGCGGCAGCGCGTGGCACCGCGGCCCGAGCCCCGCGGCCGCCCGATCGGCCTCCGGCGCGAAGACCTCGACACGACCGATGCGGGTGATGACGATCTGGTCCAGGCCCGAGATGACAGCGGACGGCATCGCCGCGGCGCCGGCGGCGAGGAGCGGACGGCCCGCCAGCGCCCGCAAGCGGGCGATCCGCGCGGGATCGGCGGTCCGGAGGCAGGCATCCGCGGCGCGCAGACCGAGGCCGAGATCGAACAGGCGCGCGGCGCGGTCCTCCGGCCGGATTGCCGCCTCGTCGGGACCCAGTTCGGTCAGAACGGTGCGCCGGCCCATCGCGCAGGCGGCCTCGGGAAGGCAGAGCGCGACCGTCTGGCTCCAGCCGTCGGCGAAGCCGGTCTCGTAGGCGAACGGCCTGAGATCCGGATACGCCCGGATCGCGAGCGCGCCGCGGGCCGTGACGAGGCCGACCGCTTCGTCCCCGAGGGGCCACGCCGGCTCGTCGGGCTCCCGCGCGAAGACGGCGCCGGCGCCGTAGCCGCCGAGGCTCCACGCGCAGGCCGGATCGGCCAGCTGGGCGCGCAGCAGGCCGTCCACAGCGGGTCCGGCTCCGCCCGTCATCGGTCCCTCTCGTGAACGCCACCGCAGCCGGCACGCCTTGACACGGACGGCGAATGACCGGAAGTCGCGGTGCATCACCGAGGTTGTGGTCGGCGAGGCGGGCGCGCGACCCGGAACGACCGACGCGGAGACGTCCGCTGGACCTCGCGACGGGATCCGCAAGAAGGGCGCTGGCATGGACGTCATCGAGACCGAGATCCCCGACGTGAAGCGCATCGTCCTGAAGCGCTTCGGCGACGCGCGGGGCTGGTTCTCGGAGACCTTCCGGGCCGACACCCTGGCGCGGGCCGGCATCACCACGCCGTTCGTGCAGGACAACCAGTCCTTCTCGGCCCCGCAGGGGACGGTCCGCGGCCTGCACTTCCAGATCGCCCCCCGCGCGCAGGCCAAGCTGATCCGCGTGCTGCAGGGCGCGATCCTCGACGTCGCGGTCGACATCCGCAGCGACTCGCCGACCTACGGGAAGTACGTCGCCGTCACGCTCGACGCCGAGAACGGCGAGCAGCTCTACATCCCGCACGGCTTCGCGCACGGCTTCTGCACCCTGACCCCCGACGTGATGGTCGCCTACAAGGTCGACGACTACTACAGCCCCGAGCACGACCGCGCGCTGTTCTGGAACGATCCGGCGATCGGGATCCCGTGGCCGGTCTCGGGAGAGGCGGCGATCCTGTCCGACAAGGATCGCCGGGCGCCCAAGCTCGCCGATCTCGGCCGCGTCTTCTGAAGAGCGCGGCCCGGCCGCAATTTTGTCACGACGGCCGGTCTTAGGCTGCCCCGGCTTTCTCAGTTCTCGATCGATCCGAAGAGGTAATCCGCCATGCGCATCCTGGTGACCGGAGGCTGCGGCTTCATCGGCTCGGCGCTGGTGCTGCACCTCGTCAACGATCTCGGCCACGACGTCTGCACCCTCGACGCGATGACCTACGCGGCCAACCCGGTCTCGCTGGCGCCGCTCGCCGACAACCCGCGCCATCGCCTGGTCGAGGCCGACATCTGCGACCGCGCCGCCGTGCAGAAGGCCTACGCGGACTTCAAGCCCGAGGCGGTGATGCACCTGGCCGCCGAGAGCCACGTCGACCGCTCGATCACCGACCCGGGCGCCTTCGTGCGCACCAACGTGATCGGCACGCAGACCATGCTGGACGGCGCCCGCGGCCATTACGAGACCCTGCCGGAGGCCGAGAAGAGGACCTTCCGCTTCCTCCACGTCTCCACCGACGAGGTCTACGGCTCGCTGCCGCCCGACGCGTTCTTCACGGAGGAGAGCCGCTACGATCCGCGCTCGCCCTACTCGGCCTCGAAGGCGGCCTCCGACCACCTCGCCCGCGCCTGGCACGAGACCTACGGGCTGCCGGTCCTGGTGACCAACTGCTCGAACAATTACGGGCCGCGCCACTTCCCCGAGAAGCTGATCCCGCTGATGATCCTCAACGCCCTCGAGGGCAAGAAGCTGCCCGTCTACGGCGACGGCCTGAACGAGCGCGACTGGATCCACGTGGAGGACCACGCCAAGGGCCTCGTCGCCGTGCTGGAGCGCGGGCGGATCGGCGAGACCTACCTGCTCGGCGGCCGCGCGGTGCGCAACAACCTCGCGGTGGTCAAGGCGCTGTGCGCGGCCTTCGACCGGCTGCGCCCGCAGGGCGCCCCGCACGAGCAGCTGATCAGCTTCGTGGCCGACCGCCCGGGCCACGACCGGCGCTACGCGATCGACTGCACCAAGGCCGAGACCGAGCTCGGCTGGCACCCGCAGAAGACCTTCGAGCAGGCGCTTGAGGAGACCGTGGCGTGGTACCTCGGGAACGAGGGCTGGTGGCGCCCGATCCGCGAGGGCCGCTACAAGGGCGAGCGCCTGGGGCTCAACGGCTGATGGACGTCCTCGTCCTCGGCGGCGCCGGGCAGGTCGGCACCGAGCTGCAGGCCCTGGCTTGGCCGGACGGCGTCACCGTCCACGCGCCCGGCCGCGCGGAGCTCGACATCACCGACGCGGACGCCGTCGCGGCGGCGCTCGCGGCCCGCGCCTACTGGGCGGTGATCAACACCGCCGCCTACACGGCGGTCGACAAGGCCGAGTCCGACGTGGTGGCGGCGTGGCGCCTCAACGCCCTCGCCCCGGCGATCCTGGCGGCCGCCACGGCGGCCCGATCCATCCCGCTGGTGCACGTCTCGACCGACTACGTCTTCGCCGGGACCAAGCCCGACGGGGCCTACGCGCCCGACGCTCCGATCGACCCGCAGAGCGTCTACGGCGCCAGCAAGGCCGCCGGCGAGCTGGCGGTGCGCACCGGCAACCCGCGCCACGCCGTCGTCCGGACCGCCTGGGTGGTGAGCCCGCACCGGGGCAACTTCGTCAAGACGATGCTGCGGCTCGCGGCCGAGCGCGACGCCCTGACCGTGGTGAACGACCAGCACGGCTGCCCGACCTCGGCCGCCGACCTCGCCGCCGCCCTCGCGACGATCGCGCAGGCCATGGCGGCGGATCCGGAGGCGCCCGCCGGCACGTTCCACTGCGTGAACCGGGGCGACACCACGTGGTGCGGCTTCGCCGAGGCGATCGTGGCGGGCTCGGCCCGGCGCGGCGGCCGCGCCGTGCCGGTCAAGGGCATCCCGACCTCCGCCTACCCGACACCGGCCCGGCGGCCGGCCAATTCGCGCCTGTCCACCGACAGCCTCACGGCCGCCTACGGCATCGCGCCGCGGCCCTGGCAGGCGGCGCTCGACGACATCCTGGACCGGCTCGTCGGGCCGGTCTCAGAGGGAGTTTCCAAGCCATGAAGGGCATCGTCCTGGCCGGCGGATCCGGCACGCGCCTGCACCCGGCCACGCTGTCGATCAACAAGCAGCTCCTGCCGGTCTACGACAAGCCGATGATCTACTACCCGGTCTCGGTGCTGATGCTCGCCGGCATCCGCGAGATCCTGATCATCTCGTCGCCGGAGCACCTCGACAACTACAAGCGGTTGTTCGGCACCGGCGAGCAGTTCGGCCTCAAGTTCTCCTACGCCCTGCAGCCGCGGCCGGAGGGCCTCGCCCAGGCCTTCGTGATCGGGCGCGACTTCGTGGGCGACGACGACGTGGCGCTGATCCTCGGCGACAACCTGTTCTTCGGCGCCGGCATGGGCGAGCTCCTGGAGCGCGCGTCGAGCCGGAAGCAGGGCGCGACGGTCTTCGCCTACCACGTCGACAACCCGCAGGCCTACGGCGTCGTCAACCTCGACAAGTCGGGGCGGCCGACGAAGATCGTCGAGAAGCCGCAGAACCCGGAATCGACCTGGGCGGTGACCGGCCTGTACTTCTACGACAACCAGGTGCTCGACATCGCCGCCGACGTGAAGCCCTCGGCCCGCGGCGAGCTGGAGATCACCAGCGTCAACGAGGCCTACCTGCAGCGCGGCCAGCTGCACGTGGAGCGCATGTCGCGCGGCTACGCGTGGCTCGACACCGGGACCCACGACAGCCTGCTCGAGGCGAGCGAGTTCGTCCGCACGCTGCAGAACCGGCAGGGCCTCCAGGTGGCCTGCCTGGAGGAGATCGCCTACCTGCAGAAGTTCATCACCCGCGACCAGCTCGTGGCCCGCGGCGAGATGTTCGCCAAGACCGCCTACGGGCAGAACCTGCTGCGCCTCGCCCGCGAGAGCGAGGACGATCTGCGCCTGCGCCGGGGCAAGTAGTCCCGCCAGCGGCGCTCGGTCGCCGCCCCTCTAGCGGGGGGCGCAGCCGATGCAGATGCCGCGCATGAGCCGGTCGTTCTTCGCCTCGCGCGGCGTGCGCACGCGCCGGTCGTCCGGCGTCGCCGCGCCGGCCCCGCGGCTCGGCGGCATCACGCGGCCGACCGACGAGGTGTTCGGCGCCGTCGCGGTCGAGGCGGGGCTGCCGCCGGTGCCGGTCTGGGCCTGCGCCGCCGCGGCGGTGGCCGCCAGGAGCGGCAGGACGAGCGCGAGGCCGAGGGTCGTGAGCGGGCGGATCATCGGTCGGGAACTCCGTGCCGGGCCATAACGCGGGTGTGACCCTCCGGTTCGATCGGGCCGCGCGATCCCCACCTTTGTTCGCCTTTGCAGAACCGATGCGGCGCCGTATCAGGGGCCGCGTTCCCGCCGCCGCCATCCTGAAGCGTCGAAACCCGGAGCCGCCGCGACGATGCGGGACCCCAACGCGATCGACTTCTGGCGCGGCTTCGCCCTGATCACGATCTTCATCAACCACATCCCGGGCAACACCTTCGAGCGCTACACCTTCTCGCAGTACGGCATCTCGGACGCGGCCGAGCTGTTCGTGTTCCTGGCGGGCTGGTCGATCGGGATCGCCACCCGCGGGCGCGACGGCACCCCGGAGCCGCCGGGCCGGAGCGTGGTGCGGCTCCTCGCCCGCACCGTCGAGGTCTACCGGGCGCAGCTCACCGTGATGCTGCTGGCGCTCGCCATCATCGCGGGCGCGGCGCTGCTGCTCGACAACCCGCTGATCCTCGAGTGGCACAACGCCGGCGGTTTCTTCGCGGACCCGATCCAGTCGGTCTGCGGGATGGCGCTGCTGACCTACCAGCTCGGCTACTTCAACATCCTGCCGCTCTACGTGCTGCTGATCGGCATCGCGCCGGTCTTCGTCCTGGTCGGCCGCTTCAGCCTCCTCGCGGCCCTGGGGCTGTCGGTCAGCCTCTATCTCGCGAGCCTCGTCTTCGGGTGGAACGTGCCGTCCTGGCCGGGCGAGGGCGACTGGTTCTTCGACCCGCTGTGCTGGCAGCTCCTGCTGGTGCTGGGCTTCGTCCTTCAGGGCTGGAACCTGCGCTCCGACGCCCTGCGCCGCTGGTCGCGGCGCCTGTTCCCGGCGGGCGTCGTCATCGTCCTCCTCGGGATCGTGCTCGCGGTGACGGAGATCCGCCCGGATCCGATGCTCGTTCCGGAGCCGCGCCTGCTCTTCACGTTCGAGAAGACCTACCTGACCCCGGCGCGACTGCTTCATTTTCTGGGGGTATTGTTAGCGTTTGCACCGCTTTACGCAGTGCTGGCCCCCCGAATCGGCCGCGTCGTCGGCTATCTGACTCAGATGGGCCGGAATTCACTGGCTGTCTTCTCGATGGGCTCGATCCTGAGCCTGATCGGGCAGCTCGTGCGTTTCCAGACGGGCGGCGGCGCGCTGATCGATATGCTGGTCGCCGGCTCGGGCCTGGTCGGGCTGGGGTTTACGGCATGGTTCGTCGAATGGCGCAGCCGCAGCAGATCGGCGCGACCCCGCGCATGACGCGGACCCGGCTCGCCGCGGCGCTGGCCGCTGTGCTGCTGTCGGGCACCGCCGGCGGAGCGGCCGAGCAGGCGGCCGTCCCGGCGGCGGACGATCCGGCCCTGTCGCAGGAATGCCGGGTCCCCGGCGCGCAGCTCTACACCGTCGCCCAGCTCGGCGCCGTCAAGGCGGCGCTGGCGGAGAACCGTCCCCTCAGGATCCTGGCGATCGGCGGCAGCGCGGCCCCCGGGGCCTCGGCCTCCTACCCGGCCAAGCTCGAGGCCGCCCTGGAACACGCCCTGCCGAAGGTCGACGTGGTGATCGACCACCGCGGCCTGCCGGGCGAGATCGCCTCCGGGGCCGCCGAGCGCCTGCGCACCATGGTGGCCGAGGCCGAGCCCGACCTCGTCGTCTGGCAGGTCGGCACCCACGACGCCATCGCCCGGGTCGACGTCGACGCCTTCGCGAGCGCGCTCACCGAGGCCGTGGGCTGGATGCGGTCCCACGGGATCGACGTGGTGCTGGTCGACCCGATCTACACGGCCAGCATGGCGGCCGACGTCGACTACAACCGGATCGTCGAGGCGGTGCGGAGCGTCGCGACCCAGCAGGGCGTTCCGCTGGTCCGCCGCTACGAGGCGCTGCAGTACCTGTCCCGCCGCAGCGACAAGGGCGAGGGCCACATGCTCGGCCGCCAGTTCCGGCTCAACGACCTCGGCCTGCGCTGCATGGCCGAGCACGTGGCCCTGACGATCGCCACCTCGCTGACGCGGACGGAGGCGCCCAAGGAGCCGAAGGCGGCCCCGGCCCAGCCGCCCTTAACCGAGCCGCAACGCGCCCCGGGCTAGACCGGACGGCCAGAGATCGGCCTCCCGCCGAGTTCAGGACCGGCGCGGAGCGCGTAGTGTCAGCCACGGCCCTCCCTGTCCTCGCGTTCCGGCACCTCCGGGCGCTGCGCGGCGGTCCGCAGCGGGCTGCCCTGACGGTCTTCGCGATCCGCGTCGGCTCGGCCGGTTTCGCCTACGGCGCCCAGGTGCTCGCGGCGCGGCTGATGGGCTGGGACGCCTACGGGATCTTCGCGTCGGTCTGGGTCTGGACCGCGATGCTCGGCCACACCCTGACCCTCGGCCTGTCGCAGGGCGCCTGCCGGTTCGTGCCGGGCGACCAGGCGCAGGGCGACCTCGACCTCGCGCGGGGCTACATCCGGGCCGGCGCCCTGGTGACCGGCGGCGCCGCGCTCGCCGTCGCCTGCCTCGGCGCGGCGCTGCTCGCGCTCGAGCCCGACCTGTTCGCCCCCGCCTACCGGGCACCGATCGTGGTCGCGCTCTGCGTGATGCCGCTGTTCGCGCTCCAGGATTACCTCGAGGGCGTGGCGCGCAGCCAGAACTGGGTCGGGCTCGCCATCGCGCCGCCCTACCTCCTGCGCCAGACCCTGATGATGGCCTGCATGGTCGCGGCGATCCTGCTCGGCGCGCCGCCCCGGGCCGAGGTCGCGATGGCCTGCATGCTGATCGCCGCCGCCGTGGCGACCGCCCTGCAGGCCGGCCTGCTCGCCGCCCGGCTCCGGCGGGACCTGCCGCCCGGGCCGCACCGCTACCGGTGGCGCACGTGGCTCGGCACGGGCCTGCCGATCGCCGCGATCGACCTCGCCAATGCCGGCTTCACCTTCGTCGACGTGGTCGTGCTCGGCGCCCTGGTGAGTCCGGCGGAGGTCGGGGTCTACTTCGCGGCGACGCGCATCCAGCAGTTCGTCGTGTTCGTCCACTACGCGGTCAGCGCGGCGACGCTCCAGCGCTACAGCGCCGCCCAGGCGCGGGCCAACCGCTTCCTCCTCGCCGAGCTGGTCCGGCGCCAGGGCCGCCTGACGGCGGCCGCGACGCTCGTGGTCGGCGGCGCGATCCTGGCCGTCAGCCCCCTGCTGCTGGCCATGTTCGGACCGGGGCTCGGCGGCAGCGTCCCGATCCTGTGCATCCTGATCGCCGGCAGCGTCGGGGCGAGCCTGTTCGGTCCGGGCGAGGATCTCCTGACCATGCTGGGCGGAGAGCGGCTCTGCGCCGGCATCACGGCGGGGAGCCTCCTCGCCGCCGCCGGCCTGTGCCTCGCCCTGGTCCCGGCCCTCGGGACCCTCGGCGCGGCCGTGGCGGTGGCGGTGGCGAGCGTGGGCCGGGCCGGCCTCCTGGCCCGGGCCGCGGGGCGGATCCACGGGCTGCCGACGCCGGTCTGGGCCGCCGGGACCGTCCGATGATCCCGGCGAGCCCCCCCCGCGCGCCGTCCGGAGGCGCGATCACCCTCGGCGACGCGCCGGAGCCGGAGGCCTGGGACGCGCTGGTCGCGGCGAGCGCCGCGCCGCACCCGCATTTCTCGCGGCACGTCATCGAGGCCCATCGGGCCGCCGGGCTGCTGCCGGCGGCCCTCCGCTACGTCACGGTCCGCGAGGGCGGCCGGCTGGTCGCGCTGCTGCCGTACCGGACGGCCCGGGACCTGTCGGGACTCGGTGGCCGGATCCTGCGGCCCTTCCTCTCGCCCTACGTGACCGCCACGGCGCCCCTGATCGCCGACGGCCCGGACCGGGCCGCCCACGCGCTTGCCCTGGTGGCCGGCCTCGAAGCCGCCGCCGGCGGATCCGCCTGGCGCTGGCCGCTGCTGCCGACCGGGGAGGGCGCCGTACCGGAGATGCTGGCGGCGATGCGCGCGCGCGGCTGGGCCATCGGCACGGTGGCGGGCTTCGACCGCCCGGTCATGGACCGGCGCGCCGATCACGCGGCGTTCCTCGCCGATCACCCCGATCGGGCGCGCTTCAAGGATCTGCGCCGCCGGGCGCGCCGCCTGGCGGAGGCCGGAATCGTCGCCCACGCGTGCGCCACGGCCGGCGCCGACCTCGCCCGCCTCGTGACTTCCTTCCTCGACCTGGAGCGCGCCGGGTGGAAGGGGCGGGCCGGCACCGCCATGGCCTGCCGGCCCGAGAGCGCCGCGCTGGCCCGGGCGCTGTTCACAGCGGCTCCGGGTCCGGTCGGCGTCCGGGCCGACGCGCTGACCCTCGACGGCCGGCCGGTCGCCGTCAGCCTCGCCCTGGTCCACGGCGGCACCGCGACCCTGCTGAAGACCGCCTACGACGAGGACCTGCGCAGCCACGCCCCGGGCCTGCTGCTGGAAGCCGAGATCGTGCGCGCCTGCCACGAGACCGCCTTCGCCGACCGGCTCGACTCGGCGACGTCGGAGGGATCGGCCCTGGAAGGTCTCTACCGCGACCGGGTTCCGGTCGCCGAGATCATCGCCGTCCCGCCCGGTCGGCAGGTGATCGCGCTGGAGCGGCGCCTCCGGCTCGCACGGTTCGAGCGGGACGCGCGGGCGGCCGCGAGGCGGGCCCTGCGGCGGCGCTAGCGCCGTTCCCGACCGCATCGCGACGGTTTGGAAGGACGCGATTCCGGTCGAGGCAGACGCGCCGTGCGCCATCTCTCCCGTGCGGGAGACGGGACCCGCGCCCCGCTCGGCACCGGACCGACCATCGCCCCCGCCGCGATCCGAGCGGAAGCGGCACTAGCGGCCCCGGTACGGACCGTCGCCCTGCACCTGGTCGTAGACGCCGTGCCCGGTCCGGGCACGGTAGGCGCGACCCGCGATCGCGCCGGGGGTCGGCGGCGTGCCGGGCTGGGCGAAGCTCGTCTCCGGCCGGTAGGCCGGCCCCCAGCCGATCTCCTCGTCGCCGGCGGGATCCTTGCCCGGGAAGCCGGTGACGTAGCCCGTGCTCTGCGCGAGGGCGGGCCCGGCGGCGAGCCCGAGCAGGAGCGCCAGGGCGCAGCGGTACGTTGTTCTGGATCGCATCGGCCGTATTCTCCACCTCCGGTCCGCCGAGCGGACCACCTGCGGAGCAAACCCGGGTCCGGACCGGAGGGTTTTCCGGCGTGTACTCATGCCGCGGGAGAGACGGTGAGGGGGCTGCTCGGGATACCGGCAGCCGGCGCGGGGCGCGCGATGATCGCGGAGGCGGGCATCATGGACGATTGGAAGGCGGGGCTCCGGGCGGAGATGCGGGCCATCGACATCGCCACGGGCGACGCGGCCTCGGCGCAGCTGCCGGACCTGCTGCGACGCCTCAGCCGCCATCAGGCCGGTCTCGGCGGCAACCCGATCCTGTCGCTCTACCGGCGCTGGCGCATCCGGCGCCTCGCGCGCGCTGTCGCCGATGCGCGCTGGCACGCGGAACAGGGGCGTCTCGCACGCCGCGGCGGGCTCGATCCGCGACCCTGAGCGGCTCTGCTCAGGGTTCCCCGCTCAGGCGACGGCGGTGCGGCCCGCCGCGGTCCGGCCCGCCCGCGGCGCCTCGCGCGTCGGCGACGCGGAACCGGCCGTCGCAGGATTGGCTGACGCGGCCGGAACGAGGGCGTCCGGACGCTCGGCCGGCGTGGCCGGCAGCCGCACGAGCACGATGGTGCCCACCGTCTCCTCGGAGCGGATCCGGAGCGAGCCGCCGTGCAGCTCGACCATCGAGCGGGTGATGGCGAGGCCCAGGCCCGAACCCTTGTGGCAGCGGGTCATCTGTCGCTCGACCTGCGTGAAGGGCCGGCCGAGGCGGGCGAGGTCGGTGCGCGGGATGCCGATGCCGTTGTCCTCGATGTAGAGGTGTGTGCAGGCGCCGGCGCGGCGGCCGCGGACCGCGACGCGGCCGCCGGCCGGCGTGAACTTCACGGCGTTCTGCACGAGATTGGCGAGGATCTGCCCGATCGCCTGCGGGTCGGCCAGCAGCTCGAGCCCCGGCACGACGTCGACGCTGACGGTGATCGCCTTCTCGCGGGCGGCCGCCTCGACGGGCGCGAGGGCCGCGCTGACGGCGGTCTCGGCGGAGATCGCCCGCGGGCTCAGGCGCACGCGCCGGGCCTCGAGCCGGGCCATGTCGAGGATGTCGTCGATCATGGACAGCAGGTGCGAACCGCTCTCGCGGATGTCGCGGCAGTACTCGGTGTAGCGCGGGGTGCCGAGCGGGCCGAGCACGGCGTTCTCCATCACGTCGGCGAAGCCGATGATGGCGTTGAGCGGCGTGCGCAGCTCGTGGCTCATATTGGCCAGGAACTCGGCCTTGGCCTGGTTGGCCGCCTCGGCGGCCGCCTTCTGGTCGAGGTAGCGCTCGGCGAGGTCCGCGAGCTGCTGGGTCTGGAGCTCGAGGGTGCGGCGGGACCGTTTGAGGTCCTTCACGGTCTCGATGAGCTCGCGCTCGGAGGCGAGGAGCTGTTCCTGATTCCGCTTCAGGCTGGTGATGTCGGTCCCGACCGAGACGTAACCCCCGTCCTTGGTGCGCCGCTCGCTGATCTGCAGCCAGCGGCCGTCGCTGAGCTCGGCCTCGAAGGTGCGGGCCGCCATGCCGGTCAGCGCCATCCCGGCCTCGGGCGATTCCCGCCGGACCTGGGGCAGCACGCCGCGGCCCATGACGTCGGTGTAGCTCCGGCCGGCCTGCGCATCCTCGGGGCTCAGCGCGTGGAGGTGGCGGAACTTCGAATTGCACAGGACCAGGCGGTTGCCGGTATCCCAGAGCACGAAGGCCTCCGAGATCGCCTCGACGGCGTCGCGCAGACGCATGTCGGCCGCGGCGTTGGTCTCCTCCAGGGCCCGCTGCTCGCTGATGTCGTTGGCGATGCCGACGAGGTGGCGGCCGCCGTCGGCGGCGTCGGCCACGACCTCGGCGCGGGCGCGCAACCAGACATAGGCCCCGTCGGCGCCGCGCATGCGGAAGGCGTGGTCGACATGCGTCTGGTTGGCCGCGAGCCCCCGGGCGAGGCTGTACAGGTCGCCGTCGTCGGGATGGACGAGGCCGTTGACGTCCCCGAACGAGAGGTACTCGTGCTGCCGCCTGTAGCCGAGAAGGGTGTACATCGAATCCGACCAGTAGATCCGGCCGCGCGCGATGTCCCAGTCCCACAGTCCGCAGGCGCCCCGGCGCAGGGCGGTCTCCAGGCGACCGCGGATCTGCTCGCGGGCGCGGTCGGCGCGGGCGGCTTGGCGGGTCTGGAGGCCGTAGGCGAGCCCGACGCCGACGATGACGATCGCGGCGGCGGCGATCAGGACGATCTGGTCGCGGGTGCGCGCGCTCCAGCCGCGCAGCAGCGGCTCGACGGGCTGGAGCACCGCCACCTGTCCCGCGCCGCCGGGCAGGCTGTGCATGGCGGCGAGCACGCTCTCGCCGCCGGGAAGTTCGAGGGCCATGGCGCCGGCGCGCTCGCCGAGGCCGGAGAGCGGCTCGCTGTCGCCGAGCACCGCCGCGAGGGTCGTCCGGTCGGCGGGCAGCGGCGGATGGGCGGCGACGATCCGGGTATCGGGGCGGACCACCAGCAGGCGGCGGCCGGGATGCCGCTCGCTCTCGGGCATCAGGGCGCGCAGGTCCTCGGCCACGGTGCCGGCCGGACCCACCGCCCGGGCGGCCAGCCGGGCGAAGCCCTCGACCTCGGCCTTCGCGCCCGCCAGGATCTCGGCCCGCTGGCCCTGGATGTGGAGCGCGGCCAGCCCGACGAGACAGGCCAGGAACACCGCGAGCGTTCCCGGCACGGCGTAGCGCAGCCAGCGCTCGGCTTGGCCGAGACGCGGGTCCGGGCTCCGCATGGGCCAGGAGATCGTGAGACTCGAATCCGCACGCGCGGAGAAGGAAGCGGAAGCCGCCTCCGGCATGGCCGAACCTCGCCCGTGGGAACTGTGATCCGGTGCGGGCACCCGGCCCCCGAAGGCCCCCCGAATCTGACTGAATACAATCACTTCGGGGGGCAGTTTGTCCACGGATTTTTTACCATAAGGGCTTGACGAAAGCCGGGTGTTGCCCGGCCGCCCGAGAATCGATTTCTACCGCAGGTTCAGACGCTTAGCCGTCTCCGAGGGTGCGCGCGAGGATGTCGGCCGTGTCCCGGGAAAGCCCCGGGATCGCCTTGATCCCATTCAGCATTTCGACCGCTCTGGCGCCGCGTGATTTTTCCAGCCGGCGCCAGGATCCGAAGGCCGTGAGGAGCCTCGCGGCAACCTGTGGGTTGGTCGAATCGAGCGCCGCGACCGTGTCGGTCACGCGGGCGAACCCCGCCCCGTCGCGCCGGGCGAACTGGGTCGGATTGCCGAACGCGAAGCTCCCGATCAGCGCCCGCACGCGGTTCGGGTTGGTCAGGGTGAAGGCCGGGTGTTCCTGCAGCCGCGCGATCCGGTCGAGGGTGCCGGGCTCCGGGATCTGGGCCTGGATGGCGAACCACTTGTCGAGGACGAGGGGCTCGTCGGCGTAGCGGGCCGCGAACGCCGCGAAGGCGGCCTCGCGGGTCTCCCCCGGGATCAGCGCCAGCGTGCCGAGGGCGGCGAGCCGGTCGGTCATGTTGGTGGCCTCGGTCAGGCGCTCGGCGGCGCGGGCGGCGCCCGCCCGGGGATCGCCGGCGGCGATCAGGTCGAGGGCCGCGTTGCGGAGCGACCGGCGTCCCGCCGAGGCGGCGTCGGGGCTGTAGGGCGCGCCGGCCTCCGGCGCGAGCGCCGCGTCGATCGATTCGAGCCGCGGCCGCAGGGCCTGGCCCAGACGCGCCCGCAGGTTGAATCGCGCCCGGTGGATCGCGTCGGGATCCACGTCGGCCGGCACCGCGTCGGCGGCCTCGCCCTCGCTCGGCAGCGCCAGGACCAGGGCCGCGAAGGCCGGGTCGGCCAGGGCTTCGTCTTCGAGGAATTGGCCGAGTGCCGCGGCGAACGCCTCCGTCCGGTCGGCGTCTGGCTCGAGGATCAGCCGCAATGCCACGTCCTGCGCGGCCTGCCAGCGGTTGAACGGGTCGCTGTCCTGCGCGAGGAGCCGCATCCGCTCCGCGTCGGTCAGGGCGAGGTCGAGCCGCACCGGCGCCGAGAAGTCGCGCAGGAGCGAGGGGACCGGCTCCTCGGCGACCGCGTCGAACACGATCTCGGCCTCCGGGCGGTCGAGAACGTAGACGCCGTCCCGGACGTCCGGGCAGGTCGCGCCGTCCAGCGGCCCGGACGCCCCGACGAGACCGAGGGCCACGGGGATCACCAGGGGCGGCCCGTCGGGCTCCGCGCTCCCGCCGGGCAGGCTCTGGGCGAACCGGAGCGTGTAGCGCGCGGCGGCCGGATCGTACGCGGTCGTGACGGCGAGGCGGGGCGTGCCGGGACGCTCGTACCAGCGGGCGAAGGCGTCGAGACCGCGCCCGGTCACCGCCGCGAAGGCGGCGAGGAAGTCCTCCACGGTGGCGGCGCGCCCGTCATTGTCGGCGTAGTACCGGTCCATGCCGGCCCGGAAGGCCTCGGGACCGATCAGCGTCCGCAGCATCCGGACGATCTCGGCACCCTTGTCGTAGACGGTCGCCGTGTAGAAGTTGTTGATCTCGGCATAGGCCCGCGGCCGCACCGGGTGCCGCAGCGGCCCGGCATCCTCGGGGAACTGGCGCGCCCGCAGGGAGCGCACCTCGGCGATGCGGTGCACCGGCCGGGAGCGCATGTCGGAGGAGAATTCCTGGTCGCGGAAGACCGTGAGCCCTTCCTTCAGGCAGAGCTGGAACCAGTCCCGGCACGTGACGCGGTTGCCGGACCAGTTGTGGAAGTACTCGTGGGCGATGATCGCCTCGATGGCGGCGTAGTCGCCGTCTGTCGCGGTTTCGGGACTCGCCAGGACGTATTTGTCGTTGAAGATGTTGAGACCCTTGTTCTCCATGGCGCCCATGTTGAAGTCGGACACCGCGACGACGTTGAACACGTCGAGGTCGTAGGCGCGGCCGAAGGCGGTCTCGTCCCAGGCCATGGAGCGGATGACGGCGTCGAGGGCGTAGCCCGCCCGATCTTCCTTGCCGGGCTCGACGTAGACCGCGCAGGTGACGGGGCGGCCCTCCATCGTGGTGAAGCGCGTCTCGACCTTCCCGAGCCGGCCGCCCACGAGGGCGAACAGGTAGGCGGGCTTCGGGTGGGGATCGTGCCAGATCGCGAAGTGGCGGTCCGGCCCGGCCTCGCCGGTCTCGACGGGATTGCCGTTGCCGAGCAGGACCGGCGCGTCGGCCCGGTCGGCCTCGATGCGCGTGGTGTAGACCGACAACACGTCCGGCCGATCGAGGAAGTATGTGATCCGCCGGAAACCGTCGGCCTCGCACTGGGTGCAGTAGACGCCGTTCGACCGGTAGAGGCCCATCAGCTTCGTGTTGGCGGTCGGGTCCACCTCCGTGACGAGACGCAGCGCGAAGGGCCGCCGCGGCGGATCGCGGAGGATGAGGCCGGACGGCGTCGCCGCGTAGGCGTCGGGCGGCAGCGGCGCGCCGTCGAGTTCGGCCGAGACCAGGCGGAGATCGTCGCCGTCGAGAGTGAGCGGCGCCGCTGGCACACCGGCCGGGTTCGGCCGCAGCGTCAGCGTCGCGTCGATGCGGGTCGCGTGCGGATCGAGACGGATGTCGAGGTCGACGCGATCGATCAGGTAGTCGCTGGGCCGGTATTCCTCGAGGCGGATCAGCGGCGGCGTCTCGGTGCGCATTCGGCTCACTCCGGGTGCGGGACGAGCCCGTTCTGGTCCCTCGGAGCGCGCGGCGCAACGATCGGAGCCGTCGAAGCGGCGCGGGTGGGGCGGTCTTCGGTCGGCTCAGAGCCCTGGGGCGTGGCGGCCCTCCGCGAGGAGAGGGCGATCGAGGCCGATCCTGTCGAGCGCGGCGGACAGGCAGCCCCGGACGAACGGCTCGGCCCAGCGCATGACGGCGAAGCTCGTGAGAAGCATGGCGCAGCAGGCGACCACGAGCGCCGCGTGGGGCGGAACCCCGGCGCCGACGAGGCGATGGATCAGGGCGGCACCGTCGACGTTGTGCAGGAGGTAGAGCGGGTAGGTCATCAGCCCGAGCCGCCGGGCCAGCGCGCAGCCCCGCTCGCCGAGCCGCGCGCGGAGCCACGCGTTGCCGCGCACGCTGGCGACGATCATCAGGACGCAGGCCGCGAAGACGAGGCGCGGGAGGAGCGGAGACTCGCTCCGGCTCATCTGGAACAGGAACGACTCGGCCGCGTCGCCGATCTCGATGAGTGTCCCGACCGCGCAGGCGGCGATCACGCAGAGGCGTCCAGCCGTCGGGCCCTTGACCAGCGACAGCCACAGGAAGACGCCGAGCGCGAAGAAGCAGCCGTGGCGCAGGAGCGTCAGCTCGGCCACGCGGCTCGCCGCGACGGTGCCGAGACTCGGCACGGCCAGGGTCGCGACCCAGAAGAGAGTGCTGGCTCCGCCGACCGCCGCGCAGACCGGGCCGACGCTCCGGAATCGCCCGAGCCGCAGCAGCGCGAAGACGAGCGCGTAGAACGCGATCTCCACGCCGAGGGTCCAGTAGACCCCGTCCAGCCACGGCTCGACCGGAACGAACAGCACGCAGTCGAGATAGGCCCGCAGCACGTGCGGGACGGATCCCATGCGGCCGATGGCGAGCGAGACGAGGGCGGTGAGCGTGGCGCAGATCCAGACCGCGGGCACGAGGCGCAGGAGGCGGCTGCGCAGGAAGGCGCGCGCGGTCGCATGCTCGGCCGAGTAGGCGATCACGAAGCCCGAGATGACGAAGAACAGCTCGACCCCGATCCATCCGAACCACGTCCAGGCGAACAGGCCGGGGTAGGCCGCGGCGGAGTCGAAGGCGCGCCCGGCCGTCGAGAGCGGCGCCTGCCAAGCGTAGGCGCCAAGATGAAACGTCATGACCAGCATTGCGGCGATAAATCGCGCCGCATCGAGACCGATCATCTGTGCATCATGCCTGCCGCGCCGAGAATTCTGGGTTATCATCGCGGGCTCCGACGTTCGAAACCGCTCTCATCATCCCACCGAATAGATCGAACCCGTCGCGGCGGGGCTACATCTTGCTGAGTAAGACGCGCACCATCGTTCGGCTTAAGGATCTCTCCACCGACGGATCCGGAGAGTGCGGCCGGGCCGATCAGAAACAGACGGCCGTCCGGCGGCTGCCTCCGGGGCCTGCCGCCGAAGCGGCAACGTGGGCTCGACAGATCCCGATCCGCGCGAACGCCCGGGCCGTTTTGTCCCGAGTCTGCACCGGGCGGCCTTCTCACCGCGGGAGTGGCCGCTAGCTAGCGGGACGAGTCAGCCGGGGACGGGCCAGCGGTCCGTTTTCGAAGATCACAGGACAGGTCCCGATGGAATTTCTGCACACCATGGTCCGCGTCGCCGACCTCGACCGGGCGCTCGCCTTCTACGTCGACACGTTCGGCCTGAAGGAGGTGCGCCGGGTCGAGAACGAGAAGGGCCGCTTCACCCTCGTGTTCCTCGCCGCGCCCGGTGATGTCGAGCGGGCCGCGGCGACCAAGTCGCCGCTGATCGAGCTCACGTACAACTGGGATCCGGAGACCTACTCGGGCGGGCGCAATTTCGGCCATCTCGCCTATCAGGTCGACGACATCTACGGCTTCTGCGCCAGGCTGCAGGAGAAGGGCGTCACCATCAACCGGCCACCGCGCGACGGCTACATGGCCTTCGTGAAGTCGCCGGACGGCATTTCCATCGAGATCCTCCAGAAGGGCGGCGCCAAGGAGCCGCAGGAGCCGTGGAAGTCGATGGAGAACACCGGCACCTGGTAGCGGGCCCGCACCCTTGACCCGAACGGCCCCGCGGGCGCATCTGCCCGCGGATCAGCCGGCCGGGCAGCCGCTCCGGACGCGCGAGCGTTCGGGGAGGAAAGTCCGGGCTCCATGGAGAGACGGTGCCGGATAACCTCCGGCGGGGGCGACCCCAGGGACAGTGCCACAGAGAGCAGACCGCCCCGGATCCGTCCGGGGTCAGGGTGAAAGGGTGCGGTAAGAGCGCACCGCGGACGCGGCAACGCGGACGGCACGGCAAACCCCACCGGGAGCAAGACCGAATAGGGGCGGCGCGCCCTTCGCGAGAAGGGCAGGCCGGCTCTCCAGGCCAGTCGCCCGGGTTGGTTGCTCGAGGCGGTCGGCAACGATCGTCCCAGAGGAATGGCTGCCACGTCGGCGCGCGCGAGCGCTCCGGCCCTACAGAACCCGGCTTACAGGCCGGCTGATCCACCGCCCGATAAGACCTGCTTCTTCAACGCCTTATCGATCCGGCGCCCGTCCGCGGCCGCCGGGCGCGCGCCGAAAATTCCGGTGCGGCAAAAACCTTCGGTTAACCTTGCCGGGTTCAGATCGGTCCGCGCGGCAGCGCCAAGCTTGTGCGTTGACGATCCTCCGAGGCCCATGATACCCGGCATCCTCCCGTCAACGGCGTGTATCGGATCGCCGGGCGCACCCTGCCATCGCGCAGGTCCCGTCCGTGCGCGGCGTGTTGCGCGCTCAGCATCCGGTGCCGTTCCCGTCACGCGCGCCGCGCTCGCGCGGCCCGGCACAGGGCACCATGAGACGCACGAGCCGCATCCGCGCCCGGATTTCCGGGACGCGCCGACAATCCGCCCGTCCTCGCGCGCCGCGCCGCGCCGCGCCCCCGAGGCGGTCATGAGCCGGCGCCGCCCCGCTCCCGAGAGTTCGCCCCGTCACGACGGCGCCGATGCGCCGCCCGAGCCGCACGTGCCCGTCCTCCTCGCGGAGGTCGTCGAGGCGCTCGGCACCGAGGGCGGGACCGCGGTCGACGGCACGTTCGGTGCCGGCGGCTACACCCGCGCGCTGCTCGCGGCCGATCCGGCCCTGCAGGTCGTCGCGATCGATCGCGACCCCACGGCGATCGCGGGCGGGCAGGCGCTCGTCGCCGAGTCCGGCGGGCGCCTGCGCCTCCTGCCCGGCCGCTTCGGCGACCTCGACGGCCTCCTCGCGGAGGCCGGTATCGCGCAGGTCGACCGGGTCGTCCTCGATATCGGTGTCTCGTCGATGCAGCTCGACGCGCCGGAGCGGGGCTTCTCGTTCCGCAGCGACGGCCCCCTCGACATGCGCATGGCCTGCGACGGGCCGAGCGCCGCCGACCTCGTGAACGAGGCCGACGAGACCGTTCTGGCCGACATCATCTACCATTTCGGCGAGGAGCGGCGCTCGCGGGCGGTCGCGCGGACGATCCTCGAGGCGCGCCGCCGGGGGCGGATCGAGACCACCGCGCAGCTGGCCGAGCTCGTCGCCGGCGTGGTGCGGACCGAGCCCGGCAGCCACATCCACCCGGCGACGCGGACCTTCCAGGGCCTGCGGATCGCCGTCAACGACGAGCTCGGCGAGCTGGTCCGTGCCCTGCACGCGGCCGAGCGCGTGCTCAGGCCCGGCGGCCGGCTCGCCGTCGTGACGTTCCACTCGCTCGAGGATCGGATCGTCAAGCAGTTCTTCGCGGCGCGCAGCGGCCGCTCAGCGCAGGGCTCGCGCCATCTGCCCGGCGGCCCCGTCGAGACCGTCCGCAGCTTCCGCCCCGTCACCAAGGGTCCGGTCCTGCCGGGCGAGGCCGAGACTGCCCGGAACCCGCGCGCCCGCTCGGCCAAGCTCCGGGCCGCGGAGCGCACCGAATCCGACGTTCCCGAACCGCTGGCCGCGCTGACCGCGCTGGCGAGCCTGCCCGACGCGGCCCGAGGCCATCGCCGATGATCCGCCTCCTGAACCTGCTGGCGGTGGCCGGCCTCGTCGCCTCGGCGATCTACGCCTACTCGATCAAGTACGACACGCTCTACCAGGGCGGCCAGGTCTCGAAGCTGCAGACGGCCCTGCACAAGGAGCGGCAGGCGATCGCCGTGCTGCGCGCCGAGTGGCAGCTCCTGACGCGGCCGGATCGCCTCCAGGCGGCCGTCGACAAGCATCTCGCCCTGGAGCCGATCGGCACCAGCCACTTGGCGCGCCTCTCGGACCTGCCCGCACGGCCGGAGCGCGGGGACGAGATCGGCCGCCTGCTCGCCGCCACGGCGACGCCCAAGGACAAGGGTGCGATCGAGCCGCGCACGACCGGTTCGATCACCCGCACCGTCACCACGACCCGCACCCCGACGACGGCTTCGAGGTAAATCCCCGTGTCCGATGACGCCGACCAGACCCTAGACCCGGCGGTCGAGCCCGCCGTGTCGGACCACGAGGCGGCGCTGCTCGAAGCCGCCGCGCTGGCGCATGCCGCCGGCGCGCCACGCCCCCTGGAAGAGGAGGCGCGCGTGCCCGAGCCGCGCGCCGAGCGCGCCAAGGCGCTCCTGCGCAGCATGTTCCGGCTGGCGATCGAGCGCTCGCACATGCGCGTCGCGATGGTCGGGTTGGTCTTCGTCGGCGTGTTCGGGACGATCTCGGCCAAACTCCTGATGATGGCGATCTTCGGGGAGCCGCCCAGCCAGGAGCACCGGGTCGCGGCGGCGTCCTCGACCGCCTTCCGGCCCGACATCATCGACCGCAACGGCGAGATCCTGGCCACCGACATCCGTACGGTCTCGGTCTTCGCCGAGCCGGGCAACATCTACGACAAGGACGAGGCGGTCGAGCTGCTCACCGCCGTCCTGCCGGAACTCAACGCGTCCGAGCTGCGCGCGAAGCTGACGCAACGCAAGGACAAGAAGGGCGCGGGCTTCGTCTGGGTGAAGCGCGAGCTCACGCCGAAGCAGCAGGCCGAGGTTCACCGGCTCGGCATCCCGGGCATCGGCTTCCTGCCCGACCACAAGCGGGTCTACCCGAACGGCGTCGCCGCCGCCCACATCCTGGGCGCGACGAACCTCGACGGCGTCGGCATCGCCGGCATGGAGAAATACATCGACTCCACCGGCCTGCAGGCCCTCAACAGCTTCGGGCTGATCAACAAGCAGGCCGACCTGAAGCCGGTGCAGCTGTCGATCGACCTGCGGGCGCAGTTCGCCGTGCGCGACGAGCTGGCCTGGGGCATCGACCACTTCAAGGCCAAGGCCGGCGCCTCGATGATCCTCGACGTGAAGACCGGCGAAGTCATCGCCCTCGTCTCCATGCCGGATTTCGACCCGAACGATCCGAAGGACGCGCTCTCGCCCGACCGGATCAACCGGATGAATGTCGGCGTCTACGAGATGGGCTCGACCTTCAAGGCGATGACCCTCGCCATGGCGCTCGATTCCGGCAAGTACAACGTCAACTCGACCTTCGACACCCGGGGCGGCGTGCTGAACTGGGGCCGGCAGAAGATCCACGAGTACCACGGCACCAACCGCGTCATCACCATGCCGGAGGTCTTCACGCACTCCTCCAACATCGGCTCCGCCAAGATGGCGCTCGGCGTGGGCGTGCCCGGCCACAAGGCCTTCCTGAAGAAGATGGGTCTGCTCGACCGGCTGCGCACCGAGCTGCCCGAGAGCGCGGCGCCGATCGTCCCGTCGCGCTGGACCGAGATCAACACCATCACCATCGCGTTCGGCCACGGCATCGCGGTGGCGCCGATCCAGGCGGCGGCCGCGGTGGCGGCCATCGCCAACGGCGGCGACCTGATGACGCCGACCTTCCTCAAGACGACGCCCGAGGCGGCGAAGGCCCGCGCCGCGCACGTGCTCTCCGGCCAGACCTCCGAGGCGATGCGCTACATCATGCGGCTCAACGCCTCCGAGGGGTCGGCCAAGAAGGCGGCGATCCCGTACTACTTCGTCGGCGGCAAGACCGGCACCGCCGAGAAGGTCATCGGCGGCCGCTACATCCACAACCGCCTGTTCACGACCTTCATGGCGGCCGCGCCGATGAACGATCCGAAGTACCTGTTCGTCACGATCATGGACGAGCCGCAGGGCCTGCCGGAATCGGGCGGCTACGCCACGGCGGCCTGGAATTCCGGCGTGGTGACCGGCAAGGTGATCGAGCGCGTGGCGCCGATCCTCGGCCTGCCGCCGCAATTCGAGCCGCCGGTGAGGCCGTTCCCGCAGATGGTCAAGCTCAATGCCTACCACGTCAACCAGCTCGGCGGCCCGTGAGATTGGATCGATGAGGGTGGATCGATGAGCGCGCGGCTCGCCGACCTCTTCCCCGAGGCCGCCGGCCCCGCCGCGGACCTGACCGTCTCGGACCTCACGGCCGACAGCCGGCAGGTCGCGACCGGCACGGTGTTCGTCGCCGTGCCGGGGACGAAGGCCGACGGCCGCCGCTTCGCCGCGCAGGCCGCCCAGCGCGGCGCCGCCGCGGTGGCCGGTGAGGGGACCCGTCCCGCCGACCTGCCGGACGCGGTCGCCTGGATCCCCGTCGCCGACGCGCGCCGGGCGCTTGCCCTGGCCGCGGCCCGTCTCGCGGGTCCGCAGCCCGAGACCGTCGTGGCGGTGACCGGCACCGCCGGGAAGAGCTCGGTGGCGGACTTCGTCCGCCAGATCCTGGCGCGCCTCGGCCGCGACGCCGCGAGCCTCGGCACCGTCGGCATCGTCACCGGTCGCGGCGCGCAGTACGGCTCCCTCACCACCCCGGACCCGGTGACGCTGCACAGGACGCTGGCGCGGCTCGCCGCGGAGGGCGTCACCGACCTCGCCATGGAGGCGTCCTCCCACGGGATCGAGCAGCGCCGGCTCGACGGCGTGCGGCTGGACGCGGCCGGCTTCACCAATCTCGGCCGCGATCATCTCGACTATCACGCGAGCATCGAGGAGTACCTCGCGGCCAAGCTGCGCCTGTTCACCGACCTGCTGCCGCCGGGACGCCCCGCCATCGTCAACGCCGACGGCGGCTATGCCGAGCGGGTGATCGCCGCGGCCGAGGCCGCCGGCCGGCCGGTCCGCACGGTCGGGCGCGGCGGCCGGGACCTGCGCGTCGAGGCGGTCCGCACGGAGGGGTTCGCGCAGGCCGCCCGCGTCCTGTTCGCGGGCCGGGCTCGGGACCTGCGCCTGCCGCTCGTCGGCGAGTTCCAGGTCGAGAACGCCCTGGTGGCGGCCGGCCTCGCGCTGGCCACCCCGGCGGGGGCGGCCGATCCCGACGGGGTCTTCGCGGCCCTCGACCACCTCACGGGCGTCCCCGGCCGCATGGAGCGGATCGGCGAGGCGCGGGGCGGACTCTGTCTCGTCGACTACGCGCACAAGCCCGAGGCCCTGGAGAGCGTCCTGACCGCCCTGCGGCCCTTCGCGACCGGCCGGCTGGTCGCGGTGTTCGGCTGCGGCGGCGACCGCGACCGGGGCAAGCGGCCCCTGATGGGCGCCATCGCGCAGCGGCTCGCCGACGTCGTGATCGTCACGGACGACAACCCGCGCACAGAGGACGCGGCCGCCATCCGCCGGGCCATCCTGGACGCGGCGCCGGGCGCGGAGGAGATCGGCGACCGGTCGGAGGCGATTCACAGCGCCGTCAGCCGGCTCGGACCGGGCGACGTGCTGGTCGTGGCCGGCAAGGGTCATGAAACCGGCCAGATCGTGGGAGATCGCACGCTGCCGTTCTCGGACCACGCGGTCCTGCGCGCCGCGATCGCCGCGGCGGCCTGAGGACGACGGGGGAGCGACGATGACCGCACTCTGGACGCGGGAGGAGCTGGAATCCGCGACGGGCGGCTGCCTGACCGGCGCCGAGCGCGCCATCTCGGGCGCCTCGATCGACACCCGCACGCTCCAGCCCGGCGACCTGTTCTTCGCGATCCGCGGCGATGCCCGCGACGGCCACGACTTCGTCCCCGACGCCCTGGGGCGCGGGGCCGGTGCCGCGGTGGTGAGCGCCGCGCGCGCCGAGGCGCTCGCCGCCCACGGCCCCGTCCTGGCGGTGCCCGAGGGGGGCGCCGACCCGGTCCTGACCGCCATGGTGCGGCTCGGCGCCGCCGCCCGGGCCCGGACGTCCGCGCAGGTCGTGGCGGTCACCGGCTCGGTCGGCAAGACCGGGACCAAGGAAGCGTTGCGCCACGTCCTGTCCGAGCAGGGCGAGACTCACGCCTCGGCGGCCTCCTACAACAACCACTGGGGCGTGCCCCTGACCCTGACGCGGATGCCGCGCTCCGCGCGCTACGGCGTGTTCGAGATCGGCATGAACCACGGCGCCGAGATCGTGCCGCTGACCGCCCAGGTCCGGCCGGACATCGCGCTGATCACCACGATCGCGCCCGCCCATATCGAGCACTTCGCCTCGCTCGCCGCGATCGCGGACGCCAAGGGCGAGATCTTCTCCGGCCTCCGGCCCGGCGGGGTGGCGATCCTGAACCGCGACGCCCCGCATTTCGACCGGCTGGCCGCCCACGCCCAGGCCTCCCGGGCGGGCCGGGTGGTGACCTTCGGCGAGCACCCGGATGCCGATGTCCGCGCCCTGAAGATCGTGCTCCGGCCCGACCTGTCGGTGATCGACGCGGCGGTGATGGGCCAGCCCGTCACCTACAAGCTCGGCACGGCCGGCCGGCACGCGGCGCTGAACTCGCTGGGCGTCATGGCGGTGGTCCACAGCCTCGGGGCCGACCTCGCCCGCGCGGCCCTGTCGCTCGGCGGGCTGACACCGCCGGCGGGGCGCGGCGAGCGCACCGCCCTCGAGATCGGCGGCGGCACCGCCTACCTCGTGGACGAGAGCTACAACGCCAATCCCGTCGCGGTCCGCGCGGCGCTGGCGACCCTGGCGGGGATCGAGACCGGGCCCCGCGGCCGCCGGATCGCGGTGCTGGGCGACATGCTGGAGCTCGGCGCCGCCGCGCCCGACCTGCATCGCGGCCTGGCGGAGGCGATCGAGGCGGCCCGGGTCGACCTGGTCTTCACGGCCGGTCCGCTCATGCGCCACCTGTTCGAGGCCCTTCCGGTGAGCCGCCGCGGCGCGGTGGCCGACACCGCGGCCGACCTGCTCGAGCCGCTCGCCCGGACCCTGCGGTCCGGCGACGCCGTCATGGTGAAGGGATCGAACGGCAGCCGCATGGGCCGGATTGTCGAGGCGCTGAAAGCCCGCTACGCGGTCGATCCGGCCCGGCGGACCCAGGCCGCCCCGTGACCGGCACGCCTGCGCGTTCGGCGCCGTCCCCCGAAACCTGAGCCTGAACAAGGGGGCCGAGCGCCCGGATGCTGTACCTTCTCTCGGACCTGAGCAGCAGCTTCACGCCGCTCAACGTGTTCCGCTACATCACCTTCCGCACCGGCGGCGCGCTGTTCACGGCGGGCCTGTTCGTGTTCTGGTTCGGACCCTGGATCATCTCGCTGCTGCGGATCCGCCAGGGCAAGGGCCAGCCGATCCGCGAGGACGGGCCGCAGACCCATCTGCTGACCAAGCGCGGCACGCCGACCATGGGCGGCCTGATGATCCTGGCCGGTGCCGTGGTGGCGATCCTGCTCTGGGCCAACCCGCGCAACCACTATGTCTGGGTGACGCTGACCGTCACCCTCGGCTTCGGCGCGATCGGCTTCTACGACGATTACCTCAAGGTCACGAAGCAGTCGCACAAGGGCTTCTCGGGCAAGTTCCGCCTCGCCCTCGAGGCGGTGATCGCCATGGCGGCCTGCGTGACCATCGCGGTCTACTCGCCCGCCGCGCTCCAGAACCAGCTCGCCTTCCCGGTGTTCAAGGACGCGCTCCTCAATCTGGGCTGGTTCTACCCGCTGTTCGGCGCCTTCGTGATCGTCGGGGCGGGCAATTCCGTGAATATGACCGACGGCCTCGACGGCCTCGCGATCGTGCCGGTGATGATCGCCTGCGGCACGTTCGGCTTCATCGCCTACCTCGTCGGCAACTCGTTCACCGCCAGCTATCTGCAGGTGAACTACGTCCGCGACACGGGCGAGCTCGCTGTGGTCTGCGGCGCGGTCATCGGCGCCGGGCTCGGCTTCCTCTGGTTCAACGCGCCGCCGGCCCAGATCTTCATGGGCGACACCGGCTCGCTGGCGCTGGGCGGCCTGCTGGGCTCCATCGCGGTTGCGACGAAGCACGAGATCGTCCTGGCGATCGTCGGCGGCCTGTTCGTGCTGGAGATGATGTCGGTGATCATCCAGGTCGCGTCGTTCAAGCTGACGGGCAAGCGCGTCTTCCGCATGGCGCCGATCCACCACCATTTCGAGCAGAAGGGCTGGAAGGAGCCGCAGGTCGTGATCCGCTTCTGGATTATCGCGGTGATCCTGGCGATGGCCGGTCTGGCGACGCTGAAGCTGCGCTGAGAATCTGTGCTAGAGGGGCGACCTGAGAGGTCGATCCGACCCTCGCCCTCACCCTGAGGTGCGGCCGCGGAGCGCGGGCCTCGAAGGAGGCTCCGGGCCGGCCGCGCGATCCCTGGAGCCCGCCTTCGGGGTCCGCCGACGCGGTCACCTCGGGATGACGGTCCGGTTCGGATCGGCCGGGTTCGGCCGCCGCATCCAGAGTTCCGCATGACCCCCGTCACCGTCTTCCAGGACAAGACCGTCGCCCTGTTCGGACTCGGCGGCTCGGGGCTCGCCACGGCGCTGGCGCTGAAGGCAGGTGGCGCGGCCGTGCAGGCCTGGGACGACAATGCCGACAGCCTCGCGCGCGCGCGGGAGGCCGGCATCGAGACGCGGGACCTCCGGGAGGCCGACTGGTCCGGCTTCGCCGCCTTCGTGCTGAGCCCGGGCGTGCCGCTGACCCATCCCGAGCCGCACTGGAGCGTCCGGCTCGCCCGGGACGCCGGCGTCGCGATCATCGGCGACATCGAGCTGTTCTGCCGGGAGCGGCGGGCGCGGGCGCCGGGGGCGCCGTTCGTGGCGATCACCGGGACCAACGGCAAGTCGACCACCACGGCGCTGATCGCCCACGTGCTCGCGCAGGGGGGCCGCGACGTGCAGATGGGTGGCAATATCGGCACGGCAATCCTGTCGCTGGAGCCGCCGGCCGCCGACCGCGTCCACGTGATCGAGATGTCGTCGTTCCAGATCGACCTGACGCCGAGCCTCGACCCGAGCGTCGGCGTGCTGATGAACATCACGCCGGACCATCTCGACCGGCACGGCACGATGGAGCAGTACGCGGCCATCAAGGAGCGCCTGATCCAGGGCGCCGGCCTCGCGGTGGTCGGCGTCGACGACGCCCCGAGCCGCGCCATCGCGGACCGCCGCGGCGCCGACCTCGTGCGCGTCCACGTGCCCCACGGCGACGTTCTGTGCACCGACGCGCTGACGGTGCGCGACGGGATCGTCCGGGAGCCGGACGGGACGGCCCTCGCCGACGTCAACGGGATCGGCTCGCTCCGGGGGGCGCACAACTGGCAGAACGCCGCGGTGGCGGTCGCCGTGGCGCGGGCCCTCGACCTGTCGCCGGAGCAGATCCAGGCCGGCCTGACCTCGTTCCCAGGCCTGCCGCACCGGATGGAGGAAGTCGGGCGGCGCGGCCACGTGCTGTTCGTCAACGATTCGAAGGCGACGAACGCGGATTCCACCGAGAAGGCCCTCACCGCCTTCCGGGATATCCACTGGATCCTCGGCGGCAAGGCCAAGGAGGGCGGGATCTTCCCGCTGGTGCCGTATTTCGAGCGGGTCGCGCACGCCTACCTGATCGGCGCGGCGTCGGACGCCTTCGCGGCGACCCTGGAGGGCGCCGTGCCCTACACGCGCTGCGAGACCCTCGAGAACGCCGTCCCGAAGGCCGCCGAGAACGCCGCCGCCTCGGGCGCACCGGAACCGGTGGTGCTGCTGTCGCCGGCCTGCGCGTCCTACGATCAGTTCCGGAACTTCGAGATCCGCGGCAACCGCTTCCGGGAGCTGGTGCAGGCGCTGCCCTGAGGCGGCGCCACCTCAGCGCGCCAGAACCTCAGCGCGCCAGAACCTTGGCGGCGTCGCGGGTGGTGTCGACCGCCTGCGAGACGTTGGCCACCGACTGGACGATCGACCCGATATTCCCGGTGATCGCCGTGACGGCGCCCGCGGCGCTCTGCATGCTCTGGGCGAGGTCCCGGGTCACGGCGCTCTGCTCCTCGATGGCGGCGGCGGTCGCCACCACGGTCTCGCGCATCACCGCGACCGACGACCCGATCGAGCTGAGAGCCTGCACGACCTCCTGCGAGACGCGCTGCACGCTGGCGATCTCGCCGTTGATCTGGCCGGTGGCGCGCGCCGCCTGGTCGGCCAGAGCCTTCACCTCCGAGGCGACAACCGCGAAGCCGCGGCCCGCCGCGCCCGCGCGGGCGGCCTCGATCGTGGCGTTCAGCGCCAGCAGGTTGATCTGGCCGGCGATGTCCTGGATCAGGCCGACGATGCCGGTCATGGCGGTGGCGGTCTCGGCGAGCCGCTTGGTGTGACCGTCCGCGTCCTGGACGCAGGCATAGGCGGTGTCGGTGGCGCTCTGGGAGCGCACGATGCTCTGGGACATCTCGGCCACCGAGGCCGCCAACTCCTCGGCCGCCGCCGCCACGGTCTGGACGTTGCCGGAGGTCGAGTCCGCCGCCGAGGAGGCCAGAGCGGCCGCCTTGGTCGAGTGCGTCACCGCCTGCTCGATCTCGCCGAAGTTCCGGTCGATGAGCGTCCGCAGGTTGGCGAACAGCCGGACCTGATCGCTGATGTCGGTGGCGAATTTCACGACCTTGTAGGGCCGGCCGGCGGCGTCGAGGATCGGGTTGTAGGAGGCCTGGATCCAGACCTCGCGCCCGTCCTTGCCGATCCGCCGGAACTGGGCCGCCTGATAGGTGCCGTTCCGCAGGGCGGCCCAGAAGGCCCGGTAGGCCTCGCTCTCGCGGTAGGCGGGCTCCACGAACAGGCTGTGATGCTGCCCGATCACCTCGGCGCGGCTGTAGCCCATCGCGGCGAGGAAATTGTCGTTCACCGCGATCACCGTGCCGTCGAGGTCGAAGGCGATGACCGCCTGCACCTTGTCGATCGCGGCGATCTGCCCGGCGCGCTCGGCCTCCTCGGTGCGCTGCTGCGTGATGTCGGTGGCGAATTTCACGACCTTGTAGGGCCGCCCGCGGACGTCGAGCATCGGGTTGTAGGAGGCCTGGATCCAGATCTGCCGGCCACCCCGGCCGACCCGCTGGAACTGGCCCGATTCGAACGCGCCGGAGCGCAGGCGCTCCCAGAAGGCCCGGTAGTCCGGGGCGTCCCGCTCGGCCGGCTCCACGAACATGCTGTGGTGCTGGCCGACGATCTCCGGCAGCGTGTACCCGACCGCGTCGAGGAAATTCTGGTTCGCCGACAGGATCCGCCCCGCGAGATCGAACTCGATCACGCCCTGAACCCGGTCGAGGGCCGCGAGCTTGGCATTCGCTTCACGGACGTTCAGGGAAGAGAACATGGCGCATCGGCTTCCGCTGGGCGGATCGGGCGCGGCGCACCGGGACCCGCCGGGGGGATACATCCGGAAGTTGCAGCAGGAAGATTAACATAGAGTATCTTTTTACTAGTATCTCGCCGGCCTAATACAGCATTCCCGCAGTTGCCGGTGACGCGGCCGGCGCGCACGGATGCGTCGGCCATAAGGCTCCGTTTACCATTCCTGCCGAGGATCCGGGCCGACCCGCGCGGATCGGCATCCGCGCGGCCTGGAGTCGTTGCCCGGCATGATGTCACGCGCGGAACGCACCCCCCTGACGGACTGGTGGTGGACGGTGGACCGCGGCCTGCTCGCGGCGCTGTTCGCGCTGATGGTCGCGGGCCTCGTCTTCCTGATGGGCGGCGGCCCGCCCGTCGCCGAGCGGATCGGCCTGCCGACCTTCTACTTCCTCAACCGGCAGGCGATGTACCTCGCGCCGACCATCCTGCTGATCTGCGCGGTCTCGTTCCTGTCGCTGCGCGGCATCCGGCGGCTCGCGCTCGTCACGTGGATCCTGGGCGTCGTCCTGTGCCTGCTCGCCGGCAAGTTCGGGCCCGAGATCAAGGGCGCGCACCGCTGGATCCAGTTCGGCTCCTTCGGCCTGCAGCCCTCGGAGTTCGTGAAGCCGGCCTTCGTGGTCGTCGCCGCCTGGGCCTTCTCGGAGGGCGCCCAGCGCCGCGACATGCCGGGCGGCATCCTGGCGCTGCTGCTCCTGCCGATCACCATCGTGCCGCTGCTGCTCCAGCCCGATTTCGGCCAGACCATGCTGATTACCATGGTGTGGTGCGCGCTGTTCTTCGTGGCCGGCCTCCACCTGATCTGGGTGGCCGTCCTGGGCGTGCTGGGCCTCGGAGGTGTGTTCGCTGCCTACCTGTTCTTCCACCACGTCCGCGAGCGCTTCAACAAGTTCCTCGACCGGGATTCCGGCGGCGGCTTCCAGGACTTCTGGTCGCGCGAGTCGTTCCGCTCGGGCGGCTGGTTCGGAACCGGGCCGGGGGAGGGCGTGGCCAAGCGCCACCTGCCGGACGCGCATACCGACTTCATCTTCTCGGTCACCGGCGAGGAGTTCGGCGTGATCGTCTGCCTGTGCCTCGTGGCCCTCTTCGCCTTCATCGTGCTGCGCGGCCTCAAGCTCGCGCGGCGCACGGACGACACCTTCTCGCGGCTGGCGATCACCGGGCTGACCACGCTGTTCGGCCTCCAGGCCTGCATCAACATGGCGGTGAACACCCAGCTGATGCCCGCCAAGGGCATGACCCTGCCGTTCGTCTCCTACGGCGGCTCCTCGCTGATCTCGCTGGCGCTCGGCACCGGCTTCCTCGTCGCCCTGACCCGCAAGCGCCCCCGCACCGTGATGCTCAGCCAGAAGCCCCCCGGCACCGCGCCCGCCACCGTCGCCGGAGTGATGCGGTGACGGTCTTCACGCCCACGATCCTGCTCTGTGCCGGCGGCACCGGCGGCCATCTCTTCCCCGCCGAGAGTCTCGCCCACGCGCTGCGGGCCCGCGGCATCCGGGTGGCCCTCGCCACCGACGCCCGGGTCGATTCCATCGCGTCCGAGTTCCCGGCCTCCGAGGTGGTGACCATCGCGTCGGCGACGCCGTCCGGCCGCTCGCCGCTCAAGCGGGCCGGCGCCGTGCTGACCCTCGGCCGCGGGTTCGGCGTGGCCGCGAAGGAGATCCGCCGGATCAACCCGGCGGCCATCGTTGGCTTCGGTGGCTACCCGACAGTCCCACCGGTGCTCGCCGGCCAGATCCTGCGCGTGCCGACGATCCTGCACGAGCAGAACGCCGTGATGGGCCGGGCCAACGCTTTCCTGGCGCGGGGCGCCCGCACCATCGCCACCGGCTTCAAGGTCGTGCGCGGCGTGCCCGACAAGGCGAGAGCCCCGCGGATCCACACCGGCAACCCGCTCCGCCCGGCGGTGATCGAGGCGGCGGAGGTCCCGTATCCCGCTTTCGGACCGGACGACGCCCTGCGGCTCCTGGTGTTCGGCGGTAGCCAGGGCGCCCGCGTGATGGGCGAGGTCGTGCCCGAGGCGATCGCCCGCCTGCCCGACGCACTGCGCGCCCGGCTGCACCTCGTCCAGCAGGTCCGCCCCGAGGACCTGACGGCGGTGCAGAACCGCTACCTCGCCATGGGGCTCGCCGGGATCGAGGCGGCGCCCTTCTTCAAGGACCTGCCGGCACGGATGGCCGCGAGCCACCTCGTGGTCTCGCGCTCGGGCGCCTCGACGGTCTCGGAACTGGCGGCGATCGGCCGCCCGGCGATCCTCGTGCCGCTGCCCGGCTCCCTCGACCAGGACCAGGCCGCCAACGCCGCAACCCTCGACGCGATCGGCGCGGCGCTGGCCGTGAAGCAGCCGGATTTCACGCCGGAGCGCCTCGCCGCGGAGCTGACCGCCTGCTTCGCGACGCCGGCAAAATTGACCGCGGCGGCCGATGCGGCCAGAAGCGCGGGCATCCACGACGCCGCCGAGCGGCTGGCCGAGGTCGTCGTCGAGACGGCCGCCCGCACCTGATCCTCAAGGGATTCCGCACCGGCGGTCCCGCCACCAGACGGTTCGACCCATGAAGCTGCCCGACAAGCTCGGCCCCATCCACTTCATCGGCATCGGCGGCATCGGCATGTCCGGCATCGCCGAGGTGATGCACAACCTCGGCTACACGGTGCAGGGCTCGGACGCGTCCGACAACGCCAATGTGCGCCGTCTCGCCGAGAAGGGCATGCGCACCTTCGTGGGCCACGACGCCAAGAACGTCGAGGAGGCCGCCCTCGTCGTCGTCTCGACCGCGATCCGGCGCGACAACCCCGAGTTGCAGGCCGCCCGCGAGCGACGCCTGCCCGTGGTGCGACGGGCCGAGATGCTGGCCGAGCTGATGCGCTTCAAGTCCTGCGTGGCGATCGCCGGCACGCACGGGAAGACCACGACCACGTCGCTCGTCGCCACCCTGCTCGACGCCGGCAACCTCGACCCGACCGTGATCAACGGCGGCATCATCAACGCCTACGGCACCAACGCCCGCATGGGCGCGGGCGAGTGGATGGTGGTGGAGGCCGACGAGTCCGACGGCACCTTCCTGAAGCTGCCGGCCGACGTCGCGATCGTCACCAACATCGACCCCGAGCACCTCGACCATTTCGGCTCGTTCGACGCGATCAAGGACGCGTTCCGGCGCTTCATCGACAACATCCCGTTCTACGGCTTCGCGGTGATGTGCATCGACCACCCGGTGGTGCAGGATCTCGTCGGCCATATCGAGGACCGGCGGATCATCACCTACGGTGAGAACCCGCAGGCCGATGTGCGCCTCATCGACGTGGACCTGCGCGGCGGCCAGAGCCGCTTCCGGGTGATGATCCGCGACCGTCGCCCCGGCTACCGGATGGAGATGGAGGATCTCGTCCTGCCGATGCCCGGCAAGCACAACGCGCTCAACGCCACCGCGGCGCTCGCCGTCGCGCACGAGCTCGGCGTGAAGCCGGACGCGATCCGCCAGGCACTCGCGGGCTTCGGCGGCGTGAAGCGGCGCTTCACCCGCACCGGCGAGTGGAACGGCGCGACGATCTTCGACGATTACGGACACCACCCGGTGGAGATCAAGGCGGTGCTCAAGGCCGCCCGTGCCTCGACCGAGCACGGCGTCATCGCGGTGGTGCAGCCGCACCGCTACACCCGGCTGCAGTCGCTCTTCGACGATTTCTGCACCTGCTTCAACGATGCCGACACGGTCATCGTCGCGCCGGTCTACGCGGCCGGCGAGCAGCCGATCGAGGGTTTCGACCGAGACAGCCTCGTGGCCGGCCTGCGCTCCCGCGGCCATCGGGACGCCCGGGCCCTGGAGCGGCCGGAGGAACTGGCCGGGATCATCGCGGACCTCGCCAAGCCCGGCGATTACGTGGTCTGCCTCGGCGCCGGCACGATCACGCAGTGGGCCTACGCCCTGCCGGACGAACTCGCCGCGCGGGGACGGTAGGCGCGATGCGTGAGCCCGCCCCGGGAGGCGTCTCGGGGCGGCCACGCCGTCGGCCGTCCACACTGGGCTGCGCTCTGAGGATGAACCCGGCGGTGACTCTCCGGACCCCGGCCTCGCAGCGTCCGCTGCCACCCCGATGCGACGACACCAGGATCGCCGCATCCCTCTCCCCGCGGGCGGGGCGAGGGGAGACACACAGATGACCGCCTCTCTGCACGATCGCATCCGGGCCGCTGCGCCCGACCTCCGCGGGCGCCTGCTCGCCGACCAGCCGCTCGCCGACCTCACGTGGTTTAGGGTCGGCGGACCGGCCGAGGTCCTGTTCACCCCGGCCGACGAGGAGGATCTCGCCCGCCTTCTCGCGACCCTCGATCCGGACGTGCCGGTCACGGTGATCGGGCTCGGCTCGAACCTGATCGTGCGGGACGGCGGCGTGCCGGGCGTCGTGGTCCGCCTCGGCGGCAAGGCCTTCGGCAGCATCGCGATCGACGGCGACGCGCTGACCGTCGGCACCGCGGTCCCGGACATGCGCCTCGCCAAGGCGGCCGCCGAGGCCGGGCTCGACGGGCTCGCCTTCTATCGCGGCATCCCCGGGTCGATCGGCGGCGCGCTCCGCATGAACGCGGGCGCGCATGGCGGCGAGACCACCGACGTGCTGGTGGAAGCCCGCGGGATCGACCGCGGGGGCGCGCTGCGCACCTTCAGCCACGCCGACATGGGCTTCTCCTACCGGCATTCGGACGCCCCAGAGGACGTGATCTTCACGCGCGCCGTCTTCCGCGGCCGGACCGGCGACCGCAGGGCGATCGAGGCCGAGATGGAACGGGTCACGGCCGCCCGGGAGGCCGCGCAGCCGATCCGCGAGCGGACCGGCGGCTCGACCTTCGCCAACCCGGACGGCGGCAAGGCGTGGCAGCTGATCGACGCCGCCGGCTGCCGCGGGCTGAGGCGGGGGGGCGCCCAGGTCAGCGAGATGCACTGCAACTTCCTGATCAATACCGGTGACGCGACCGCGGCCGACATCGAGGGGCTGGGCGAGGAGGTTCGCCGCCGCGTCCGCGACACCAGCGGGGTCGAGCTGCGCTGGGAGATCCGGCGCATCGGCCGGCCCACCGGCGCCGCGTGAGAGCGGTCTTCCGGACGCGCCGACGCGGCCGAGATACGATGCTCGGCCGGCGCAGCGACCGTTCGGGTGCGTTCAGATCCTGATTGAAGCCGACCTTTTCGAGGTGCCCTGATGTCCAAGCACGTCGCCGTCCTCCTGGGCGGCACCTCCGCCGAGCGCGAGGTCTCCCTCAATTCCGGCAAGGCCTGCGCCGACGCGCTCGAAGGGGAGGGCTACCGGGTCACCCGGGTCGATGTCGGCCCCGACATCGCCTCCGTGCTGACGGCGCTCCGACCGGACGCGGCGTTCAACGCGCTCCACGGACCTGACGGCGAGGACGGCACGATCCAGGGCCTGCTGGAGATCCTCAAGATCCCCTACACCCATTCCGGCGTCCTCGCCTCGGCGCTGGCCATGAACAAGGAGCGGGCCAAGACCGTCATGCGCGCCGCCGGCGTCGACGTGCCGGAGGGCCGGATCGTTAACCGTCGTGAGGCCGCCAGGACACACCCCCTGCCGCCACCCTACGTCGTGAAACCGATCGCCGAAGGCTCATCGGTGGGTGTGATCATCGTGCGCGACGGCCGCTCGCACCCGCCCCAGATCCTCGCCTCCGAGGAATGGACGTTCGGCGAGCAAGTCCTTGCAGAACCTTACATTGCTGGCCGCGAACTCACCTGCGGCGTGATGGGCGACAAGGCCCTCGGGGTGATCGAGGTGAAGGCCGCCACGGGCGATTGGTACGATTACGACGCCAAGTACGCTCCGGGGGGCTCGGTTCACGTGCTCCCGGCCGAACTTAAACCAAATGTTTACCAGCGTGTCCAAGAACTGTCGTTAACGGCGCATCAAGCACTGGGCTGTCGGGGCGTCAGCCGTGCCGACCTTCGCTACGACGACACACCGGGTGGAACCGGTCTGCTCGTGGTGCTGGAGGTCAACACGCAACCCGGCATGACCCAGACGAGCCTTGTGCCGGAGATGGCGGCCCATGCGGGCCTGAGTTTCGGTGAGCTCGTCCGATGGATGGTGGAGGACGCTTCCCTGAATCGCTGAGCGGCGACGCCGCCGGCCGGAGCGGTCCCGCGCGCCTCGCCGGCGCGATCCTGGGCCGGCTCGCCGGCCGCGCCACGTCCCGGTCGCTCTCGGTTCGTCGGGCCCGCCCGAGTCAGCGGCTGAGCGAGCGCCTGCCCCGCGGCGCCGGAATCGTGGCGGTCGCCGTGTCCGCCGCCGCCGTGGCGCTCGCCGGCTTCGTGGCGAGCGGCCGCTACGACGCGTTCGTGGCCGAGCAGGGCCGCCCCCTCGACATCGCCGCGCGCGTCGCCGGCTTCGGCGTCGAGCGCGTCACCATCTCGGGCATCTCCCGCATGTACGAGCGCGAGGTCCTGGCGGCCGCCGGGATCGACTGGCGCTCCTCCGTTCCCTTCCTCGACGTCAACGACGTGCGCGAGCGGCTGCTCCGCGTGCCGCTGATCGCGCAGGCCTCGGTCCGGAAGATCTACCCCAACGAGATCGCCATCACCCAGGTGGAGCGCGAGCCCGCGGCCCTCTGGCAGAAGAACGGCGAGATCAACGTGATCGCCGCCGACGGCACCGTCATCGACGCCATGCGCGACGACCGTTACGCGAGCCTGCCCCTGGTGGTCGGCGAAGACGCCAACACCAAGCTTCCGGAATATCTCGCCCTCATCGCCGCCGCCGGGCCGCTCGCCGAGCGGATCAAGGCCGGCACCTACGTGTCCGGCCGGCGCTGGACCCTCAAGTTCGACGGCATCGACGTGCGCCTGCCCGAGGCCGACCCGGCCGCGGCGCTCGCCCGCCTCGTGCGGTTCGAGCGCGAGGCCCACCTGCTCGAGAAGGACATCATCGCGGTGGACCTGCGCATGCCGGACCGCCTGGTGGTGCGCCTGACCGAGGAGGCCGCCGCCGCCCGCGCGGAAGCCCAGAAGGCGAAGAAGAAGGGCGCGGCCAGCTGATGCCCTTCCTGTCGATCTCCGCTCGTCCCGCATCCCGCGCCCGGTAGCGTCAATGCACAGCCAACACGGCCTCACGCCGCGCTTGAAGCCGCTCTCCGCCCGGCGCTCGACCACCCTCTCGGTGCTCGACATCGGCACGAGCAAGGTGGTCTGCCTCATCGCCGAGCTGCAGCCCGCCGAGGCGCTCACGACGCTCCGCGGCCGCACGCACCTCGCCCGCATCATCGGCATCGGCCACCAGCGCTCCCTGGGCCTGAAGGGCGGCGCCATCGTCGATCTCGCCGCGGCCGAGAGCGCGATCCGCCAGGCGGTGCACGCCGCCGAGCGGATGGCCAAGGTCGAGGTCCAGTCGGTCATCGTCAACATGTCGGGCGGCCGGCTCGCCTCGCAGCATTTCCAGGCGCGGGTGAACGTCCGCTCGGGCACCGTCACGGGCAGCGACGTCGAGCGGGTGCTCGAGACCGCGAGCGCCCACGGCGTCAGCCCCGGCCGGGCCGTGCTGCACGCCCTGCCCACCGGCTACGCCCTGGACGGGCAGGGCGCCGTCATCGACCCGTCGGGCATGATCGGCGAGGCGCTCAGCGTCGACCTGCACGTCGTCACCAGCGAGCTCGCGGCCGCCCGCAACGTCATGCTGGCGGTGGAGCACTGCCACCTCGGCGTCGAGGCGGTGATCGCCACGCCCTACGCGGCCGGCCTCTCGGCGCTGGTCGACGACGAGGCCGAGATGGGCGTCTGCGTCGTCGACATGGGCGGCGGCACCACCAGCGTCGGCGTGTTCTCCGGCGGCCACCTCGTGCACGTGGACGCCCTGGCGGTCGGCGGCCACCACGTCACCATGGACATCGCCCGCGGCCTCTCCACCCGCATGGCGGCGGCCGAGCGGCTGAAGACCCTCTACGGCTCGGCCCTCTCCACCCCCTCCGACGACCGCGACATGATCGCCGTGCACGGCGTCGGCGAGGACGAGGGCGAGGCGCCGGCCCACATCCCGCGCTCGCAGCTCGTGCGGATCATCAAGCCGCGCGTCGAGGAGGTGGTCGAGCTGGTGCGGGACCGCCTGCGCGACGCGGGCTTCGCCGCCCAGGCCGGGCGGCGGGTGG
This sequence comes from Methylobacterium sp. ME121, assembly GCF_000974725.1. Classification (NCBI taxonomy): domain Bacteria; kingdom Pseudomonadati; phylum Pseudomonadota; class Alphaproteobacteria; order Hyphomicrobiales; family Methylobacteriaceae; genus Methylobacterium; species Methylobacterium sp. ME121. Next base: position 41,643 of record NZ_BBUX01000024.1, read on the forward strand.
TCCTCACCGGCGGCGCCAGCCAGCTCGTCGGCCTGCCCGAGGTCGCCCGCCGCGTCCTCCAGGGTCAGGTGCGGATCGGACGGCCCCTCGGCATCCGGGGCCTGCCGGAGGCCGCCAAGGGTCCGGCCTTCTCGGCGGCGGTCGGCCTGCTCGTCTACCCGCAGGTGGCCCATGCCGAGCATTTCGAGCCGCGCGGGCACGGCGCCTTCGCGGCGACCGGGACCGACAACTACCTGAACCGGGTCGGCCGCTGGCTCCGGGACAGCTTCTAGGTTTCACGCCCGCCCGCTCGCGCGGGGGGATCGAAGGGAATCCGGCGCCCAGGCGTCGCACGGACAGCACAGTTAGCGAGAGGCTCGACACCATGGCCATCACCCTCCAGGCGCCGGACATCCGGGAACTCAAGCCCCGCATCACCGTCTTCGGCGTCGGTGGCGCCGGCGGCAACGCCGTCAACAACATGATCGAGTCGGGCCTGCTGGGCTGCGAGTTCGTCGTGGCCAACACCGACGCGCAGGCGCTCACCTCCTCGAAGGCCGAGCGGGTGATCCAGATGGGCCTGGGCGTGACCCAGGGCCTCGGCGCCGGCTCGCACCCGGAGGTCGGCTCGGCCGCCGCCGACGAGGTGATCGACGAGATCCGCGACCAGCTCTCCGGCGCCCACATGTGCTTCATCACCGCCGGCATGGGCGGCGGCACCGGCACCGGCGCCGCCCCGGTCATCGCCCGCGCAGCCCGCGACATGGGCATCCTGACGGTCGGCGTCGTGACGAAACCGTTCCAGTTCGAGGGCATGCGCCGCATGCGCACCGCCGAGTCCGGCATCCAGGAGCTGCAGGCCGCGGTCGACACCCTGATCGTGATCCCGAACCAGAACCTGTTCCGGGTCGCCAACGAGAAGACCACCTTCGCCGACGCCTTCGCGATGGCCGACCAGGTGCTCTACTCGGGCGTCGCCTGCATCACCGACCTGATGGTGAAGGAGGGCCTCATCAACCTCGACTTCGCCGACGTGCGGGCGATCATGCGCGGCATGGGCAAGGCCATGATGGGCACCGGCGAGGCCTCCGGCGAGAAGCGCGCCAACCGCGCCGCCGAGGCCGCCATCGCCAACCCGCTCCTCGACGATGTGTCGATGAAGGGCGCCCGCGGCCTGCTGATCTCGATCACCGGCGGCTCGGACCTGACCCTGTACGAGCTCGACGAGGCCGCCACCCGCATCCGCGAGGAGGTCGATCAGGACGCCAACATCATCCTGGGCGCCACCTTCGACGAGAGCCTGGACGGCATCATCCGCGTGTCGGTGGTCGCCACCGGCATCGAGCCGGCCCTGATCTCGGCGAACTCGCCGAACAACCCGGCCATCGCCGAGACCGAGCAGCGCATCGCCGAGGTTGCCGAGCGCCTGCGCGCCGAGGCCCGCTCGCGCGCCGCCTCGCCGGTGCCGAGCATCCGCACCGAGTCGGTCGCCCCGGCGCCGAGCTCCGCCCCGGCCCCCGCGCCGCTCTCGGCCCCCGAGATGCGCCCCGAGTCGCGGATGGAGACCCGCATCGAGTCCGCCGCCCCGGTGACCCGCGACGACGTCGTGCTCGCCCCGGTCCAGGCCCGCGCCGCGGCGCCGTTCGTCCCGGCCCCCGCACCGCAGCGCGTCGAGGCGGCGCCCGCCGTCGAGGCCGGCCCGTTCGTGCCGCCGCGTCCGGCCGCCCCGACGGGCACGCCGCTCGCCCGCGCCCCGCGCATGCCGCAGATCCACGAGCTGCCGCCGATCGCCCAGACGCAGATCATGGCGAACCGCGCTGCCGAGGAGACTGCCCCGGAATCCAAGCGGACCTCGCTGCTGCGCCGGCTCGCGACCGTGGGCTTCGGCGGCCGCCGCGAGGACATGGACGGCGCCCCGGCGGCCCGTCCGGCCTCGGCCGTCGCCCCGCAGCCGCACATGAGTCAGCCGCACATGGCTCAGCCGCACATGGGTCAGCCGCACATGGCTCAGCCTCACGTGCCGCCGGCCCCGCGCACTCCGGCCGCGCCCGCGGTCCCGCAGTACCGCCCGGCCCAGGGCAACCTCGACGCGCAGGGCCGGGTCGCGCCTCAGCCGCGGATGATGGACGACGATCAGCTCGAGATCCCGGCCTTCCTCCGCCGCCAAGCGAACTGACCGGTCCGGGTCTCCAACACGGCCTGGGGCTGGCGGGAAACCGCCGGCCCCTTCGCGCTGCAGCAAAGCAACTCATGGTTGTTGCAGTGGTATGGTGACTTCGACAAGGCTGTGCACCGCGCCTCCCGAGGCGGGGCGCATGGTGCATCCGCGCCACAGAACGGCCGCGGGTTAGTCACGTATTAACCAACCTTTAAGCCATTGGTGGAGCAGCGCTTTGCGGTGACGGACCGCTAAGCGTGTCTGTAACAGACCGTAAGAATCCGTGATTTGGCTGCCCTGTGCGGCGCAGCTATAGAAACCATGTGATCGAGACGACACGCGGCAGGACACAACCTGATCGCGTGGGCTAGGGCATCAAGCAGCGGACGGATCAGTCAGTTTCTCCTCACCTCCAGTCGGGGTGACGGGATCTGGTCGCGCCCGGGGGCTAAGGAATGCGAACGCATAAACAGACGACCCTCAAAGGGCCGGCGACTCTCTCGGGGATCGGAGTTCACTCCGGCAACCCCGCCGAGATCACCATCCGACCCGCTCCGGCCAATCACGGCATCGCCTTCCTCCGCACCGGTACCACCCACGGCAACGATCGCCTGATCAAGGCGCATCACGCCCTCGTCTCCGCCACCGAACTCTGCACTGTCCTGGGCGACGTCGAGACCGGCGCCGTCGCCACCGTCGAGCACCTGATGTCCGCCCTCTACGGCCTGGGCGTCGACAATGCTCTGATCGAGATCGACGGCCCCGAGATGCCGATCCTCGACGGATCCGCGCTCCCCTTCGTCCAGGCGATCGACCAGATCGGGATCGCCACCTGCGACACGCCGCGCCGCTGGCTCAAGATCCTCCGACACGTCCGCATCGAGGCCGGGACATCCTTCGCGGAGCTGCGCCCGATCGATCGCGGTTTCCGCCTCGACGTCGAGATCGATTTCGAGAGCCCGGTGATCGGCCGCTCCCGCAAGGCGATGGACCTGTCGCCCGCCACCTACCGCCGCGAGATCGCAGGCGCCCGCACCTTCGGGATGATGCGGGACGTGGAGCGCTACTGGAAGGCCGGCTTCGCCCTCGGCGCCTCGCTGGAGAACACCGTGGCGGTCGGCGAGACCGCGGTGGTCAATCCCGAGGGCCTGCGCTTCCAGGACGAGTTCGTCCGCCACAAGATCCTCGACGCCATCGGCGACCTCGCCCTGGCCGGCCTGCCGATCCAGGGCGCCTACCGCTCCTATTGCGGCGGCCACCGGATGAATGTCGGGGTGCTGTCCGCCCTCTTCGCCGACCGGGCGAACTACGCCGTCGTCGAGGCGCAGGGCTCGCGCCGCGAGACCGTGCTGTCCGAGCTCGGCGTCGGCCTCGGCATCGCCGCCTTCGCGGGCGACCTGTAGCCCTGTGACCGGCGGGACACAGCCCGCCACCGATCCTGGCCGCCGCAGCCTTGCCGCTTTCGTGCCCGAATCGAAGGGCAGGGTTTAACGGTCCGTGAACGGCGGGCACGGCCCGGGGCGGGCCGGATCCACCCACGCGATGGCATGACGGCGCGAAACGGCGCCGGTTCCGGGAAAGAGCGCCAGATGCCTGTCACCATTCGTCATCGCCGGGCAGCGGCCTTCGCGGTGCCCTTCGTGGCCGTCCTCGGCCTGGGCCTCGGCGGCTGCGACTTCGACCCGACCAGCATCTTCGCCGAGAAGTACAAGCCCGAGGTCGTGCCGGACGTCCCGGCCGACAAGCTGTACAGCGACGGTCTGGCGAAGCTCGAGGACAGCGACTACGAGGGCGCAGTCAAGAAATTCGACAATCTGGACAAGCAGTACCAGTATTCCGAGTGGTCCCGGAAGGCGCTGCTGATGACGGCCTACGCCAATTACGAGGGCCAGAAGTACGACGACGCGATCAGCGCCTCGAAGCGCTACCTGCAGCGCCACCCGGCCAGCAAAGATGCCGCCTACGCGCAGTATCTGATGGCGATGTCGAACTACAAGCAGATCCCGGACGTCACCCGCGACCAGGAACGCTCCGAGAAGGCGCTCGTCGCGCTGCAGGAGCTGGTCCAGAAGTACCCGACGTCGGAATACGCCGCGGACGCGAAGGCGAAGATCCAGATCACCCGCGACCAGCTCGCCGGCAAGGAGATGGAGATCGGCCGCTTCTACCTCGAGAAGCGCAATTTCCCGGCGGCGATCAACCGCTTCCGCGACGTGGTCGCCAAGTATCAGACCACGCGGCACGCCGAGGAGGCGCTCGAGCGCCTGACCGAGGCCTACTGGGCGCTCGGCATCACCCAGGAGGCGCAGAACGCCGCCGCGGTGCTCGGCCACAACTTCCCGGAGAGCCCCTGGTACAAGGACGCGCACGCGCTCCTGGCCCAGAACGGGGTCGAGCCCCGCGAGGAGAAGAGCTCGTTCCTCTCGAAGATCTTCCGCACCGTCACCGGCAAGACCGCCTCGGCCGAGTAGGCCGCCCGGCCCGCCCGGGGCCGGGACGCGAGAGATCGAGGCCCGGAGCCGCCGCTCCGGGCCTTTCCCATTGCGGCCCCCGGCGCGTTGCACCATCCGCGCGGTGCGACGCATTTTTGGGGTGAATCCGAGCCGCGGCGGCCTTATGTCTGCGGTCCCATCCTGAGGAATCCCCGTCGCCGCATGCTGGCGCAGCTCGCGATCCGCGACATCGTCCTGATCGACAGGCTCGAACTGAATTTCCGATCGGGGCTCAGCGTCCTGACCGGAGAGACGGGCGCGGGCAAATCGATCCTTCTCGACGCCTTCGCCCTGGCGCTCGGCGGCCGCGGCGACGGCCGTCTGGTCCGCCACGGCGAGGCGCAGGGCGCGGTCACGGCCGTGTTCGATCTGCCCCTCGATCATCCGGCGCGCCGGATCGCGGCCGAGGCCGAGATCGACACCGAGGGTGACCTGATCCTGCGCCGGACCCAGATGGCGGACGGCCGGACCCGCGCCTTCGTCAACGACCAGCCCGTGGGCGTGCAGGTCCTGCGGGCGATCGGCGCGGCCCTGGTGGAGATCCACGGGCAGCACGACGACCGGGCGCTGGCCGACCCCGCCTCGCACCGGGCGATCCTCGATGCCTTCGGCGGGCTTCAGAGCCAGCTCGCCAAGGTCGCGGCCGCGTCGCGGGCCGTGCGGACGGCCCGCACCGAGCTCGCCGAGCACCGCGCCCGCGTGGAGGCGGCCCGCAAGGAATCCGACTTCCTGCGCCACGCCGTGGAGGAGCTCGCCGCCCTCGCGCCGCTCGCGGGCGAGGAGGCCCAGCTCGCCGAGCGCCGCACGATCATGCAGCAATCCGAGAAGGTCGCGCGCGAGCTCAACGAGGCGCTCGAGGCCGTCGGCGGCCCCCACTCCGGCGTGCCGCACCTCTCGGCCGCTTTGCGCAAGCTGGAGCGGCGCGCCGCGCAGCTGCCGGCCCTGGTTGACCCGTGCGTGAACGCCCTCGACGCCGCCATGGTCGCCCTCGACGAGGCCCGCGCGGTGCTCGAGGCGGCGGTGGCCGAGACGGAGTTCGACCCCCGCGACCTGGAGCGCGTCGAGGAGCGGCTCTTCGCCCTGCGCGCCGCGTCGCGCAAGTACGATGTCCCGGCCGACGACCTCGCGGCCCTGGCGGAGCGCTACGCCGGCGACGTGGCGGCGATCGATGCCGGCGAGGCGGCGCTGGCCGGGCTGGAGCAGGCGCTCGCGACGGCGGAGGCCGCCTATACCGAGGCGGCCGAGAAGCTCAGCGCCGGGCGGCGCCGGGCGGCCAAGCAGCTCGACGCGGCCGTGAAGGCCGAGCTGCCGCCGCTCAAGCTGGAACGGGCCCGCTTCATCACCGAGATCGCCACGGACCCGGACTCCCGCGATCCGGCGGGAACCGACCGGGTCGAGTTCTGGGCCCAGACCAATCCCGGGACCAAGCCCGGCCCGATGATGAAGGTCGCCTCGGGCGGCGAGCTGTCGCGCTTCATGCTGGCGCTGAAGGTCGTGCTGGCCGACAAGGGCTCGGCCCCGACGCTCATCTTCGACGAGATCGATACCGGCGTGGGCGGCGCGGTGGCGGACGCCATCGGGATGCGGCTCGCGCGGCTGGCGGCCACCGTGCAGGTGGTGGCGGTGACCCACGCCCCCCAGGTCGCCGCGCGGGCCGAGACGCATTTCCTGATCGCCAAGGCGCCGGTGAAAGGGGCCAGCCGCGTCGCCACGCGCGTGGCGAGCCTGCCGGTCGCCGAGCGCCGGGAGGAGATCGCCCGGATGCTGGCGGGCGCCACCGTCACCGACGAGGCCCGGGCGGCCGCGGCGCGGCTCCTGCAGGGCGCCGACGCGTAGTCGGGCGACAACCTTAACCGTTGGTTGAAGGTAATGATTCGTTAACCATTCATCGTGAGAGTACGGCCATCCCGGTACCGCGGCAGGTTTGGGCGGTGGAAGGGCGGGAGGGAGCCATGAAGCCGTCAGTCGTCGAGTCCGATGGGTCTCTGCCTGCGGGACAGCCTCTGAAGCGGGCGGTCGACACCCGCCAGCTCGGCCTCACGCTCCGCACGGTCTACGAGGGCAGCGTCGACACGCAGCCGATCACCGACACGCATGTCGAGCTGCTCCTGCGCCTGCGCCAGAAGGAGCGGGAGCTGCGCCGGGCGGTCTGACCCGGCACCGCGGGCGCTACCAGCGGCGCGCGCCCGGCCGCCGACGATACTCGGCCGCGCGAATCAGCGTCAGCACCCGGTCGAGGCTCACCAGCAGCTCCGCCTCCTCGACGCGCGCCGCCGACGCCGCCTCCGGATCGCGGCTGAATTTCTGACGGGCCTGCGCCAGCGCCAGGGCCCGCTCCACGGCTTCCCGCTCGGCGTGCAGGGCCTGCCAGGCCGGATCGGATTCCGTCGCTGCACCCACCTCGTCGCCGCCCACGATCCGCGCGTCCTTCTGCTGCCGGCTGCCGCTCCTGGCAGAGAGGAACGCGCGAGAGCCCGGAACCGTGCCGCGCCCGGGCGGAGCGCCGTGTCACCCCGCGTGTCATCCGGGTGTCATCTACTTGTCGTAACCGCCCGGCCATCGGGCGGCCGGCGCTGGGTCTCTTCGGAAGATCGGCCGCAGGGCTCTGCCGCGGGCATGGGCTTGCCGGCGGGGCAGCGCAGGCTCTTGCCCGACGGCAACGGAGATTCCTTTGAGACCCTTCGCTTACGCGCTCGCCGTCGGCCTCGCGACGGTTCAGCTGGCGTCCGCGGCGCTCGCCGCCGATATCACCGGCGCTGGCGCCACGTTCCCCTTCCCGGTCTACTCCAAGTGGGCCGAGGCCTATCGCAAGGAGACCGGCTCGGGCCTCAACTACCAGTCGATCGGCTCCGGCGGCGGCATCAAGCAGATCCAGGCCAAGACGGTCGATTTCGGCGCCACGGACGCGCCCCTGAAGGCCGAGCAGCTGTCCAAGGACGGCCTCGTCCAGTTCCCGACCGTGATGGGCGGCGTCGTGCCGGTCGTGAACATCCCGGGGATCGAGCCGGGCAAGCTCAAGCTCACCGGCGACGTGCTGGCCGACATCTACGCCGGCAAGATCGCGAAGTGGAGCGATCCGCGGATCGCCAAGCTCAATGACGGGCTGAAGCTCCCCGACGCCAACATCACCCCGGTCTACCGCTCCGACGCGTCGGGCACGACCAACATCTTCACCACCTACCTGTCCCAGGTCTCCGAGCCCTGGAAGAAGGAGTACGGCGCGGCCACGACGATCTCCTGGCCGGTGGGTCAGGGCGGCAAGGGCAACGAGGGCGTCACCGCCACCGTGAAGCAGGTGCCGAACGCGATCGGCTACGTCGAGTCGGCCTACGCCAAGCAGAACAAGCTCTCCTACGCCCTGCTGCAGAACAAGGCCGGCAAGTACCCGCAGCCCGACGACAAGGCGTTCCAGGCCGCGGCCGCCAGCGCCGACTGGAAGGCCGCCCCGGGCTTCGGCATCTCGCTGACCAACCAGCCGGGCGAGGAGGCGTGGCCGATCACGGCGGCGACCTTCATCCTGGTCCACAAGGACGCCGCCGATCCGGCCAAGTCCGCCGCCGTGCTGAAGTTCTTCGACTGGGCCTACAAGAACGGCGACAAGCTCGCCACCGACCTCGACTACGTCCCGCTGCCGGACAACGTCGTCGAACTGATCCACCAGGAGTGGAAGGACGTGAAGGGCAAGGACGGCAAGCCTGTCCTCAACATGTGAGCGTGGCCGGGAGGAGGTGAGAACCTCCTCCCTCGCTTCCGGGAACGCAGCGCGCTACCACGCCCCCCTTCGCAGAGAACCGCGGATGCCCGCTTTGACCGAATCGATCGCCCTCGGCCGAACCCGTACCGCGACCGCGCGGAAGGCGCCGAGCCGGAGCCTCGACACGCTGTTCCGGACCTGCTCGTACGGCGCGGCCCTGCTGGTGCTGCTCGTGCTCGCCGGCATCCTCGGCTCGATCCTGTACGGCGGCTGGCCCGCCTTCCGCGAGTTCGGCTTCGGCTTCCTGACCTCCAGCGCCTGGAACGTCGGGACCGAGCAGTACGGCGCCCTGGTCGCGGTGATCGGGACCGTCGCCTCCGCCTTCCTGGCCCTGCTGATCGGCGTGCCGGTCTCGCTGGGCATCGCGGTCTACCTCACCCAGCTCTGCCCGGGCTGGGCCCGCAAGCCGGTCGCCATGACGATCGAGCTGCTCGCCGCCGTGCCGAGCATCATCTACGGCATGTGGGGCCTGTTCGTGTTCGCGCCGCTCTTCGCGCGCTACGTCCAGATCCCGGTCTCGAACCTCGTGGAGGGCATGCCCATCGTCGGCACGCTGTTCTACGCCCGGGTACCGTCGGGCGTCGGCGTGTTCACCGCCGGGATCATCCTGGCGATCATGATCGTGCCGTTCATCGCCTCGATCGCCCGGGACATGCTCGACCAGATCCCGACCGTGCTGCGCGAGAGCGCCTACGGCATCGGCTGCACCACCTGGGAGGTCGTGCGCCACGTGCTGGTGCCGCAGGCGGCGGTCTCGATCATCGGCGCGATCATGCTCGGCCTCGGCCGGGCGCTCGGCGAGACGATGGCGGTGACCTTCGTGGTCGGCAACGCCAACCGGCTCTCGGCCTCGATCTTCGACCCGAGCTCGACCATCGCGTCGCGCATCGCCAACGAGTTCAACGAGGCGGACGGCCTTCAGCTGAACGCGCTGATGGCCCTGGGCTGCATCCTGTTCGTGATCACCTTCGTGGTGCTCATCATCGCCCGGCTGCTGACGCGCCGCGTCAAGGCCGCCTGAGGAGCACGCGCGATGGTTTCCTCCAGCACGATCGCCCCGGCCGCCCAGCGCCGCCCCGGCCGCGTCCGCCAGGGACGCCGCGTCGCCGACCGGGCCCTGCGCGTCGCCTGCACCGCCGCGACGGTGGTGGGCGCCCTGGTCCTCGGCTCGATCCTGGTGATGCTGATCGTCCAGGGCGTGCGCGGCTTCACGCCCACCCTGTTCACCAACCCGACCCCGGGCCCGGGCTCCGAGGGCGGCGGCATCGCCAACGCGATCCTGGGCAGCCTCGTGCTGACCGGGATCGGCATCCTGATCGCCACACCGGTCGGCGTCATGGCCGGGACCTTCCTCGCCGAGTACGGGCGCGGCTCGAAGCTGGCGGCCCTGATCCGCTTCCTCAACGACGTCCTGCTCTCGGCGCCGTCGATCCTGATCGGCCTGTTCGTCTACACGCTGATGGTGCGGCCGATGGGCACCTACTCGGGCTGGGCCGGCGGCGTGGCGCTCGCGATCATCGCCGTGCCGGTGATCGTGCGCACCACCGAGGACATGCTGCGCCTCGTCCCCGGAACCCTGCGGGAGGCCGGCGCGGCGCTCGGCGCGCCGCCCTCGACGGTGATCATGAGCGTGACCTGGCGGGCGGCCTCGGCCGGCATCGTCACCGGCATCATCCTGGCGCTCGCCCGCATCGCCGGCGAGACCGCGCCGCTGCTGTTCACCGCGCTCAACAACAATTCCTGGTTCTCGGCCAACCTGATGGGCGGCGTCGCGAACCTGCCGGTGATGATCTACCAGTTCGCCCTCTCGCCCTACCCGAACTGGCAGGGCCTCGCCTGGGCGGGCGCGCTCCTGATCACCGCGACCATCCTGGCGCTGTCGATCATCGCGCGCCTCGTGATCAAGCCGCAGGCCTCGCGCTGAGCCCCCTTTCGAGGACACGACGATGAACGCCGCCTCCGCGATCCCGACGGTCGAGCTGAACCGCAACCGCGCCGAAGAGGGCGGCCCCGTGCGGATCGCCGTCAAGGACCTGAACTTCTACTACGGCAGCTTCCACGGGCTGAAGGACGTCAACCTCAACTTCCACGACCGGCAGGTGACGGCGCTGATCGGCCCCTCCGGCTGCGGCAAGTCCACCCTGCTGCGCTGCTTCAACCGGATCTACAGCCTCTACCCGGAGCAGCGCGCGGAGGGCGAGATCCTGCTCGACGGCGAGAACATCCTCAGCCCCTCCGTCGACCTGAACGAGCTGCGCTCGCGCATCGGCATGGTGTTCCAGAAGCCGACGCCGTTCCCGATGTCGATCTACGACAACGTGGCCTTCGGCCTGCGCCTCTACGAGAAGCTGCCGAAATCCGAGCTCGACGGCCGGATCGAGGAATCGCTGCGCAAGGCCGCCCTCTGGGACGAGGTGAAGGACAAGCTCCGGCAGCCGGGGACCGGCCTGTCGGGCGGCCAGCAGCAGCGCCTGTGCATCGCCCGGACGGTGGCGCAGCGTCCGGAGGTGATCCTGTTCGACGAGCCGACCTCGGCCCTCGACCCGATCTCCACCGGCCGCATCGAGGAGCTGATCGAGCAGCTGCGCGACGAGTTCACCATCGTGATCGTCACCCACAACATGCAGCAGGCGGCGCGCATCTCGCAGTTCACCGCCTTCATGTATCTGGGGCAGCTCGTCGAGTTCGGTCCGACCAACCGGATGTTCATGAATCCGACGGAGCGCCGCACGCAGGACTACATCACCGGCCGCTTCGGCTAGTCTGCCGGGCCGCTCCGGTCCCGGGACCGCCGCTCGCGTCTCCGGCGCGTCGGCGGATCCGCAAACCTCCCGGAGGGCCGTCCCCGGGACCCCATCGAAGGATCCGCCATGCCCGGCCATATCGTCACCTCCTACGACACCGACCTGGAGAACCTGCGTCGCTCGATCTCGGAGATGGGCGGCGTCGCCGAGAAGATGACCGCGGAGGCGACCGATGCCCTCGTGCGCCGGGACGACACGCTCGCCCAGGCGGTGATCCTCGCCGACAAGCGCCTCGACGCGCTGCAGCGGGACATCGAGGAGCGCGCCGTGCTGCTGATCGCCCGGCGCCAGCCGCTGGCGATCGACCTGCGCGAGACCATCTCGGCGATCCGCGTCTCCGGCGATCTCGAGCGGATCGGCGACCTCGCCAAGAACGTCGCCAAGCGCGTGGTGGCGATCTCCGACCAGGCTCCGGCCCAGAAGATCGTGCTCGGCGTGCGCCACATGAGCGACCTCGCCGAGGGCCAGCTCAAGGACGTGCTCGACGCCTACGCGAGCCGCGACGTCCAGGCGGCCCACGACGTCTGGGAGCGCGACGGTGAGATCGACGCCCTGTACAATTCCCTGTTCCGCGAGCTCCTGACCTACATGATGGAGGACCCGCGCAACATCTCGTTCTGCACGCATCTGCTGTTCTGCGCCAAGAACGTCGAGCGCATCGGCGACCACACCACCAACATCGCCGAGACGATCCACTACCTCGCCACGGGCGAGACCCTGGCGGGCGACCGGCCGAAGAACGACGCGTCGAACTACGCGACGGTGGACGGACTCCAGGCGCCGTGAGCCCCCGACCCCGGCCTTCCTGCGGGCATGGCCGGGGCCAGTAACCGTGCAGGTTGAGGCCGGGCGGCGCCTCCTGCACCATCCGCGGGACCGCCGGTAGAACGAGTCGTCGAACGTGAGCATGCAAGTCCTGATCGTCGAGGACGAGGAGGCGCTGACCACGCTGCTGCGCTACAACCTGGAGGCCGAGGGCTTCCTGGTGGATTCGGCGGCGCGCGGCGACGACGCCGAGCTGCTCCTGGCGGAGCGGATCCCGGACCTCGTCCTGCTCGACTGGATGCTGCCCGGCCTCTCCGGGATCGAGCTGTGCCGCCGGATCCGGGCGCGCCGGGAGACCGAGCGCCTGCCGGTGATCATGCTCACCGCCCGGGGCGAGGAGGGCGACCGCGTCCGCGGTCTCGGCACGGGCGCCGACGACTACATCGTCAAGCCGTTCTCGGTGCCGGAACTGCTCGCCCGGATCCGCGCGCTGCTGCGCCGGGCCAAGCCCGCCCACGTCTCGGACCGGCTGGCGGCGGGCGATTTGGAGCTCGACCGCACCGGCCACCGCGTCCGTCGCGGCGGCGAGGAGCTGCATCTGGGCCCGACAGAGTTCCGGCTGCTGGAATTCCTGATGCTGGCGCCGGGCCGGGTCTTCTCCCGCGAGCAGCTCCTCGACGGGGTCTGGGGCCACGACGTCTACATCGACGAGCGCACGGTGGACGTGCATGTCGGGCGGCTGCGCAAGGCGCTGAACGGCCCGCGCCAGGCCGACCCGATCCGCACGGTCCGCGGCTCGGGCTACGCCTTCGACGAGACCTTCTCGCTCGAGGCCTGAGGAGGCCCCATGGACTGCCGGAGCGACAGATCGCTCCGGCGCGCCGTCTCTGCTCAGGCGCCCGAGACCGCGGACGGGTTCAGCGCGCCAGCGCCGCGCTCCGTCCCGCGGCGGCCGGCACCGCCTCCAGCGCCGCCAGGACCGTCCCCTCGGTCAGGATCTGCGGGAGCACCTGGGGCTCCCCCGTCCCGGTGTAGAGCAGGTAGAGCGGGACGCCGCTGCGCCCGTGCTTCTCCAGGAGGCGGGTGATCTCGGGGTTCTGGTTGGTCCAGTCGCCCTTCATGTAAGTCACGCCGCGCTCGGCCATCGCGGACCGCACCGCCCTGGTGTTGAGCGAGGTCGCCTCGTTGACCGCGCAGGTGATGCACCAGGCGGCGGTCATGTCGACGAAGACGGGGCGGTGCGCGTCGAGAAGGGCGTCGAGGCGCGCCTGCGTGAACGGCTCGACCCCGTCGGCGGCGGCCTGCGCCGCCGGCGCGGCGCTGCTCCGGGGCAGGGTGACGGCGAGGGAGGCGACCGCGATCAGCGCCAGCGCCGCGGCGGCCTGCGCGATCCGACCCGTCCGCGGCGCGGCGGCGCGGCCGTGCTCCCAGGCCCAGGCGGCGAAGCCCACGAGCACGAGGCCGATCAGCGCCGCCAGCTGCCCGCGCGGGTCGACCTGCTGCGCCAGCACCCAGATCAGCCACGCGACGGTGGCGTAGACCGGGAAGGCCAGCACCTGCTTGAGGGTCTCCATCCAGGCGCCCGGCCGCGGCAGTGCCCGCAGGGCCGGCGGCCAGAGGGTCAGGAGCAGGAAGGGCAGGGCGAGGCCGAGGCCGAGGCTGGCGAAGACGGCGAGCGCCACGCCGGCGCTCTGGGTCAGCGCGAAGCCCACCGCCGAGCCCATGAACGGCGCCGTGCAGGGCGTCGCCACCAGGGTGGCGAGCACGCCCGTGAAGAACGAGCCGCTCAGGCCGGCGCGCCGGGTGAGGCCGTCGCCGAGGCCGGCGAGCCGCCCGCCGACATGGACCGCGCCGGAGAGACTCAGGCCCATCGCGAACAGCAGGTAGGCGAGCCCCGCGACCACGGCGGGCGATTGCAGCTGGAACCCCCAGCCGATCGCGGCCCCGCCGCTCTTCAGGCCGATCAGCGCGGCGGCGAGCGCCAGGAAGCTCGCCAGGACGCCGGCCGTGTAGGCGAGGCCGTGGAGCCGCAGCCGGGCCGGCCCCTCGCCCGCGTGCCGCACGAGGCTCAGGACCTTGATCGACAGGACCGGGAAGACGCAGGGCATCAGGTTGAGGATCAGGCCGCCGAGGAAGGCGAAGGCCGCGGCGGTCGCGAGGGTCAGCGCGTCGAAGTCGGAGGTTGCCGGCGCGGTCGAGGCCGGGTTCGGCGCGGTCGGGGCCGGCGCCGCGGCGGCCGGGAGCACCGGCTCGTCGCCGTACGCGAAGGCGAGCCGGCGGGTCCCGGCGGCGTCGACCTCGTCGACCGTCAGGACGCCGGGCAGCGCGGTGGGCACCGGATCGGTCGGGCTGCTCCGCGCGAGGGTCAGGTGCAGGCCGGTCTCGTCGACGGTCATCACCTGGGCGGCGGCGTTGTCGATCGCGGTCTCGGCGTAGGGGAAGTACGCGGCGTTGCGGAGCGCCTCGGGCTTGAGACCGGTCGCGGCGAAATCGAGGCGCAGGGTGTCGCCCTGGCTCGACAGGCGCAGGGGCCAGAGCGCCGGCACGGGCAGCGCGGCGCGCGCGCGCGCGAACAGCGCGGCGCTGGCCGGGTCCGGCTCGGCCTTGCCCACGGGCAGAGTCAGGGCGAGGTCGGCCGAGCCGGGGACGCACTCGGTCTCGCAGACGAGGTAGGTCAGTTTCGCCTGGATCCGCACCGGGTCCGCCGGGTCGAGGCTCGGCGGCGGCGTCACCGGCACGAGGAGCGTGACCTCGCCCTCGTAGCCGTAGTTCATGAGGGTCGCGATCGGGATGCGCTCCGGCGCCGGCCACCGGATCGCGCCGGCGTTGAAGCCGGCCGGCAGGGTCCAGGTCACCTCCGGGGGCAGGCCGGAATCGCCCGGATTGCGCCAGTAGACGTGCCAGCCGGGCTTGATCTGCATCCGCACGGCCAGCGTGAAGGGCTGCGCGCCGGCGACCGCGGCGGGCTCGGCCACGAGGCTCGCGCGCACGAGGTCCGCGGGCGTGCGGAAGCCCTGCGGAAACCCCTGCGCCGCGGCGGCCGAGAGGCTCGCGGCGAGGGCCAGGATCAGGATGGCGAGGCGGCGGATCATGCTGTCCCTTCGCGCGCGGGGCGGTCGCGGTTTCACGCGCGGCGTCTCTCGCCCGGCGCGGGCGTTTCCGTGGCGCCGGGTCTTACCATGGACCGCGTCCGGGGTCCCGTCCGGGGTCCCGTGCGGCCGGCTCACCCCTCCAGCGGCGCCGTCGCCCGCTCCAGCCAGTCGCGCGCGGCGGTGTCGAGCCCGGGCGCCAGGGTCTCGCGCACCCGGGCATGGTAGGCGTCGATCCAGGCCCGCTCCCCGGGTTCGAGCAGGTCCGGCCGGATCAGCCGGCGGTCGTAGGGGGCGAGCGTCAGCGTCTCGAAGCCGAGCATCGGGCGCTCGCCGCCCGCGATCGCGCGGGACTCGACCAGGACGAGGTTCTCGATCCGGATGCCGTAGGCGCCGCGGGCGTAGTAGCCCGGCTCGTTCGACAGGATCATGCCGGGCTCCAGCGCCACCGTGCCGGTCTTGGCGATCCGCTGCGGCCCCTCGTGCACCGACAGGAAGGCGCCGACGCCGTGACCGGTGCCGTGGTCGAAGTCGAGACCGGCCTGCCAGAGCGGCGCCCGCGCGAAGGCGTCGATCTGGGCGCCGGTCGTGCCGACCGGGAACACCGCCCGCGCGATGGCGACGTGCCCCTTCAGCACGCGCGTGAAGCGGTCGCGCATCTCGGGGCTCGGCGCGCCGACCGCGACCGTGCGGGTGATGTCGGTGGTCCCGTCCGGGTACTGCGCCCCGGAATCGATCAGGAACAGCTCGCCCGGCCGGACCGTCCGGTCGGTGGCGCGGCTCACCCGGTAGTGGACGATCGCCCCGTTCGGTCCGGATCCCGAGATGGTGGGGAAGGAGACCTCGCGCAGGTCGCCGCCCGTGGCCCGGAAATCCTCCAGGGCCTCGACGGCGGCGATCTCGGTGAGGCCGCCGGCCGCGGCCGCCCCGTCGAGCCAGGCGAGGAAGCGCACGACGCTCGCCCCGTCCCGGACATGGGCGGCGCGGGCGCCCGCGATCTCAGCGGCGTTCTTGACCGCCTTCATGCCGGTGATCGGGTCCTTGCCGACATCGGCCGTGCCGCCGGCGGCCTCGATCTTCTCCTTCAGGGCGACGGCGCCGGTCGACGCGTCGAGGCGGACGCGCACGCCCGCCAGGGACGCCAACCCGTCGTCCAGGTCCGCCCGCGGCAGGATCTCGGCGACCGGCGCGAGCGCGGCCCGCAGGGCCGGATCGACGTTCGGCGAGACGAGGAACAGCCGGGCCGGCCCCTCGCGCGGAAGGATCGCGTAGCCCAGCGCCAGGGGCGTGTGGCCGACGTCGGCCCCGCGCAGGTTGAAGGCCCAGGCGAGATTGTGCGGGTCGGAGATCACCAGGGCGTCGCAGCCGCCCTCGGCGAGCGCCGCCCGGATCCGGCCGAGCTTGTCGGCGGACGCCTCGCCGCACAGCGCGTCCGGGTGGACCACCACCGGTCCGGCCGGCGGCCGCGGCCGCCCGGCCCAGACCGCGTCGACGAGGTTCGGCACCGCCCGCACCGCGCCGCCGGCGCGGGTCACGGCCCGCTCCAGGCGCGCCAGACCGTCCGGCGTGTGCAGCCACGGATCGTAGCCGAGCACCTGATCGCGCCGCAGGTTGGCGCCGATCCAGGCCTCCGGCGTCGTTTCGGCGAGCGGTACCACCGTGACGAGGCCGGTATCGACCTGCTCGGGCGCCTGCAGGGTGTAGCGCCCGTCGACGACCAGCGCCGCCGACTCCATCAGGATCACGGCCGTCCCGGCCGAGCCGGTGAAGCCGGTGAGCCAGGCGAGCCGTTCGGCGTCGGCGGGAACGTATTCGGACTGGTGCTCGTCGGCCCGCGGCACGACGAAGCCGTCGAGCCCGGTCTCGCGCAGGGCCGCCCGCAGCGCCTCGATCCGCTCGGCGCCCTTCCGGTGGCTCGGGTCGTCGAAGCTCTGGAAGCGCTGACGCGGTCGGGACGTGCGGGTCTCGGTCATCCGCGGAGCCTAGCGCCCGCCGCTCCCGCGTCGCAACACCCTGTTCTCACGACAAAGAGGTCGGTCGGAGGTCGGTTGCGGTGCTTAAAAATCGTTAGCAATCTTATCACGCCGCGGATTTTCGCTTATTACTCAGACATGCCCCGCCGCGTTTACTACCGGATCAGCGACAGACCCGACGGCCGCTTCGACGCCGTCGTGACGATCGAGCCCGACACGGTGGTCCGCCGCGACGGTTTCGACTCGCTCGCCGAACTCGAGGAGTGGATCGACGGCCTGCGCGCGCTGATGGCGGCGCTCGGCGCGCCCGTGTCACAGGTGGACGCGGCGGGGGCGCCGGCCGAGACCGCGGACGAGCCGGATCGGCCGGGCCGGCTGCGCACCGCGCGCTGATCAGCCGTTCGTGACCGGCAGGTCCGGCGCGCGATCCGCGGGCGCGCCGTCGTAGCCCTCGATCCACGCTCGGCGCGCGGGCGAATCGGCCGGATAGGGGCAGGCATCCTTGGGACGGCCCTGCGCCCGGGCGCGGGCGCCCTCGGCGATCGGGTCCGCGGGCGGATCGTGGAGCGACGTCTGGCTCATGGCCGGACAACACGCCGGCGCGCGCGGAGTTCTGGGCGGTTCCGCGCGGTTCAGCGCCGCGGACGCGGTGCCGCACCGCCGCGCGTCAGGACCAGGGCGACCCACCCCTCGATCACGCCGCGCCGCACGAGGGAGAAGCCCTGGAGGCGGTAGGCGGAGAGCACGCCGGGCACGTCGCGCTCGATCAGGCCCGACAGGACCAGCACACCCTCGGTGGCGACGACCCGCGCCAGCGTCGGCGCGAGGAGCCTGAGGGGCCGGGCCAGGATGTTGGCGAAGACGAGATCGAAATGGCGCGACCGGTCGGCGAGGCGGTGGCGGACCCCGGGCCCCTCGTAGAGCTTGAGATAGGGGCCGAGCCCGTTGGCGCGGGCGTTCTCGCGGGCCGTGCGCACGGCCTCCGCGTCGAGGTCGCCGGCCACCACGGGCTGCCGCAGGGCCCTGGCGGCCGCGAAGGCGAGGATCCCGGTACCGGTACCGACGTCGAGGACGTGGACCGGACGCCGGCGCTTGAGCTCCGAGACCAGGGCGCGGAGGCAGCCCAGGGTCGTCCCGTGATGCCCGGTGCCGAAGGCGAGGGCGGCCTCGATCTCGATGGCCAGATCATTGCCCCGCACGGAGTCGCGGTCGTGCGCGCCGTGGACGAGGAACCGGCCGGCCCGGACCGGCTTCAGGCCCTCCAGCGACGCGCGCACCCAGTCCTGCTGCGCGATCGTGCGGAATTCCGCCGCGTCGGCCGCGTCGCCGATGACCGGGCGGATCAGCGCGCGGATGTAGTCCTCGTCGGGCGCGTCCGCGAAATAGGCCTCCAGGCGCCACGTGCGCCCGTCCTCGTCCTCGAAGGCCGCCACCGCGGTCTCCGTGGGATCGAACATCTCGCCCAGCAGGTCGGTCATCGCGCGGGCCGAGCGTTCGTCGGTCAGCAGACGCAGGACGTGGGACGGGCGGTGGGGCGGCAGGCCTTCGAGCATGGTGCCCGGCTGTAACGCCGGGCCGGGCCGCAGCCCAGGGGCTGACGCGAAAAAATACGGGCCCGGCAGGGGCGGGGCGGCGGAGCGGACCGGCGGCCCGACCCGTTGTTGCCGGACAGTCACAAGCGCCAATACTTATCTTTCCCGCGACCCAAAGCAGTGTCCACAGCCACTGCGTGTGCTTAAACAATCTCGGCTTCCCCAAGGCCAGACCCTCAACTCGGGCGCGCCGCTCGTTCCGGAGCGGCGCGCCGGTTTTGACAGACGATCGTGCCGCCATGACCGCGCCTCTCCTCATCAGCGTCGCCTTCGCGGCCGTGACCACGGCCGCGGCCACGCTCTGGGCGGTGCTGGTCGCGAACGGCATGAACGGCCTGCCGGAGACGCGCCCGACCGAGCGGCACGACATCCGCACCTGGTGAGGTCGCGCCCTCAGATTCGCGCGAGCGGGTGCCCAGGAATGCGGCAGGATGGTCGCGCGTTAACCAAATGATGTACCGCAGCCGCGGAACCGGCCGCTGACAGCGGCGTTTTTGCCGGCTTTTTACGTGAATCACGATTGAGCAGGGTGCGTACAGCGTGACCAAGTCCCGGCGTTCCGGCCCCCGCGGGCCCGTGGTCGTCAACGGTGCGGCCGTGCCTGCCCGACCGCGCGAGCGGATCTTCGGCGGCCCCGCACCGGACGGGCCCATCCCGGGCCATCTCCTCGTCCTGCTGAGCCGCCTGCATCGGGCAGAGGCCGAGCCCAAGGACCGGCAAGAGGCCGAGCTCGGCTGACGTGACGGGAGCCGCGCCACCCCTCGGGGCGGCCGGCCCTTGGCCGAGTGTCCGCGCGCGCCTATGATCCCCGTCGTTCCCCGCCGTATATAGCGGGTCGCGACCGGGAGTTCCCACCGATGCCCCTGACCCGACGGATCCTGGTCGCCGGCGCGCTCGCGGCCCTGACCCTCGCGCCGACGGACAGGGCCGCGCGAGCGGACGCACCGGTCGTCGTGTTCGCCGCCGCGAGTCTCAAGAACGCCCTCGACGACGCCGCCGCCGCCTGGACGAAGGCGACCGGCAAGACCGCGCGGATCTCCTACGCCGGCTCGAACGCCCTCGCGAAGCAGATCGAGGCGGGGGCGCCGGCGGACCTGTTCATCTCGGCCGACCTCGCGTGGATGGATTACGTCGACCGGGCCGGGCTGCTGAAGGCCGGCTCGCGGATCGACCTCCTGCGCAACGCCCTGGTGCTGATCGCCCCGGGGCCGAAGGACAGCGCCTCGGATCCGCAGGTGGCCCTGGCGCCGAACCTCGGCACCACGCTGACGCGGATGCTCGGCGGCGGGCGGCTGGCGATGGCGACGATCGACGCCGTGCCCGCCGGCAAGTACGGCAAGGCCGCCCTGGAGAAGCTCGGCGCCTGGGACGCCGTGAAGGGGCAGGTCGCCCAGGCCGAGAACGTGCGCGCCGCCCTCCTGCTGGTCGCCCGGGGCGAGGCGCCGCTCGGCATCGTCTACGCCACCGACGCGGCCGCGGACCCGAGCGTCCACGTGGTCGCGACCTTCCCGGCCGACAGCCACCCGCCGATCGTCTATCCGGCGGCGGTGACCCGGGAGTCGCGCAACCCGGATGCCGGGACGCTGCTCGGCTACCTGCGCGGCCCGGAGGCCCGGGGCTCCTTCGAGCGCCAGGGCTTCACGGTGGTCGCGCAGCCCGGCGCCAGCCAGTAGCGGCGCGCCGCCCCCTTGCTCGGCCTCACGCCGGACGAGTGGACCGCCGTCGGCCTGAGCCTGCGGGTGGCGACGGTGGCGACGCTCGCGAGCCTCGTGCCCGGGCTCGCCGTGGCGTGGCTGCTGGCGCGGCGCCGGTTTCCCGGCCGCGCCCTGCTGGACGGGCTGGTCCACCTGCCGCTGATCCTGCCCCCGGTCGTGACCGGCTACCTGCTGTTGCTGGCCTTCGGCCGGCGCGGCCCGCTCGGCGCGCCCCTCGCCGAGATCGGCGTGGTCTTCTCCTTCCGCTGGACCGGGGCGGCGCTGGCCTGCGCGGTGATGGGTTTCCCGCTCATGGTGCGGGCGATGCGGCTGTCGATCGAGGCCGTGGACCGGCGCCTGGAGCAGGCGGCCGGGACCTTGGGCGCGAACCCCTTCGCGGTGTTCCTGACGATCACGCTGCCGCTCAGCCTGCCCGGCTGCCTCGCGGGGGCCGTGCTGGCCTTCGCCAAGGCGATGGGGGAGTTCGGCGCGACCATCACGTTCGTGTCGAACATCCCGGGCGAGACCCAGACGCTGCCGTCGGCGATCTACACGCTGACGCAGGTCCCCGGCGGAGAGGGGCCGGCCCTGCGCCTCACCCTGATCTCGATCGCGCTGTCGGTCACGGCGCTGCTGGTCTCGGAATTCCTGGCGCGGCGGGCCGGTCGGCGCCTGGGGGCGGGCTGAATGGCGACCGATCCGGGGCGGGACGCCCGCTCAGGCATACGCGTAGGGACCGCCCTGCTGCAGCGCCCGCCGGTAGGCCGGCCGGGCGTGGATGCGCGCGAGCCAGTCCGCGACGCGCGGGCCCGCGCCCGTGCCGCGCGCCGCGAAGGCCTCCAGCGGGAAGCTCATCAGGATGTCGGCCGCGGTGAAGTCGGCGCCGCAGAAATAGGGTCGGCCGGCGAGCTCCGCCTCCCAGAAGGCCGCGTGGCGGCGCAGGTCCGGATCGACGAAGCCCCGCAGCACCGTGTCGGCGATCCGGCGGACGAGGGGCCGCAGCGGCCAGGGGCTACCCGGCGCCAGCCGCCCGAAGACGAGCTTCAGCAGCAGCGGCGGCATCGCCGAGCCCTCGGCGTAATGCGACCAGTAGACGTAGCGCCGCCGCTCCTCCGTCCCGGGTCCGGGCACCAGCCGCGCGCCGGCGAGATCCGTCAGGTAGGCGACGATCGCGCCGGTCTCGGCGACCACCGTCCCGCCGTCGGTGATCACCGGCGCCTTGCCCAGCGGGTGGACAGCCAGGAGTTCGGGGGGCGCGCGCAGGGTCCGCGGATCGCGGGCGTAGCGGATCACGCGGTAGGGCAGCTCCAGTTCCTCCAGCAGCCAGAGCACGCGCTGCGAGCGGCTGTTCTCGAGGTGGTGGACCGTGATCATCGCGGGCAAGTCCGGGCCGGCGCCGGGACGCGCCGGGGCTCCTGTTACGCGAGTCTGTCCGCGTGAGCATCCAGGTCGACGTCCAGCTCCGGCGCGGCGCCTTCGCGCTCGCGGCCGCCTTCGAGGCCGGGCCGGGGCTGACCGCCCTGTTCGGGCGCTCGGGCTCGGGGAAGACCACGCTGATCGACCTGATCGCCGGCCTCGCGCGGCCGGACCGGGGCCGGATCGTGGTCGGCGGCACCCCGTGGGTCGACACCGCGGCCGGCCTCATCCTGCCGCCGCACCGGCGGCAGGTCGGCGTGGTGTTCCAGGACGCCCGGCTGTTCCCGCATCTCAGCGTCCGGACCAATCTCGGCTACGGCCGGGTCTTCGCGCGGCGCCGCGCCGACCCGGCGGCCTTCTCGGCGGTGACGGGCCTGCTCGGCATCGACCATCTCCTCGACCGGCGGCCCGCGGGCCTCTCGGGCGGCGAGCGCCAGCGGGTGGCGATCGGGCGGGCGCTCCTGGCCAAGCCGCGCCTCCTGCTGATGGACGAGCCCCTCGCGGCCCTGGACGAGGCCCGCAAGGCCGAGATCCTCCCCTACATCGAGCGCCTGCGCGACGAGGCCGGCGTGCCGGTCATCTATGTCAGCCACGCGGTCTCCGAGGTCGCCCGGCTCGCCACCACGGTGATCGTGCTGGAATCCGGGCGGGTGGCCGCCGCCGGCCCCGCGGAGACGATCCTGCGCCGCGCCGATCTCGTGCCGATCCACGAGGCCGAGGCCGGCGCGCTCCTCGACATGGTCGTCGAGGCCTTCGACGCCGCCACGGGGCTCACGCGCCTGACCGGCACCGCCGGGCGCCTGCTGGTGCCGGGCCTGTCGCGCCCGGCCGGGACGCGGCTGCGGGTGCGCATCCCCGCGCGGGACGTGCTCGTCGCCACCGAGCCTCCCCGCGGCCTCAGCGCGCGCAACGTGCTGGCCGGCCGGATCTGCGGCCTGACGGCCGCGGGTGCCGAGACGGCGGTGGAGATCGACTGCAACGGCGCCCGTCTCGTGGCGCGCGTGACCGGCGCGGCCGTCCGCGACCTCGGCCTCGCGCCGGGACGCGAGGTCCACGCCATCATCAAGAGCGCGTCCTTCGACCCCGCCGGGATCGGCCTGCTGCGGCCGCCGCGGGCGATCTGAGACCGCGACGATGCGCAGCGGCAACGGGCAGGCCGCGCGAGACGCGGCCGCGGCGTGTTGTGCTCGCTTTGGTTGTACAATCTAGTATCAAAACAACCATTAGTTAGAACATCGCCGTCACGATGGGCCGTGCAGTGGTCGTGCTGCGCGAGTCGCGGAGGGCGATGCGATGGGCATGCGGCGCTTGCGCCGGCGGAGCGCGCCGAGCGGTTGGACCTGCCGGCGCGGCAGTTCCGCGGTGGAGTTCGCCCTGGTGGCGCCCGTGCTGTTCCTGCTCTTCGCCGGGATCGCGGTGTTCGGGATCTGCCTCGGGGCCGCCCACAACCTCCGCCAGATCGCCGCCGAGGCGGCCCGCGCCTCCGTGGCGGGCGTCACCGATGCCGAGCGCGCGAACCTCGCCCAGACCATGGTGAACCGGAGCCTGAGCGCCGGCGCGATGTTCCGGCCGGGCAGCGTCGTCGTGCAGGTCGGGCCGGATCCCAGCGACGCGACGGTGTACACGGTCACCGTCACCCTCGACGCCTCGACGCTCGGCATCAACGTCTTCGCGCGCCTGCTGCCGATGCTCCCGACGGTGCTGCGCAGCAGCGTCAGCGTCCGAAAGGGCGGCCTGTGACCGGCCCGGGCGGGCGCCTGCTGCGCTTCGGGGCCGCGCGCGGCGGCAACGTCGCGATCCTGGTGGCGCTCGGCAGCGCCATGCTGATGGGGGCGGGCGCGGTCGGGATCGATCTCGGGCTGGTCTTCCAGGCGCGGCGCAAGGCGCAAGGGGCGGCGGACATCGCCGCCATGCTGGCGGCCGTCGATCCGAGCCAAGCCGACACGGTCGCGCGCCGGTCGCTCAGCGACAACGGCTACGGTGCCGCGACCGCCACGGTCGCGCCCGGCAGCTACGACGCCAGCACCAGGGGCGTCGCTCCGGGCGGCCGGTTCAGCGCCGGCGGAAGCCCCGCGAACGCGGTGCGGGTCGGCCTCTCGACCTCGGTCCCGGTGACCTTCGGCCGGGCGATCGGCCTGCCCGCGGCGGTGCCGCTGCGGGTGACCGGCACCGCCGCGAGCGCGCAATTCGCGGCCTTCACGATCGGATCCGGCACCCTGAGGCTCGAGGGCGGCATCGCCAACGCCCTGCTCGGTGCCTTGCTCGGGGCCAGGCTGTCGCTCAGCGTCAGCGACTACGATGCCCTGGCCAGCGCCCGCGTCGACGGGCTGCGCGTCCTGGACTCGCTCGGGGCGAGCCTCAACATGCAGGCCGCGAACTACACCGACATCGTCCAGGCGAATGCCAGCGTCGGTCAGCTGCTGATGGCGATCCGGGCCGCCGCGTCGGACAATGGCAGCGCGGCGTCGGCCCTGTCGGGGATCCTCAACGCCCTGCCGAACGCCGGAAACCTCGTCGCGATCGGTCAAGTGGACGGGCTCGGCGACGCCGCCGCGCTGGCGCCGCCCCGGGGCTTCGCCGGCCCCTCCCTCAACGTGCTGAACCTCCTGGGCGCCGCCGCCTCCCTGGCGAACGGCCAGAACCAGGTGGCGGTCGATCTCGGAGCCACCGTGCCGGGACTGCTCTCGACCCGGCTGACCCTGGCGATCGGCGAGCGCAAGCGCAGCTCGGGCTGGGTCCGGCCGGGCAGCCAGAACGCCACCGTTCAGACGGCGCAGACCCGGCTGCTGATCGAGACCACCGTCACGGCGCCGCTCGGGCTCGGGACGCTCTCCCTGCCGGTCTACGCGGAAGTCGCACCGGCGCAGGCGACCCTGCGGTCGCTCAGCTGCGCCGGGTCCGGAGGACGCAAGGTCACCCTCGACGCGCAGACCGGACTGGCGACGCTGGCCGTCGCCCAGATCCCGCGCGCCGCGATCACGGGGGGCAGCGCGGGCCCCGACCTGTCGCAGCCGGCCTCCCTGATCGCCCTGCCGCTGATCAACGTCTCCGGGCGGGCCCACGCGACGCTCGGCACCGCGTCGCAGACCCTCGTGTTCTCGGACGCCGACATCGCCAACCACACCGTGCGCACGGTCGCCTCGGGCAACCTGACCCAGTCGCTCAC
This sequence comes from Methylobacterium sp. ME121, assembly GCF_000974725.1. Lineage (NCBI taxonomy): Bacteria > Pseudomonadati > Pseudomonadota > Alphaproteobacteria > Hyphomicrobiales > Methylobacteriaceae > Methylobacterium > Methylobacterium sp. ME121. The sequence continues at coordinate 66,525 of NZ_BBUX01000024.1, forward strand.
CGGCAGCCTGCTGCGCAACCTCGTGCTGAACATCGACGGCCTCGGCGTGCCGCCGCTGCTCCAGTCGGCCCTGACGACGACGCTGGGCACCGTGACCCCGGGGATCGACCTCGTGCTCGACACCGTCCTGCGCAGCCTCGGCCTGCGTCTGGGCTACGCCGATCTCGACGTCGACGGCACCCTCTGCAACCAGGCCGTGCTGGTGCAGTGAGCCGGGCCGGACGGTCCGGCGGGACGCGGCAGCCCCGCTCAGTGGCCGCCGCGGCGCGCGCCGGTCGCGGAGGCCTTGGCAATGCGCCGGCCGAGGTGCAGCAGCAGCATGTCGATGAGGAGTTGAAGCTCGGAATCCGCCACGCCCTCGAGGGCGTCGCGGCATTCGAGGGCGCGGTCCACCGCCCGCGCGAGCGAGTCCGCGGGCTCGGCCGCCGCGTGCGCAGCCGCGTGCGCCGCCGACGGCTCGTCGGTCACGTCGATGATGACGCCGTGCCCGAGGCGCCGACTCGACGCGCCCGTCGGGATCCGGCCGCGGTCGAGGATCCGGCGGACCTGACCCGAGGGCGACAGCGTCCGGTACTCGGCCACGAACAGGCCGCCGCGCTCGCGCACCGCCTTGAACTGCCGCACCACGGCCGGCCGATCCTCGGGATGGACGCAGGCCTTGGCGACCGAGAGCGGGAGGGGGCGTCCGGCCAGTCCGGGATCGCCGGCCAGCACCTCGGCGGCGCCGGCGTCGAGGACGCAGCGCTCGGCGCGCGGCGACCACGACCACGTGCCGATGATCCCGGAGGCGTCGAGGGCGGCCGAGAGATCGACCGGCCGGGGGCGGGGGCCCTGGATTGCATCGGCAATCATGGGCGAACTCCGGTTGCAGCGCGCACCATGCCCGCCTTCGTCGGAGACATACAACCGCTGATGGAATTAATGAGCAGTTAACTCAACTCGATGGTCCGCCACGCATCGCCGGCATTGCCCTGCGCGGATAGCGGAATCCCGTTCTTCGGGCGGCCGCACCGGGTCGATATGACCCGGAACCAACCCGTTCAGGTTGTAATCGCGGTCGCGCCTCAGCCGAGCTGGGTGAGCAGCGTGAAGGCGCCGAAAATCAGGACCGCGCCGACCGAGGCGGCGAGCAGGATGAGCGCCGCGCGCGATTCCCGCATCTCCGGTGACATGGCGCCCTCCCGTCGCGGCCCGCGTCGGCGCGCGGGCGAGTTCCGTCAGGATTCGCACCGATCGGCCGCGCTGTCGACGGCCGACCGGGCGCGCGCGGCGACATCGCCCGCCATCCGGAAAGTTTCGGACGGCGGCGACGGCCCGGCCTCAGGCCGCGGTGCGGCGCTCCACCATCCGCGCCAGGAAGGCGCTGCCGATCGGGATGATCGAGTCGTCGAAGTTGTAGCCGGCATTGTGCAGGCCGGGGCCCGGATTGGCGCCGAGCCAGACATAGGCGCCGGGGACCGCCATGGTCATGTCGGCGAAGTCCTCGCTGCCCATCTTGGGCACGACGTTCGATTCGACCTTGTCGGCGCCCAGGAGCTCGGTGGCGACCTCCGTGGCGGCGGCCGCCTGCTCGGGGGCGTTCTCCAGGACGGAGAACACGTCCTGCAGGTCGACGGTGACCTCGGCGCCGTAGGCCGCGCCGAAGCCCGCCGCCAGCTCACGCATGCGGGTGCCGGCCAGCGCCCGGATCTCCTTGTCGAAGGTGCGGATCGTGCCGGCGAGATGGGCCGTCTCCGGGATCACGTTGTAGGCGGAGCCCGCCTCGATCCGGGTGATCGACAGGACGATGGACTTCAGCGGATCGGCGTTGCGCGACACGATCGACTGGAGGGCCTGGGCGAGGCCGGTGGCGATGATGATCGGGTCGACGCCCCGGTGCGGCTGGGCGGCGTGGATGCCCTTGCCGCGGATGTGGATGTCGAAGAAGTCCGCCGCCGCCATGATCGGTCCCGGCCGCAGCTTGATCATGCCGTGGCCGCCGCCGGGCTGGTTGTGCAGCCCGTAGATCTCGTCGCAGGGGAAGCGCTCGAACAGGCCGTCCTTCAGCATGGCCCGGGCGCCGCCGCGGCCCTCCTCGGCCGGCTGGAACACGAACACCGCGGTGCCGTCGAAATCGCGGGTCTCGGCGAGGTAGCGCGCCGCGCCGACTAGCATCGTGGTGTGCCCGTCATGGCCGCAGGCGTGCATCTTGCCCGCGTAGGTCGAGCGGTAGGGGAGGTTGGTCTCCTCTTCGATGGGCAGGGCGTCCATGTCGGCGCGCAGGCCGATGCGCTTGCCGTTGTCGGTGCGGCCCTTGAGCAGGCCCACCACCCCGGTGCCGCCGACGCCGCGATGCACCTCGCAGCCGAATTTCTCGAGGAGATCGGCCACGATGCCGGCGGTGCGCACCTCCTCGAAGCCGAGTTCCGGATGGGCGTGCAGGTCGCGGCGCAGGGCCGTCAACTCGTCGGCGTAGGTCTTGATGCGGTCGATCGGGCTCATGACTCGGCACTCTCGGGGGGGGACGTGTTGGGGGACGGGGATCCGGACGGCGTCGCGCCCTCGCGGGCGCCGCCCTGGTCCGCGCGCCGGAACGGCGTCAGCGTGTCGAGGACGTCGACCGCCTCGGCGACGTGGGCGCGCTCCCGCTGCAAGTAATCGGCCACCGCGCGGCGCAGCGCCGGGTCGGCGATGTCGTGGGCGGAGTGCATCAGCACCGGCCGGTAGCCGCGGGCGAGCTTGTGCTCGCCCTGGGCACCCGCCTCCACGCGCTTCAGGCCGCGGGCGATCGCGAAATCGATCGCCTGGTAGTAGCAGACCTCGAAATGCAGGAAGGGGTGGTCCTCGATGCAGCCCCAGTTGCGCCCGTAGAGCGCCGTGTCGCCGATCAGGTTGATGGCCCCGGCGATGTAGGCGTCGCCGCGCTTGGCCATCACGAGCAGCACCCGGTCGGCCATGCGCTCGGACAGGAGCGAGAAGAACCGGCGGTTGAGGTACGGCCGGCCCCATTTCCGGGAGCCCGTGTCCATGTAGAAGGCGTAGAACGCGTCCCAGTGGGCCTCGGTGATGTCCGCGCCGGTCAGGTGCTCCACCGTGATGCCGGGCGCCAGGGCGTCGCGGCGCTCCTTGCGGATGGTCTTGCGCTTGCGCGAGGCGAGGGCGGACAGGAAATCGTCGAACGTCGCGTAGCCGTCGTTCTGCCAGTGGAACTGCTGGTCGGTGCGCTGCAGGAAGCCGGCCGCGCCGGCCCGCTCCCACTCCGCCTCGCGCATGAAGGTGACGTGGATCGAGGAGGCCTTGGTCTCGCCCCGCAGCGCCCGCAGGCCCGCGACGAGGCCGGCCGTGGCCTCGTCGGGATCGGCCCCCGGGGCGATCAGGAAGCGCGGCCCGGTCACCGGCGTGAACGGCACGCTGACCTGGAGCTTGGGGTAGTAGGCGCCGCCGGCCCGCTCGTAGGCGTCGGCCCAGCCGTGGTCGAAGACGTACTCGCCCTGGCTGTGCGATTTCAGGTAGCAGGGCGCCACGCCGAGGCGCGCGCCGTCGCGCTCGACGGAGACGTGGAGCGGCAGCCAGCCGGTCCTGCGCGAGACGCAGCCCGAATCCTCCAGCGCCGACAGGAAGGCGTACGACAGGAAGGGGTTGTGGGTCTCGTCGCCCGCCGCCAGGGTCTCGGACGAGAAGGCGCAGGCATCCCATTCCGCCGCGCCGATCTCCTTCAATCCGGGAAGCGCTCGCACGGTCAGTGCGGCGGTCTCCGGCGTCGGCCCGGGTGCTTGCTTCATGGGCCGGAGTCTAGCCCGTGACCGGCCGGGAGCAAGCGGGCGGATGCGCACGGCACCCGCGGCAGCGTTGTCAGACGGCCGCCGACGTCACCCGCCGCGGCCCGGACCCGTCGTCGCGCCGGACGCCCGAACCGGACGTCGCGGTCGCGGCGCGCGCTCACTCGCCGAGGCGGCCGACGCAGGACACGTCGTCCGCCTTGCAGTCGAGGTATCCCTTCAGGACCTTGATCCGCGCGTCGGTCAGCCCCTTCAGGCAGCCGTTGTACGCCATCGCGTAGGCCGAGCCCCCGTCGAGGCCCAGGGTCTCGAGGAAGCAGGTCGCGTCCCGGTACGACAGCCAGGCCTTCTGGGCGCCCCGCAGGGCGTCCTTCGTCTTCGGGCCGATCTTCTTCGTCAGCTGCCCGTAGACGGCGTTCAGCGCGGTGTCGGCGGCCCGGTAATCGGCGCCCGCGCAGGCGTTGAGATCCGCCTGGGTCGTGCCCTCGCACGGGTCGGCCGCCGCAGCGGGTGCCGGGGAGAGCAGGGTCGCGGCGAGGGCGAGGCCCCGGCAGAGCCGCGCGAACCGCGCGCGCGCGTCACTCGTAACGGTCATGGCGATCTTGGTCGGACGGAATCGGACAGGGCGTAGGAAAATTTACGGGACGAACCCCTCGAACACCATCTGATCCGCGTGCGCGGCCGCGCGGGCGCGTTGCTCCGCGGTCCGGACCGTCCAGGTCATGACGGGGATCTGACCGAGCAGCCGGCAGAGGTAGGTCGGCGCGCAGGGCAGGTCGTCCACCCGCCAGGACAGGAAGTCGGGCCGCGTCTCGGCGAGGTGCAGCAGGTCGGAGAGCGACCGGCGGAGCGAGGGCGTCAGGGCCGCGTAGACCGGATCGTCCTGCGTCGTCTCCGCCACGATGCCCCGCGGGATCGTGGCGGGGCAGAGGTCGCGCAGGGCCGCGACCACCTGCGGGTCGAAGGATTTCAGCGCCACCGGCCCGGCGCAGGCCGCGGCGATCTCGGCGGTGCGGGTCGCGAGCCGCAGGTCGCCGTCGTAGCGGGACTTCACCTCGATCACCACCGGCACCGCCCCGGCCACCGCCGCCAGGAAGGCCGGCAGCGTCGGGATCGTCTCCGCGGACCCGGCGACGGCGAGCGTCCCGAGTTCGGCGGCCGACCGGTCGGCCAGAGCCGCGCCCGTCCCCGTCAGGCGCCCGAGGGCGGCGTCGTGGAAGACCATCGCCTCGCCGTCGGCGCTCAGCTGGACGTCGCACTCGATGGCGAAGCCGCCCGCGACCGCCGCCCGGGCCGCCGCCAGCGTGTTCTCCGGCCGGCCCGCCGCGCGGTCGTGCAGGCCGCGATGGGCGATCGGCCGCGCGGTGAGCCAGTCGGGGGCGGCCACCGTCAGCGGACCTCGAACATCGCCTCGACCTCGACGGCGGCGTCGAGGGGCAGCTCGGCCACGCCGACGGTGGAGCGGGCGTGGCGCCCGCGGTCGCCGAGCAGCTCGACCATCAGGTCGGAGGCGCCGTTCATCACGCCGGCCACGGCCGAGAAGCCCGGCGCCGCGTTGATGAAGCCGCCGAGCCGGACGCATTGGACCACCGCGCGGTCGAGGTCGCCCACCGCGGCCTCGAGCTGGGCGAGGACGTTGAGGGCGCACAGGCGGGCGGCCGCCTTGCCGGCCTCGGCCGAGACGCCGCCGCCGACCTTGCCCTTGTGCTCGGCCGCGATGGCGCCGTCCGCGCCGAAGCAGACCTGGCCGGAGATCACCACCAAGTTGCCGGTGCGCACGAACGGCACGTAGTTGGCGACCGGCGCCGCCGCCCTCGGCAGGGTCAGGCCCAGCGCCGCCAGGCGTTCCTTGATCGAGCTCATCGGGTTCTCCCTGGTTCCTGCGAATCCGCGGGAGCAGGAGCACGGCCGCCCCCCGCGGCGCAAGGGCCGGTTCCGCAGACCTTCGATTCTCCGTCGGCCCGGGGCGAGACCGCCGCCGCTTGACCGTCGAGATCAGCCCTATCGGTGCCGCGTGCAGGGCTGCCCGGCGGGTCCGCCGGGCACTGAAACGTTGACAGGCGGCGGCTCTTTCATAGTAATCGCGCGCGTGCCGCCCAGGACTGAGGCGGCACTTTCATTTGGAGCCGGCTCAACGCTCGCTCCGGGATCCTGCGTGAAACGGAGATGGGACCCGTGACGTCAGCCCTTCTGCCGACCTACGTCCGCGCGCCGCTCGCCTTCGAGCGCGGCGAGGGCGCCTGGCTCGTGACGGAGGGTGGGGAGCGATACCTCGACTTCGGCGCCGGCATCGCGGTGAACGGCCTCGGCCACGCGCACCCGCACCTCGTCGGCGCGCTGACCGCGCAGGCGAGCAAGATCTGGCACACCTCGAACCTGTTCCAGATTCCGGGCGGCGAGCGCCTCGGGCAACGCCTCGTCGACGCGACCTTCGCGGACGTGGTGTTCTTCTGCAACTCGGGCGCGGAGGCGAACGAGGCGGCGATCAAGATCGCCCGCAAGTACCACGCGGCCGGTGGGCAGCCGGAGCGCTACCGGATCGTCACCTTCGCGGGCGCCTTCCACGGGCGGACGCTGGCGACGCTCGCGGCCGGCGGCCAGCAGAAGTACATCGAGGGCTTCGGTCCGAAGGTCGAGGGCTTCGACCAGGTCCCGGCCGGCGACTGGGCGGCGCTCGAGGCGGCGATCGGGCCGGAGACGGCGGCGCTGATGATCGAGCCGATCCAGGGCGAGGGCGGCGTTCGGGAGATCCCCCACGCGGACCTGCGCCGGCTGCGCGAGATCTGCGACGCCAACGGCCTCCTGCTGATCATGGACGAGGTCCAGACCGGCGTCGGCCGCACGGGCCGGCTGTTCGCGCACGAATGGTCCGGCATCACCCCGGACATCATGAGCGTCGCCAAGGGCATCGGCGGCGGCTTCCCGCTCGGCGCCTGCCTCGCGACCCGCGAGGCCGCCCGCGGCATGACCGCCGGCACGCACGGGACCACCTTCGGCGGCAACCCGCTCGCCATGGCGGTGGGCAACGCCGTGCTGGACGTGGTGCTGGAGGAGGGCTTCCTCGCGCGCGTCGCCCGGTCCGGCCTGCTGCTCAAGCAGAAGCTCGCGGCCCTGCGCGACCGCCACCCGCACGTCATCCAGGAGATCCGCGGCGAGGGGCTGATGCTCGGCCTCAAGCTCGGCGTGCCGAACACCGACTTCGCCGCCGCCGCGCGGGACGCGCATCTGCTGGTGATTCCGGCGGGCGACAACATCGTCCGCCTGCTGCCGCCGCTGACCATCGGCGAGGCCGAGATCGACGAGGCGGTTCGCCGCCTGGACGCGGCGGCGTCCGGCTTCGAGGCCGTGCGCGGCGCGGCCGAGTAGGATCGATCCGCGCGTTTGAGAACACCGCCCTCCGGATCCCGGAGGGCGGCCCGAAGCATTTCCGGGCGCGGTCGATCCCGCCGCGCGTGACGGAGATGCCCCTGCCAGGAGGTAGAGTGCGGTTCATGATCAGGTGATCGTTGAGCAGACTCTAGTATTGTGACGCGATGAAAGCCCAGATTGACGGCCGGGCACACGCCCCGGCCAGGCACCTGAACGGTGCCGGCCCTCGTCATTTCCTCGATCTCAAGGATTTCTCCGGGGCGGAGCTGCGCCGGGTCCTCGATGCCAGCGCCGCCATCAAGGCGCGCCGCCGCAAGGGCGAGCTGGCCGCCGAGCGCCCGCTCACCGGCAAGACCCTCGCCATGGTGTTCGACCGGCCCTCGACCCGCACCCGCGTCTCCTTCGACGTGGCGATGCGCGAGCTCGGCGGCGAGACCCTGATGCTCACCGGCTCCGAGATGCAGCTCGGCCGCGGCGAGACCATCGGCGACACCGCGCAGGTGCTCTCGCGCTTCGTCGACGCGATCATGATCCGCATCCTCGACCACGGTCAGATGCTGGAGCTGGCCGAGTACGCCACCGTCCCGGTGATCAACGCGCTGACCAAGGTCTCGCACCCGTGCCAGATCATGGCCGACGTGCTGACCTTCGAGGAGCATCGCGGGCCGATCCGGGGCCGCAAGGTCGCGTGGTCGGGCGATGCGAACAACGTGCTGGCGAGCTGGGTCCACGCCGCCGCCCGGTTCGACTTCACCCTGAACATCGCGAGCCCGCCGGAACTCGCGCCGCCGCCGGCGCTCCTCGCCTGGGCGCAGCAGGAGGGTGCCGACGTCCACGTCACCACCGACGCCTTCGCGGCCGTGGACGGCGTCGATGCGGTGGTCACCGATTGCTGGGTGTCGATGGGCGACGACGACGAGGCGCATCGGCACAACCTGCTGAGCCCCTATCAGGTCAACGACGCGCTGATGGCGGCGGCGAACCCGGACGCGATCTTCATGCACTGCCTCCCGGCCCACCGCGGCGAGGAGGTGACGGCCGAGGTGATGGACGGCCCGCGCTCCGTGGTGTTCGACGAGGCCGAGAACCGCCTGCACGCGCAGAAGGGCATCCTGGCCTGGTGCCTGGGCGCCAGCGGGCTCTGAGCCCGCGGTCGCCACGTCCGGCCTCGCGCTCGCGGGGTCGGGGCACCATATAGGCGTGAGCGGGCGGCCCGTGCCGTCCGTCTCCCCATCGCGGCCGCCGGAAGGCGGCATCCCGGCGACGAACGGGGCGCGCTGCGCCGCCGCTCCCGCTCCGGGCTGGACGGGGTGAGGGATCCGATCGCTCCGCCAAGGTCATCGCCTCACGCCGCCCGGCCCCCGGGAGGACGGATCCACGCTCTGCCGGCACGAGAGGCCGGACGCATCGATCGGAGAGGGCATGACCTCAGGAACGCAGTCGCACCCCCAGTCGCCATCCCAGCCGCGGGCCGAGAATGCCGGCAACGGCCACGCCGGCGCGGACGACGCCGTGCTGCCCTTCGCCGTCGAGGCGCTGGACGTGCGCGGGCGCGTCGTCCGGCTCGGTCCCGCCGTGGACACGATCCTGCGCCGCCACGGCTACCCGGACCCGGTGGCGCGCCTCCTCGGCGAGGCGGCGGCGCTGACGGTGCTGCTCGGCTCCTCGCTCAAGTTCGAGGGCCGGTTCCAGCTCCAGACCAAGACCGACGGTCCGGTCGCGATGATCGTGGTCGATTTCGAGGCCCCGGACCGGCTGCGCGCCACCGCGCGGTTCGAGCCGGAGCGGGTCGCCGCCCTCGGCGCCGGGCCGCTCAAGGATGCCGAGCTGATCGGCACCGGCCATCTCGCCATGACCATCGACCAGGGCACCGCCGCGAGCCGCTACCAGGGCGTCGTCGCCCTCGAGGGCCAGAGCCTGGAGGAGGCCGCGCACCAGTATTTCCGCCAGTCGGAGCAGATCCCCACGCAGGTGCGCCTCGCCGTGGCCGAGGCCGTGGAGGAGGGGGCCGGGCGCTGGCGGGCCGGCGGCCTGCTCGTGCAGTTCCTGCCCCAGTCGGTGGACCGGGCGCGCCTCGCCGACCTGCCCCCGGGCGACATCCCGGAGGGCCACGCGCATCTCTCGGGGGAGGCGCCGGAGGACGATGCCTGGGTCGAGGCCCGCTCGCTGGTCGCGACCATCGAGGACCACGAGCTGGTCGATCCGCACGTGTCCAGCGAGCGGCTGCTTTACCGGCTGTTCCACGAGCGCGGCGTGCGGGTGTTCGACCGTCAGCCGGTCCAGGAGACATGCCGCTGCTCGCGGGAGCGCGTGATGGGCATGATCCGCTCGTTCTCGCCGCAGGAACGGCACGACATGGTGGCGGATGACGGGCGCATCGTCATCACCTGCGAGTTCTGCTCCCGGCGCTACGACCTCGATCCCCAGGAGGTCGAGGCCGAGATCGCCGGACAGCCGAGCCAGTAGAGCGCAGGACAGCGGGCCTGCGGACCAGCATGCCCGCGTCTACGGCCAAGCTTTTCCGCGCGAAACGCACGAAGATCGGTATTCGTTGCGTAAATTTTTGAGCCCTCCAGGCTGAACCGTTTCGCGACCTTTGACGTTGCGTGGCAGATTCAACATTGGAGGGTACGCCATGCGGAAATTGTCGATCGGATTGGCCGCGCTGCTGATCAGCACCTCGGCCTATGCCCAGCAGGGTGGCGCCGATCGCGGCGCCGGGATGGGCGGTCGCGGCGGTCAGGGTGGCGCCGAGTCCGGCATGAAGGCCGGTGGCGGCGACCGCGGCGGCATGCAGAGCGGCATGCAGGGCGGTCGCCAGGCGGCGTCCGACCGCTCCGGCGCCGAGGCGGGTCGGTCCGCGCAGGGCCGCGAGGCCGGCGGCGAGGCCCGCACGGGCCAGGATCGCATGGCCCAGGATCGCACGGCTCAGGACAGGGCCGGCGCCGAGCGGGGCGACCGCCGCGGCGATCGCGCCGACCGCGACGAGCGCGGGGATCGCGACGGCGCGCGTGCCGATCGCGGCGACCGCCGCGGTGACCGTCGCGCCGACCGCACCGACTTCCGCGGCCGGGCGGACGTGAGCCGGACGGATGTCCGGTCCGAGCGGGTCGAGGGCGGCTTCCGCCGCGAGGGCCGCTACGTGTTCATCGGCGGCCGCCGGGTCGTGTACGGCTCGCCGGAGTATCGCCGCCTCGTCGTCACCGAGAACCGCGGCCCGCGCGCGCGCTACGTCGTGATCCGCGGCCAGCGGGTGCTCTACGGCTCGCCCGAGTACCGCCGCCTGGTCAGCGTCCGCGAGACCGGCCCGCGCGCGCGCTACGTCGTGATCCGGGGCCAGCGGGTGCTCTACGGCTCGCCCGAGTACCGCCGCCTCGTCTCGGTCCAGGAGGACCGCTATGTGACGATCCGCGGCCAGCGGGTGCGCTACGGGTCGGCCGAGTACCGGCGCCTCAGCGGCGGCGGCGCGGTCAGCGCGAGCTTCCGCTCCGAGCAGCGCGCCGGGGCGCGCTTCGACAATCGCGGCGAGCGGGACGGCATCCGCAACGCGTCGCGCAACGAGGGCCGCAACGACGGCCGGACGGACCGCAACGACCGCGGCCAGGATCGCGGGATGGACAAGGCGTCCCGTCAGGAGGGCAAGAACGACGGCGTGCGCAACAGCGACATGCGCGGCGGCCAGCAGGACGGCATCCGCAACGCGTCGGATCGCGGCGGCCAGCAGGGCGGCATGAAGTCCGGCGCCGAGGGCGGCCGGACCGGCGGCGCGGAGCGCGGCGGCATGAGCGGCAGCACGGGCGGCAACGGCGCCATGGGCGGCGCCCAGGGCGCCGGCCGGGCCGGCGGCCAGGCGGGCGGTGCCGGCCGCAACTGAAAAGCGTGAGCGC
>NZ_BBUX01000023.1:0-77782 GCF_000974725.1 Methylobacterium sp. ME121
ACGTCCTTGGGCGACTGGATCCGGCCGATCGAATCTTCGCGGCGCGGGATCTGAGCCGACTGTTCGAGGTCGAGACCCGTCCCCTGTTCACCGACATCGTCCACGTGACCTCGGAGGGGCGCCAGATGATGGCCGACCGCCTCCAGGCGGAGGTGATCGAGACAATCGGCATGGCGACGCCTGCCTGAGCCATGGCCGGACCGATCGTCTTCGTCGGGGACTCGATCACGGAGCTCTGGGGCTTCCATCGAGCCGGCACCTTCGAGGCTTACGACCTCATCCCCCGCGGCGGCTCCGGCCAGACGGCGCGCTGGATCACCATGCGGTTCGCCCGCGACCTCGCGGAGACCGAAGCCTGGGGCGTGCATCTCCTGTGCGGTGTCAACGATATCAGCCGCAACGAGGGCGTCTTCGTCCCGGTCGAGGAGATCTGCCGGACGCTCGCCGGCATGCTCGACGAGGCCCGCGCCCTGGGCGTGAAGGCCTGGATCGGCTCGCTGACGCCGGTGGACGGGATCCCGTGGAACCCGGAGGTGCGGGACGCACCCGCCATGATCGCGGCGGTCAACGCGTGGCTCCGCGACCATGCCCACGAGCATGGCGCGACGTTCATCGACTATCACGCCGTGCTGGCGACGGAGACCGGTGGGCTCCGGCCCGACTACGGGACGGACGGGCTTCACCTGAGCCCGGCGGGCTACGCGGCGATCGAGCCGCTGATGCTCCGAGCCCTGGGGCGGATCCCGGATGCCGGGCCCGTCCTGACCGCGAGAGAACCGCCCGCCGAGACGACAGGGTCCCTTCGCGCGCGCCTCACCGGCCTCGCGGTGGCAGCGGTGGCGCTGCTGGCCGCCATCACCGCCCTGGTTCTCGAACTCCGCTGATCAGACTCGGCGAACCGCGCCGTGCGCCGCGCTCGTCGTGAGCAGAGCGTAGGCGCGCAGCGCCGCGCTGACCTTGCGCTTGCGCGGCTTCGCCGGCTGCCAGCCCGCAGCCTCCTGGGCGCTGCGCCGCTGATCCAGTTCTGCCTGGTCGACCTCGAGCTGGATTCGCCGGTTCGGGATGTCGATGGCGATCCGGTCGCCGTCGCGCACGAGGCCGATCAGGCCGCCCTCGGCGGCCTCCGGCGAGACGTGCCCGATGGAGAGGCCCGACGACCCGCCGGAGAACCGCCCGTCGGTGACGAGGGCGCAGGCCTTCCCGAGCCCCTTCGATTTCAGGTAGCTCGTCGGGTAGAGCATCTCCTGCATGCCGGGACCGCCGCGGGGACCCTCGTAGCGGATCAGCACGACCTCGCCCGCCGTCACCTTGCCGTTGAGGATGCCGTCGACGGCCGCGTCCTGGCTCTCGAACACGCGGGCGGTGCCCGTGAAGGTCAGAATCGAGGCGTCGACGCCCGCGGTCTTCACGATACAGCCCTGCTCGGCGAGGTTGCCGTAGAGCACGGCGAGGCCGCCATCCTGCGAATAGGCGTGTGCCGCGTCGCGGATGACGCCGCCCTCGCGGTCGAGATCGAGCGCGTCGAACCGGGATTCCTGACTGAACGCCACCTGGGTCGGCACGCCGCCCGGCGCCGCTTGGTAGAAGGTCTTCACCGAGGCGGCCGGTTCGCCGCGCACGTCCCAGCGGGCGAGCGCGGCGCCGAGCGTCCCGGCCGAGACGTTGCCGACGCTGGTGTCGATCAGGCCGGCCCGGTCGAGCTCGCCCAGGATGCCCATGATCCCGCCGGCGCGATGCACGTCCTCCATGTGGACGTTGGCCACTGCCGGGGCGACCTTGCACAAAACCGGCACCCGCCGCGACAGCCGGTCGATGTCCGCCATGGTGAAGGGCACCTCGCCCTCGTGGGCGGCGGCCAAAAGGTGCAGCACCGTGTTGGTCGACCCGCCCATGGCGATGTCGAGGGTCATGGCGTTCTCGAACGCCCGGAAGCTCGCGACCGCGCGCGGCAGCACGCCGGCGTCGTCCTGCTCGTAGTGGCGGCGGGCCAGATCGACGATCAGGTGGCCGGCCTCGACGAAGAGGCGCTTGCGGTCGGCGTGGGTGGCGAGCACCGAGCCGTTGCCCGGCAGCGCCAGCCCGAGGGCCTCGGTGAGGCAGTTCATCGAGTTCGCCGTGAACATGCCCGAGCAGGAGCCGCAGGTCGGGCAGGCGGAGCGCTCGATGACGGCGACGTCCTCGTCGGAGATCCGGTCGTCGGCGGCGGCGATCATCGCGTCGACGAGGTCGACCTTCTTGGCGATGCCCGGCAGCTGGACCTTGCCGGCCTCCATCGGGCCGCCGGAGACGAACACGGTCGGGATGTTGAGGCGCAAAGTCGCCATCAGCATGCCGGGGGTGATCTTGTCGCAGTTCGAGATGCACACCATCGCGTCGGCGCAGTGCGCGTTGACCATGTACTCGACGGAATCGGCGATCAATTCGCGGGACGGCAGCGAGTACAGCATCCCGTCGTGGCCCATCGCGATACCGTCATCGACCGCGATGGTGTTGAACTCCTTGGCGACGCCGCCGGCCGCCTCGATCTCCCGCGCGACGAGCTGGCCGAGATCCTTGAGGTGGACGTGGCCCGGCACGAACTGCGTGAAGGAGTTCACCACGGCGATGATCGGCTTGCCGAAGTCCGAGTCCTTCATGCCGGTGGCGCGCCAGAGGCCGCGGGCGCCGGCCATGTTGCGGCCGTGGGTGGTGGTGCGTGAGCGATAGGCGGGCATCGAGAGCTTCGACCAGTTCAAAGGTGAGCGGCTTCTGCGCCCGCGCCCGCGCATCCGCAAGCGTCGCCGAGGGGCTGGCACCCGTGGCATGCTTCTGGCGGATGGCAGGGCGGAGGGGCGACTCGCGATGACACAGGTGGATTTCCTCCGGCGGGCCATCGCGCAGGGTCAGGGCCGCGTCGACGCCGACGTCGTCCTGAAGGGCGGCCGCTTCCTCGACCTCGTCACGGGCGACCTCGTCGCCTCCGACATCGCGATCTGCGGCGACCGGATCGTCGGGACCTTCGGGCAGTACCGCGGCGCCCGGGAGATCGACGTGTCCGGCAAGGTCGTGGTGCCGGGCTTTATCGACACCCACTTCCACGTCGAATCGTCGCTGATGCCGCCGCAGGAATATGAGCGGTGCGTCCTGCCGCACGGCGTCACCACCGGGATCTGCGACCCGCACGAGATGGCCAACGTGCTCGGCACCGACGCCTTCACGTGGTTCCTGAGATCCGCCGAGACCCTGGCGATGGACCTGCGCGTGCAGCTCTCCTCCTGCGTCCCCGCCACCGACCATCTGGAGACCTCCGGCGCCCGGATCGAGGCGCAGGATCTCGCCCCCTTCGCGGCCCATCCGAGGGTGATCGGCCTCGCCGAGTTCATGAACTTCCCGGGCGTGCTGGCGGCGGATCCGGGCGTGCTGGACAAGCTCGCCGCCTTCCAAGGGCGGCACATCGACGGGCACGCGCCGCTCCTGCGCGGCCTCGGGCTCAACGGCTACATCGCCGCCGGCATCCGCACCGAGCACGAGGCAACCTCGCCCGAGGAGGCCCGCGAGAAGCTCTCGAAGGGCATGACCGTGCTGATCCGGGAGGGCTCGGTCTGCAAGGACCTGCACGCCCTCGCGCCGATCCTGACCGAGCGGACGGCGCCGTTCCTGGCCTTCTGCACCGATGACCGGAATCCCCTCGACATCGCCGAGGAGGGCCATCTCGACTTCGTCGTCCGCACGGCCATCGCCCTCGGCGTGCCGCCGCTGGCCGCCTACCGCGCGGCGTCCTGGTCGGCGGCCCGCGCCTTCGGGCTGCACGACCGGGGCCTCGTCGCGCCCGGCCAGCGCGCCGATCTCGTGGTCCTCGACGATCTCGCCGCCTGCGCAGTGTCGCGGGTGCTCAGCGCGGGGCGCCCGGTCGACGCAGCGCTCTTCGACGCGCGCGCGCCGGTCGAGCCGATCGGTCGCCGGAGCGTGCGGGCGCGGCGCGTGACGGCGGCGGACTTTGCCGCGCCGGGCTCCGGTCCGTCGACGCCGGTGATCGGGGTGGTGCCCGGTAAGATCATCACTCTGCGCCACGACCTCACCTTGCCCTATTCCGGCGGCGAGCGCCGGATCGACCTGGGTCAGGACGTCATCAAGGTCGCCGTCGTCGAGCGCCACGGCCGCACGGCACCGGGCGGGCGCGGCATCGGCGTCGCGTTCGTCAAGGGATTCGGCCTCCGGCGCGGGGCCATCGCCTCGTCGGTCGGGCACGACAGCCACAACATCACGGTAGTCGGGGCGGACGATGCCGACATGGCCGTGGCGGTGAACCGGCTCGGAGAGATCGAGGGCGGCTTCGTGGTGGTCGAGGGCGGCCGCGTGCTGGCCGAGATCGCGCTGCCGGTGGCCGGCCTGATGAGCCTGATGCCGTTCGAAACCATCCGGCGATCCCTCGTAACCCTGCGCGACGCGGCGCGAAGCCTCGATGTCGTCCTCCCCGAGCCCTTCCTGCAGGTCGCGTTCCTGCCCCTGCCCGTCATTCCTCACCTCAAGATCACCGACCGGGGTCTCGTGGATGTCGACCGCTTCGCGCTGATCGACCCTTGAAATTAGATTGCGCGCAATCTAACTGGGCTGTGCGGAAGCGAGTCGGCACCTACATGCCGGCGGCATCCCCCAAACCGGAGAGTCCCATGCCCGTAGACGTGAAGTACCGCACCTCCGCCACTGCCACCGGCGGCCGCGACGGCGCCGCTCGGACGGCCGACGGCAACTTCGAGGTTAAGCTCTCGACTCCGAAGGAGCTCGGCGGCGCGGGCGGTCCGGGCGCGAACCCGGAGCAGCTCTTCGCGTCCGGCTACTCGGCCTGCTTCCTGGGCGCCATGAAGGCCGTCGCGCCGTCGCTGCAGCTGAAGGTCCCGGCCGACACCAGCGTCACCGCAGAAGTCGGCATCGGCCCGCGCTCCGAGGGCGGCTTCGGCATCACCGCCGACCTGACGATCAGCCTGCCGGGCCTCGACCGCGCCGACGCGCAGAAGCTCGTCGACGCCGCTCACCAGGTCTGCCCGTACTCCAACGCGACCCGCGGCAACGTCAACGTCGGTCTGAAGCTGGCCTGAGCCCGCTCGGCGCGGGCCGCGCGTGCGCGCGGCCCGCGCCCACTCGGCCCGTCGACGCATCCGCGGGCCGATGCGACGCCGCCGGCCACACGCGGCGCGCCGACGGCACTGATCCCCGGCTGATCCCAGGCGCGGACCGAGCGGTCCGGCCTCTCACGCGTCGCCCCGGGCCCGCATGCAGACATGGCCCGCCGCGTCGAGCGTCACGCCCTCGAACACTGTCCCGCAGACCCGCCCGCAGACCCGGAAGATCTGGTTGGCGGTCATCGGCGACACCCCGCGATAGGCGAATTTCCGCGGCCCGTGTCCCAGGAGCGTCGCGGCGAGGTTCATCAGCAGCGTGGCCTGCATCGGGCCGTGAACGACGAGGTCGGCGTAGCCCTCCACCCGCGTCGCGTAGGGCTGATCGTAGTGGAAGCGGTGGCCGTTGAAAGTCATCGCCGAGTAGCGGAACAGCAGCGTCGGCGTCGCCGATACGTCCCAGATCGCCGCGTATGCTTCGGGATCGTCGCGCTCGGGCGCAGCACTTGTTCCGGTCTGCGCACCCGCCGCCTCGCGGTAGACGATGTCCTGCCGCTCGCGGATCGCGACGCCCCGTCCTGTCGCCACCGTGTGGTCGACGGTGACGAAGCACAGGCTCCCGCTCCGACCGCTCTTGAAGGCGACGTCCCGCACGGTCTCGGTGCGCGTCACCGCGTCCCCCGCGCGCAGGCCCGAGGCCGTCTCGATCTCGCCCCCCGCCCACATCCGCCGGGGCAGCGGCACGGGCGGCAGGAAGCCGCCCTTGGCGGCGTGGCCGTCCGGACCGAGGGCATCGGCCGGTGGCGTCTCGGGCGCGAGGCACCAGTGCAGCGCCGGTGGCGCGATCCCGTCGGAGACCGGCGCCAGGTGAGGCGCGAAGGTCGCGCGGAACTCCGCGAGGAGGCGCGGGGTGACGAGGTCGGACGCCTCTCGCGTCCGGCCGATCCAGGCAGTGAGATCGGTCATCTCAGTACGACCGCGGCAGGCCGAGGACGTGCTCGGACAGGTAGGCGAGGATCAGGTTCGTGGAGATCGGGGCGACCTGATAGAGGCGCGTCTCGCGGAACTTGCGCTCCACGTCGTACTCCTCGGCGAATCCGAAGCCGCCATGGGTCTGGATGCAGGCGTTGGCCGCCTCGAAGGAGGCGTCGGCGGCGAGCATCTTGGCCATGTTAGCCTCGGCCCCGGGATTGGCGCCGCCCTCGTAGAGGGTCAGCGCCTCGCGGACCATGAGTTCGGCCGCGCGCATGTTCGCGTAAGCCTTCGCGATCGGGAACTGCACACCCTGGTTGGCGCCGATCGGCCGGCCGAACACGGACCGCTCTCCGGCATAGGCGCGGGCCCTGTCGATGAACCACTTGGCGTCGCCGACGCACTCGGCGGCGATCAGGATCCGCTCGGCATTCATGCCGGACAGGATGTAGCGGAAGCCCCTGCCCTCCTCGCCGATGAGGTTCTGCGCCGGCACCCGGAGATTGTCGAAGAAGACCTCGGTGGTGGCGTGGTTCATCATGGTGCGGATCGGCCGGATCGTGAGGCCGTTGCCCTTCGCCGCGCGCATGTCGACGAGGAGCACCGACAGCCCGTCCGTGCGCTTCATGCCCTCGGCCTTCGGCGTGGTGCGGGCGAGGAGCAGCATCAGGTCCGAGTGCTCGGCGCGGCTGGTCCAGATCTTCTGGCCGTTGACGATGTAGTGGTCGCCCTCCAGGCGCGCCGTCGTCTTCAGGCTGCCGGTGTCGGTGCCGGAGGTCGGCTCGGTCACGCCGAAAGCCTGGAGCCGCAGGCGGCCCTCCGCGATGGCCGGCAGGTACTCGGCCTTCTGCGCCTCCGAGCCATGCCGAAGCAGCGTCCCCATCGTGTACATCTGAGCGTGGCAGGCGCCGCCGTTGCAACCCGCCCGCTGCACCTCCTCGAGGATCGCGGCGGCGGCCGAGAGCGGCAGGCCGGAGCCGCCGTACGCCTCGGGGATCAGTACCGACAGGTAGCCGCTCTCGGTCAGCGCGTTCACGAACGCGGTCGGGTAGGCCATCTCACGGTCGAGGGCCCGCCAGTACGGTCCCGGGAAGCCGGCGCAGAGCTTGGCGACCGACTCGCGGATCTCGGTATAGGATTCCATCGGGAACTCCTCAGGCCGTGCGGCCGCCGTCGACCGGCAGATCGACGCCGGTGATGAACGCCGCCTCGTCGGAGGCGAGGAACAGGGCCGCCGCTGCGATGTCGCTCGCCTCCGACAGGCGCCCGAGCGGGATCGTGGCGATGAAGCGGTCGCGATTCTCGGGCGTGTCGAGGACGCCCATGAAGTGCTCGAGGAGCCCCGTGGCGCCCATGACCGGGCAGAGGGCGTTCACCCGGATCTTCCAGGGCGCCAGCTCCAGGGCGAGGGATTTCGAGGCGAGGCTCGCCGCCCCCTTGGAGGCGTTGTACCACGTCAGCCCCGGGCGCGGCCGCAGCGCCGCCGTCGAGCTGACATTCAGGATCGCGCCGCCGCCGGCGTCGCGCATCAGCGGGGCGACTTCCCGGACGTAGTGGAAGATCGACTTCACGTTGACCCGGAAGACCCGGTCGAAGTCCTCCTCGGTCACCTCCATCAGCGGCTTGTTGCGATGGGTGGTGCCGGCGTTGTTGACGAGAACGTTCGGCACGCCGAAGCGCTGCCGCGTCTCGGCGACGCTGGCGGCGACGTCGGCGGCCAAGCCGACATCGGCGGCGATCGCGATCGCTTTGTCGCCGAGTGCCGCGGCGACACGCTCGGCCGCCGCGCCGTCGATGTCGACGCAGGCGACCTTGGCGCCCTCCGCGGCGAAGCGCTGGGCGATCCCGGCCCCGAAGCCGCTGCCAGCCCCCGTCACGAGCGCGATCTTGCCGTCCAGTCTCATCGTCTCCTCCCGCCGTTCATGTTCTGCCGTCGTATCGCAGTCCTCAGTCGCGGCGACCGAATTCCTCCCGGATCCGCGCCCCGTGCTCGTCGATCGCCGGAACCGGGCCGAGGGCGCGGACCTCGCCGTCGATCAGCACCGGCGGCGCCACGATCCGGGCCGGCCCCGAAGGCGTCCGGACCTCCGCGCGGATCAGCGCCGGGTGCGCGGCGAGATCCGCCAGCGTGTTGACGAAGCCGTAGGCGGTGCCCGCCGCCTTCAGCCGGGCGGCGGCCGCGTCGCGGCTGAGCCGCACCAGCTCGGCGCCGACGCGCAGGTCGACCGCGGCGCGGTTGGCCACCCGGGCATTGTTGGACGCGAAGCCCTCGGCCCGGGCGAGGTCGGGCTCCCCGAGGACGCCGGCGCAGAAACTCGCCCACTCGCGCTCGTTCTGGATCGAGATCAGCACCAGGCTGCCGTCGGCCGTGGGGAAGGCGCCGTAGGGGCAGATCGAGGGATGCGCGAGGCCGACCCGCCGCGGGGCCTGCCCCGTCCCCTCGAAGTAGAGCAGCGGCACGTTCATCCAGTCGGCGGCGCCGCTGAACAGGCTGACCTCCAGGGCGCAGCCCTGTCCGGTGATCCCGCGGGCGATCAGCGCCTCGAGAACGGCGGCGTGGGCGTCCATCCCGCAGGCGACGTCGCAGACGGAGACGCCGACGCGCCCGGGTCCGGCCGGATGTCCGGTGATCCCGGCGAGCCCGCTCTCGGCCTGGACCAGCAGGTCGTAGGCCTTCATGTCGCTGTAGGCGTTGCCGGTGCCGTAACCGGAGATGTCGACGGTGATCAGCCGCGGATAGCGCGCCCGCAGCTCCGCCGCGCCGAAGCCCGCCCGGGCGGCCGCGCCGGGGGCGAGATTCTGCACGAACACGTCGGCCTGCGCGAGGATCGCGTGCAGCAGGCGGGCATCGGCCGGATCCTTGATGTCGGCGACGAGGCTCTCCTTGCCGCGGTTGAGCCAGACGAAGTAGCTCGCCAGCCCGTTGACCGCCGAGTCGTAGCCGCGGGCGAAATCACCCTCCGGCCGCTCGATCTTGATGACCCGGGCCCCGGCATCGGCGAGCCGCGAGGTGCAGTAGGGCGCGGCGACCGCCTGCTCCAGGGCGAGCAAGGTGAGCCCTCGCAGCGGCAGGTTCTGGCTCATCCGGATCCTTCGGCGTCGCGCGGTCTCATAGGGCCGGCAGCGAATGAACTGGAACGGCGAGCTCCCCCGCCAAGCGTGTTGCGGTGACAGGGCCGCCCGGCCGTCGGCTTCGCGGCGCCTGTCCCGCGACGCTCAGCGTCCTCGCGCGCGGAGCGAAGGGATCCAGATGCGTCACGCTCGCCGACGTCCCGCCGCCCTGGGTCGCTTCGCTCAGCGCGCGAAGGCGGCGGTCGGACTCATTCCGCCGCGCGCAGCGCCGGCGGGCCTCGAACCTCATCCACCGCCTCGGGATCGTCGAGCGCGGTGTCCACCGTCTGCGGCTTGTCCCGGAACGACAGCCGGTGCGCCAGCCGGTCGAGGTAGATGTAGATTACCGGCGTGGTGAACAGCGTCAGCACCTGGCTCACCGCGAGGCCGCCGACCATGGCGTAGCCCAGCGGCTGCCGGATCTCCGAACCGGTCCCGGTGGCGATCATCAGCGGGATGCCGCCGAGCAGAGCCGCCATCGTGGTCATGAGAATCGGCCGGAAGCGCAGCAGCGCCGCCTTCCGGATCGCGACCTCGGGCGAGAGACCCTCCTCGCGCTCGGCCACGATCGCGAAGTCGACCAGCATGATGCCGTTCTTCTTCACGATGCCGATCAGGAGGATGATGCCGATGAGCGCGATCAGGCTGAAATCGAACCCCGCCCACATCAGCACGGCCAGGGCGCCGACGCCGGCCGACGGCAGGGTCGAGAGGATCGTGAGCGGGTGGATGAAGCTCTCGTAGAGGATGCCGAGGATCAGGTAGACGACGAACAGGGCCGCGAGGATCAGCAGCGGCACCGTCGAGAGCGACTGCTGGAAGGCCTGGGCGGTGCCCTGGAAGCCGCTCACCACGGTCGGCGGCACCTGCAGCTCCCGCATCGCCCGGCCGATCGCCTCCGTGGCCTGCCCCAGGGCGACGTCGGGGGCGAGGTTGAAGCTGATCGTCACCGCCGGGAACTGCCCCTGGTGGTTCACGGCCAGCGGCGCCACCGGAACCGTCGTCCAGCGGGCGAAGGCCGCGAGCGGCACCTGCCCGCCGCCGATCGGTGCCTTGATGTAGATCTTGTCGAGACTCTCGACGCTGCCCTGAAGCGCCAGCAGCACCTCCAGCACCACGTGGTAGCTGTTCAGCTGCGTGAAGTACTGCGCGATCTGACGCTGGCCGAACGCGTCGTAGAGCGTGTCGTCGATCAGCTGGGGCGTGATGCCGTAGCGCGAGGCGGCGTCGCGGTCGATCGACAGCGTCAGGGTCGTGCCGCGGGTCTGCTGGTCGGTGGCGACGTCGCGCAGCTCCGGCAGCGTCTTCATCTTGTCGAGGATGCGCGGCGCCCAGGTGTTCAGCTCGGCGAGGTCCGGGTCCTGGAGGGTGTACTCGAACTGCGTCCGCGAGGTGCGGCCGCCGGTGCGCACGTCCTGCGTCGCCTGGATGAAGGTCCGGATGCCCTCGACGCGCTCCAGCTTCGGGCGCAGACGGCCGATCACCTGGAAGGCGTTGACGTCGCGCTCCTCGCGCGGCTTGAGCGTGATGTACATGCGCCCGGAATTGAGCGCCTGGCCGTTGCCGCCGAGCGACATGCCGACCGTGGCCACCGCCGGATCGGCCTGGACGATCGCGCCGACCTTCTCCTGCAGCGCCTTCATCGCCGAGAAGGAGATGTCCTGGCCCGCCTCGGTGACGCCGATCATGAAACCGGTGTCCTGCTGCGGGAAGAAGCCCTTCGGGATCGCCACGAACAGGTAGCCGGTCAGCGCCAGGGTGGCGAAGAAGACCAGCAGCGTGACGCGGCGGAAGCGCAGGGCGACGTCGAGGGCGTCGGCGTAGACCGCGAGCAGCCAGTCGAAGGCGGCCTCGCTCATCCGGTAGAGGCGGCCGTGACGCTCGGCGTCGTGGGCTTTCAGCAGCCGCGAGGCCATCATCGGGGTCAGAGTCAGGGACACGAAGGCCGAGACCGCGATGGTCATCGACAGCACCACGGCGAACTCGCGGAACAGCCGGCCGATGATGCCCCCCATCAGCAGGAGCGGGATCAGGACGGCGATCAGCGACACCGAGATCGACACGATGGTGAAGCCGATCTCGCCCGCGCCCTTGAACGCGGCCTCCATGGGCCGCATCCCCTCCTCGACGTAGCGGCTGATGTTCTCCAGCACGACGATGGCGTCGTCGACCACGAAGCCGACCGAGATGGTGAGCGCCATCAGCGAGAGGTTGTCGAGGGTGTAGCCCGCCATCCACATCAGCGCGCAGGCGCCGAGCAGCGCGAGCGGCACCGTCACGCTCGGTATCACGGTCGCCCAGAAGCTGCGCAGGAAGACGAAGATCACCCCGACGACCAGCGCGATCGTCAGCAGCAGGGTGAACTGCACGTCCTCGACCGAGGCGCGGATGGTCTGGGTGCGGTCGCTCAGGATGCCGACCTTGATGGCGGCCGGCAATGTGGCGGTCAGGCGGGGCAGCTGCGCCTTGATGCTGTCGACCGTGTCGATGACGTTGGCGCCGGGCTGCTTGAACACGACCAGGAAGATGCCGCGCTTGCCGTTGGTCCAGCCGGCCTGCTTGGTGTCCTCGGGACCGGCGACCGCCTGTCCGATGTCGCGGACGCGCAGCGGCGCGCCGTCGCGATAGGCGACGATGACGTCGTTCCAGTTGTGGGCCGCGGTGAGCTGGTCGTTGGCGTAGATGGTGTAGCTGTGGCTGCCGCCGTCGATGCTGCCCTTCGGGTTGTTGACCGTGGTGAGGGTGAGCTGCGCGCGCACGTCCTCCAGCGACAGGCCCTTGGCCACGAGCTTCGCCGGATCGATCTGGATCCGCACGGCGGGCTTCTGCTGGCCGCCGATGAAGACCTGGGCGACGCCCGAGATCTGGCTGATCCGCTGGGCGAGCTGGACGTCGACCGCGTCGTCGACGTCGATCAGCGGCATGCTGTCGGAGGTGGCCGAGAGCAGCAGGATCGGCGAATCGGCCGGGTTGACCTTGCGGTAAGTCGGCGGTGTCGGGAGGTTCTTCGGGAGCTGGCCGCTGGCGGCGTTGATCGCCGCCTGGATGTCGCTCGCCGCACCGTCGATGTTGCGGTTGAGGTCGAACTGGACCGTGACCGTCGAGATCCCGAGGGAACTCGTCGAGGTCATCTGCGACACGCCCGGGATCTGGGAGAACTGCCGCTCCAGGGGCTGCGCCACCGACGAGGCCATCGTCTCCGGGCTGGCCCCCGGCAGCTGCGCGGTCACCTGGATCGTCGGGAAATCCACCTGCGGCAGCGGCGCGACGCCGAGCAGCGGGTAGGCCACCACCCCGAGGAACAGGATGCCGACCATGATCAGCGTGGTCGCCACCGGAAACCGGATGAACGGGGCCGAGATGCCGCCCTTCATGCCCGGACCCCGCGCGCTGACACGGCCGCCGTGAGACGTGCCGCGCGCGTCACTGGACCGCCTCCGCCTGCGCGGTGTGCGCGCTGTGCGGATCGGCCACGAGGCTGCCGTCCTGCACCTTGTACTGCCCGGCTACGATTACCCGCTCGCCCGGCCGGAGATCGCCGCTGAGGATCCGCGTCCGCCCCGAATCCGAGCGTCCCGCCTTCAGCGCGCGCTGGTGCGCCCGGCTGGCATCGTCCACCACGAAGGCGAACAGGCCGTCGGGTCCGTGCTGGATCGCGTTGTCCGGCACCGTCGTGGCGACCGCGACGGTGCCGATCCGCATCTTGGTCGAGACCGACAGGCCCGGCCACAGCGCGTGAGTCCTGTTCTCGAAGACGGCCTTGAGGCGGATCGTGCCGGTGGCGGTGTCGACTTGGTTGTTGAACAGGGCGAGCTTGCCGTCCGCGAGCTTGGTCAGTCCGTCCGAGGTCCACGCCTCCACCGGCACGTCGCCGGCCTTCAGGGCCGCGGTGATCGCGGGCAGCTGGTCCTCCGGGGCCGTGAACACCACGAAGATCGGCTCGACCTGCGTGATCGTCACGATCGGGGTCTGTCCGGCCGCGTTGACGATGTTGCCGATATCGACCTGCCGGAACCCCGTGACGCCGTCGATCGGCGCGCGGATCGTGGCGTAGCCGAGCTGCGTGGTGGCGTTGTCGATGGCGGCCTGGTCGGACGCCACCTGCGCGGTGAGCTGGGCGACCAGGGCTGTCTGCGTCTCGGTCTGCTGCCGGGAGGCGTAGGCGCCGAGCCCGGTGTAGCGGACGAGGTCCGCCTTCGCGTTGCCGAGATTGGCCGTGTCCTGCTCCTTCTTGGCCTTCGCCTGATCGAGCGCCGCCTGGTAGGGCCGCGGGTCGATCTGCACCAGCACGTCGCCCTTGTGGACGGTCTGACCCTCGCGGAACGCCACCTGGTGGATCTCGCCGTCGACGCGCGTGCGCACCTGGACCGTGTTGTACGCCTGGACGGTGCCGAGGCCGTTCGACACGAGGGCGAACGGTCCCTGCTCCACCGTGCCGAGGGTGACGGGTACCGGCAGCGGGGCGGCCGTCCCGGTCTTCACCGCGGGCTGGTTCAGGCGCGTGTAGCCGTAGGCGCCGCCGCCTGCGACGGCGAGCAGCAGCAGGATCAGGCCGGCCGCGCCGGAGCGCTTCTTCGCCGGTCCGGTCCCGGCGCGATCCGCGTCGCCGAGGCCCCGGTCCGCGACCGTCCGGTCCGCGCGGGACCCGCCGCGGTCGTGCACGTCCTCACTCAGCATGCGCCGCTGTCCGCCCGTTGATCCCGCGCTTCGCCTGCCGGGATAATTTTGCATTCAATAGCATACAATGCGCGCGCCAGACATCGCGGCACGTCCCGGATCGCCGCAATGTTCCGTGAGTGGAAACCGTGCTACCGCCGCGGACCGAGGGCCGCGTCGCTCCGCCGGACGCCCTGTCCGGATGGTTCGCGCCCGGCGCTGGGGCGCGGAGTGCCCGCCGCGGTCGCGTCGAGGATGTAGGACCGGGACGCCGCATGACCCCGACACTGGAACTGGACGGCCTGAACGAGCTGCGCGACGCGCTGATCGAGGAGCGGCAGATCATCGTCGCGTCGGTGCGCAAGCTGCGCGACACGCGCCGGCAGAAGGGCACCTTCGTGCTGGGCGACGGCGCGGAGGCCGGGCCGCGGCTGGTCGCCGTACAGGGGCAGATCGAGGTGGTCGAATCCATCATCGCCGCGCTGACGCAATCCCGGGCCTGACGCGGCCGGTCTCGGCTCGCGGGAGAGCCGACCCGGCAGCCGGCGCAGGCCTCTGCCGATCGGGATTGGCACAGTTCGGTGTCCGAGATGTTTCTGAGGGTATCACCGGGCTTGCGCGGGATCGGGCTCTTTCCAAACAGTTCGAATTGGGAGAAGAGCGCCGCTCGACTGTTGAATTGTTAGATTTCGACTTCGCCCAAGGGCTGATCCTTGATTGAAATGCCGCCCTGCCGTGGGGTCTTGGGCATTCGACGCGCCGCTCCTGTGACGCGGACACGGTCGAGGATCCGTGCCGCGCCTCGCGCCGGCCCGAGGATCAGTTTGCCGGCAGTGAATCGTGCCGGGCGTGACGATCGCGCCGGCTTGTACAAGATCTGCCTATCTTTCGGGCTGGACGATCGCGCGGATGTCCTGTTAGCGCACCGCATCTCAAGGCGCGGGACTTTGAACATGGACGCCTTCGATCACGCCGAGATGGCGCACGACGCCGACGAAACCATCGATACGACACACGCGAGCGACCTCCTCGCCTTGTGGCGTGCCCTCGACGCCGACAGGGGCGCGCGCGACGAGCGGACCGCGCGCCTGCGGGCCATGCGCCTCATCGGCGGCGAGGACGCGGCCGACTGATCACGCGGTCTCCGGCTCTGCGCCCGGCAACCGGCTCGCCAGCACGAACCCGACCGCCATCGCCATGGCCTCGGCCTGCGCGATCAGCGTCGGCTCGCCGGCGTCTCGCGCCGCCTGCAGCAGCTCGATCACGTGGCGGCCGAGACGCAGGTCCACATCCTCGTCGCCGCCCCGGCCCCCGTCCGGAATCCCGTCGTTCTGGCTTCGGTCAGTCATTGGCGTGCGTGGGGCTCGACGCTGTGGGCAGGGGCTTGAACGGCGCGGAGGCCGCGATCCAGGACTGCGTGTCCGTGACGTCGCCGAACACCCGCATCACCGCGCTCACCGACCGGTGGATCTCGTCGGCGGAGATGCCGTCGAGGTCGTGGCTGGCGGAGGCATCGGACAGGAAGGTCACGTCCTGTCCGCGGTGGAAGCCGTCGATCGCGGTCGCGAGGCAGGACGACTCGCCGGCGAAGCCCGCGATGACCAGCGGCGGGGAGCCGCGCTCCATCGCGTCCGCGAAGGCGGGGCTGGCGTAGCAGGACGGGCGATCCCGGTCGAAGATCATGTCGCAGCCGTGGGGCTCGAAGCCCTCGATCCAGCGCACGAAGCGGCTGCCCGCCTGGAACAGCGGCGCGCCGACCCAGCGGACATAGACCACCTGCATGCCGCTCGCGCGGGCATGCGCGAGCGCGCGGCGGCAGTTCGAGAGGGCGGGCTCGATCCCGGCCAGGGCGAGCGGGCGCCCGGCGACCTCGTATTCCTGCTGCATGTCCACCAGCACCAGGACCGGGACGCTGCGCGGCCGGCGATACAGCGCCGGGTTGATCGGCCTGTTCATCGCGCCGCGACCGCGCGGTCGACGGAGGGGCGGGTCACGGCGCGGCTGCGCGAACGGTCGAGGGCGCCCGCCCGGTGCCAGCGGCCCTCCGGCCGGATGATGACGTAGGGGTCGGCGCCGAGCGCGATGGCCTGCGGGTGCGGCTCCGCCTCCATCAGCATCTCGACGTAGTCGAAATCCGAGAAGACCAGCTCCTGCGCGCCCTCGAAGATCCGGAAGCCGAAGCGGCTCCAGAAGCCGACGAGGCGTTTCTGGGCGTGGCCGTAGAGCCGGCGGTAGCCCTTCACCCGGGCGAGCTCGATCCCGGCGCGGACCAGCGCGAAGGACAGGCGCGTGTTGCGGAACTCGGCCCGGACCGCGAGGCGCTCGATCTTGGCGAAATCGGCGAAGAACCGGATGCGCAGGCAGCCCGCCGGCTCGTCGCCGACATAGCCGATCAGGTGCGTCGCCGAGAGGTCGTTGCCGTCGAACTCCTCCTCGTACGGGCAGGCCTGCTCCGCCATGTAGACGGCGGCGCGCAGGGCGATCACCCGGGACAGGTCCTCCATGTTCCGCGCGACCGCGACGCTGATGCCGGTCGCGCCCGGCCGGTGACTGTCGTATGGGGGCGCCGGCTCCGCCTTCGGACCGCGGGCGAAATGGTACAGGGTCCCGCCGGCGGAGGTCCGCGCCGCGAAGCCGAGGGCCGACAGGAGGTCGGCCCCCTCGGGTGTGGCCGCGCGGGCGTAGAAGTCCACGCCCCGGTAGGTCGGGCTCGACAGACGATCGAAGACGAGGCCGACTCCGCCGGAGAGGCGCCGCCGCGCGTAGACGGCCCAGACGTAGATCCCGGCCGGACGTTCGTGCTGGCCGGCCAGCATCGCGGCGGGCGGATCGGACGCGTCGAGCGTCCCGTTCTTGAGCGCGGCCACGCCGTCGGCGTTCAGCATCAGGCAGGCCACGAACCCCTCGCCCCGCGGATCCGCGGCGTCGAACCGGTGGCGCTGGGCGATCGCCAGGAC
Organism: Methylobacterium sp. ME121; assembly: GCF_000974725.1. Lineage (NCBI taxonomy): Bacteria > Pseudomonadati > Pseudomonadota > Alphaproteobacteria > Hyphomicrobiales > Methylobacteriaceae > Methylobacterium > Methylobacterium sp. ME121. The sequence goes on from NZ_BBUX01000023.1 coordinate 16,793, forward strand.
GCTGTCGGGATTGATCGACATCACCCGCTGGACGGTGCGCAGGGGCGCGAGATCGGGCAGATCCGCGCGCGCCGCCGCGATCAGCCGCGCCAGATCGTCCGGGGTCGGCGTGAAGATGACGAGGTGCCGGGCAATTCGGCCGACCTCGAGCGCATTCAGCGCGTGCCGCGGCTCGGGAGAGACTAGCGCTGTACCGACTTGATCGGCGTCCTTGGCGACAAACTGCGCGCGAGCAATGTGCACCGTCATCGGATGACCTGTCATTCGGGTACGGATTGACGGTTAAGCACTTCGCATCTAGCGCTCTCGCTGTATGTGCAAAATTTGAAACAGGGGTGTTCCGTCGATGGAACAGGCGGAGGCGAGCCGGGATCCGATGCCCGACTGGCAGAGCATCCGGGTCTTCCTGGCGCTCCAGCGGTCCGGCAGCTTCCGCTCGGCGGCCACGAAGCTCGGCCTGTCGGTGAACTCGGTGCGGCGCCGGATCGACGATCTCGAGGCGCTGATCGGCGCGCCGTTGCTGACCCGCCACGTCGACGGCATCCGCCTCACCGCCGAGGGCCACGCGATCCTCGAGGCCGCCGGCCGCATGGAGGCGGCCGCCTTCAGCCTCGTGCGCACCGGCGAGGGCGCGCCCTTCGCCGAGACCGGCGAGGTGCGGATCGCCGTGACGGAGGGGCTGGGGGCCTTCTGGCTCGCGCCGCGCCTCGTCGAGTTCCAGCGCGCCAACCCGCGCCTGATCGTCGACCTGCGCTGCGCGATGGAATCCGCCGACGTCCTCAGGCTGGAGGCCGACGTCGCCATCCAGCTGACGCGGCCGACCAGCCCGGACCTGCGCATCGTCAAGATCGGCCGGATCCACATGGTGCCGTACGCCGCGCGGAGCTACGAGGAGACCTACGGGCTCCCGGCGCGCCCGGAGGATCTCGAGCGTCACCGGATCGTGGTGCAGGACGGCGGCCAGACCGTCGCCCTCGAGGACTACGTGCGGTCGGTCCCGGGCTTCCCCGCGAAGGTCCCGATCACGCTGAGGGTCAACGTCAGCAGCGCGTATTACTGGGCCATCGCCAAGGGGGCCGGAATCGGCCTGCTGCCGACCTATGCCAGCGCGATCGGCGCCCAGGTCGTCCCGGTGGACAATCTCGGCCGATTCAGCATCGATATCTGGCTGACCTATCACCCGGACGCCGAGCGGATCACCCGCGTGCGGCGGACGATCGACTGGCTGCGGGCCTCCTTCGATCCGAAGCGCTATCCCTGGTTCCGCGACGAGTTCATCCACCCCCGCGATCTGCCGGGTGCCGTGAAGGGCGAGGCTCTGTCGGACCTGTTCGCCGGCTTCATCGCCATGGCGCCATGACTGCGCCGTGACTGCGCCGCGATCCCGGCGCGCCTCCGCGCGCGGGCGCCGACGGTCGGTGGTCCGGGTCCTGCAACGGCCGAAGCCCGCCCTTGACCGCGCCGCGCGCATGATCCTTGCTCCGGCCGCCGCGACGACGAGGTTGCCCGTGCTGCTGACGCCCCGAGAGAAGGACAAGTTGCTCATCGCCATGGCGGCGCAGGTGGCGCGGAATCGCCTCGCCCGCGGCGTGAAGCTCAACCATCCGGAATCGGTGGCGCTGATCACCGACTTCGTGGTCGAGGGCGCGCGGGACGGTCGCACCGTGGCCGACCTGATGCAGGCCGGCGCCACCGTGCTGACCGCCGATCAGGTCATGGAGGGCGTGCCCGAGATGATCCACGACATCCAGGTGGAGGCGACCTTCCCGGACGGCACGAAGCTCGTCACCGTGCACCATCCGATCCGCGGCGCGGCCTCGTCCGACATTCCCGGCGCGGTGACGACGCTGCCGGGCGAGATCGTGTTCAACCCCGGCGCCGAGCGGACCATGATCGAGGTCGCCAATGTCGGGGACCGGCCGATCCAGGTCGGCTCGCACTATCACTTCTTCGAGGTCAATCCGGGCCTCGTGTTCCCGCGGGAGCAGGCCCGCGGCAAGCGCCTCGACATCGCGCCGGGCACCGCCGTGCGGTTCGAGCCGGGATCGACGCGGGAGGTGGCGCTGGTGCCGCTCTCCGGCGGGCGCACCGTCTACGGGTTCCGCGGCGACGTGATGGGCAAGCTCTGACCATGGCCAACACGCCCAAGCCCGCCAGCCTGCCGCGCTCGGCCTACGCCGACATGTTCGGCCCGACCGTCGGCGACCGCATCAGGCTCGCGGACACGAGCCTGGAGATCACGGTCGAGCGCGACTTCACCACCTACGGCGAGGAGGTGAAGTTCGGCGGCGGCAAGGTCATCCGCGACGGCATGGGCCAGAGCCAGGCCACGAACGCCGACGGCGCCGTCGACACGGTGATCACCAACGCGGTGGTCCTCGACCACTGGGGCATCGTGAAGTGCGATGTCGGCATCGTGCGCGGCCGGATCTTCCGGCTCGGCAAGGCCGGCAACCCGGACGTGCAGCCCGGGGTCGACATCGTGGTCGGGCCGGGCACCGAGGTCATCGCCGGCGAGGGCAAGATCCTGACGGCGGGCGGCTTCGACAGCCACATCCACTTCATCTGCCCGCAGCAGATCGAGGAGGCGCTCTGCTCGGGCGTCACCACGATGCTCGGCGGCGGCACCGGCCCGGCGCACGGCACCTTCGCCACCACCTGCACGCCGGGCCCCTGGCACATCGCCCGGATGATCGAGGCGGCGGATTCCTTCCCGATGAACCTCGCCTTCGCCGGGAAGGGCAACGCGTCCCGTCCGGAGAGCCTCGTCGAGATGGTGCGGGCGGGTGCCTGCGCGCTGAAGCTGCACGAGGACTGGGGCACCACGCCCGCGGCGATCGATACCTGCCTGTCGGTGGCGGACGCCCACGACATCCAGGTCATGATCCACACCGACACGCTCAACGAGTCGGGCTTCGTCGAGGACACGATCGCGGCCTTCAAGGGCCGGACCATTCACGCCTTCCACACCGAGGGCGCGGGCGGCGGCCACGCGCCGGACATCATCAAGGTGGCCGGGCTGCCGAACGTGCTGCCGTCGTCCACGAACCCGACGCGGCCCTACACGTGGAACACGATCGACGAGCATCTCGACATGCTCATGGTCTGCCACCACCTCGACCCGTCGATTCCCGAGGACCTCGCCTTCGCGGAGAGCCGGATCCGGCGCGAAACCATCGCGGCCGAGGACATCCTGCACGATATCGGCGCGCTCTCGATGATGTCCTCCGACAGCCAGGCGATGGGCCGGGTCGGCGAGGTCATCATCCGCACGTGGCAGACCGCCGACAAGATGAAGCGCCAGCGGGGCGCCCTGCCGGGCGACGCGTCCGGCACCGACAACCTGCGGGCGCGCCGCTACATCGCCAAGTACACGATCAACCCGGCGATCGCGCACGGCATCTCCCGGCACATCGGCTCGGTGGAGCCCGGCAAGCTCGCCGACCTCGTGCTGTGGACGCCGGCCTTCTTCGGCGTGAAGCCCGACCTCGTGCTGAAGGGCGGCAGCATCGCGGCCGCGCCCATGGGCGACCCGAACGCCTCGATCCCGACGCCGCAGCCGGTGCATTACCGGCCGATGTTCGGCGCCTACGGACGGGCGCCCTTCGCCACCGCCCTCACCTTCGTCTCCCGGGCGGCGGTGGAGGACGGCCTTCGGGAGCGGCTGGGCGTGCAGAAGGAACTGGTCGCGGTGGAGAACGTCCGCGGCGGCATCTCGAAGAAGAGCATGGTGCTGAATGACGCGACGCCGGTCATCGAGGTCGATCCGGAGACCTACGACGTGCGCGCCGACGGCGAGCTGCTGGTCTGCGAGCCGGCCGAGGTCCTGCCGATGGCGCAGCGCTACTTCCTGTTCTGAGCGCGGCCATCCATGATCCGCGCCACCCGCATTGTCCGCCGCGACGCCCTGTCGGGCGGCGAGATCGTTGACCGCGTCGTCCTCGATCACGGCGACCGCCACCGCCGCCGCGTCGCCATGCGCGGCGCCGGGGGGCTGGGATTCCTGCTGGATCTGCCGGAGCCGGCCGTGCTGGAGGACGGCGACGCCCTGGTCCTGCAGGACGGCCGCCTCGTCTGGGTCGAGGCCGCACCGGAGCGCCTGCTCGAGATCCGGGCCCCCAGCGATCACGCCCTCAAGCGCCTGATCTGGCACATCGGCAACCGGCACATCGCCGCCGAGATCGGGTCGGACGCGGTCTGGATCGCGCACGACCACGTCCTCGCCGAGATGGTCCGGGGCCTCGGCGGCACCGCCGAGCCGGTGGAACGCCCGTTCCGACCGGAGGGCGGCGCCTATTCCGGCGGGCACGGGCACGACCACGCGCACCCGCATGGCGGCCACCATCACGACCATGCCGCCGGCTGAGGCCCTGGAGGCGCTGCGCCTGATGGCGTGGCTGTCGCCCGGCTACCCGGTCGGCGCCTACGCCTACTCGCACGGGCTGGAATGGGCGGTCGAAGCGGGCGATGTCCGCGACGAGGCGAGCCTGACGGCGTGGCTCCACGACGTCTGCGAGCGCGGCGCCCTGCGCAACGACCTGATCCTGGCAGCCCAGGCCCACGCGGCGGCGCGGACCTCGGACGGCGCCGCGCTGGTCGCCGTCAACGATCTCGCGCTCGCCCTGGCGCCGTCGCGCGAGCTGCACTTGGAGACGAGCCAGCAGGGACGGAGCTTCCTCGACGCGACGCGGGGCGCGTGGCCCTGCGACGCCCTCGCCGCCCTGGCGGAGGAACTACCGGGGCCGGTCGCCTATCCGGTCGCGGTCGGCCTCGCCGCGGGCGCGCACGGCATGGCGCCGGAGCCCGTGCTCGCCGCCTACGGCCTCGCCTTCCTCCAGAATCTCGTCTCCGCCGCTCTCCGGGCGGCGCCCGTGGGGCAGGCCGCCGGCACGCGGGTCGTCGCCGCCCTCGCCCCGCGCCTCGCGGGGCTCGCCGAGGCGGCCGCCGCGTCCGATCTCGACGCCCTCGGTGCCGCCACCTTCCGCCTGGACCTCGGCTCCTTCCGCCACGAGACCCAGTATTCCCGCATCTTCCGATCCTGAGCCCGCAGCATGACTTCCACGAACGGCCCCCTCCGCGTCGGCATCGGCGGACCTGTCGGTTCCGGCAAGACCGCCCTGATGGAGCAGCTCTGCAAGCGCTTCCGCGACCGCTACGAGATCTGCGCCATCACCAACGACATCTACACGAGGGAGGACGCCCGGATCCTGACCGTCGCGGGCGCCCTGCCGGAGGAGCGCATCCTCGGCGTCGAGACCGGCGGGTGTCCGCACACGGCGATCCGCGAGGATGCCTCGATCAATCTCGCCGCCGTGGCCGAGATGAGCCGGCGCTTCCCGAAGCTCGACCTCGTGCTGATCGAGTCCGGCGGCGACAACCTCGCGGCGACGTTCTCGCCTGAACTCGCCGACATCACGCTCTACGTCATCGACGTGGCCGGGGGCGAGAAGATCCCCCGCAAGGGCGGTCCGGGCATCACCCGGTCCGATCTGCTGATCGTCAACAAGACCGACCTCGCGCCGCTCGTCGGTGCCGACCTCTCGGTGATGGAATCCGACACGCAGCGGATGCGCGGCACCCGGCCCTACGTCTTCGCGTCCCTGCGCGAGGGGACGGGCGCGGACGCGGTGGCGCGCTTCGTCGAGGAGGCGGGCGGCCTGGGCCGCTGAGCCAACGAGCCGGCCGGCACGACCGGCTCGTGGGGCTTCCTTCGGCCTTCCTAGCGTCCGGCCTCGGCCGAGCGCGCGCGAACCGACGACGTGCTCGGGACGCCCATGAGCGCGTCGAGGCGGCTCATCCGCGCGTTGAAATCGTTCATGACGTTCTGGCGCGCCTTGATCGCGGCGCTCGGCTGCGCCTTGGCGGTCGCGTGTCGCGCGCGGGCTTCCGCCTGGGCTGCCGGAACGGCGAGGAGCGCGGCCAGTGCCGCGATGGTCAGAGAACGGGTCATCGTGAAGTCCCTCGGCGTCCGCCGTGTCGGACGGCGCGACGCCTCACGAGGATATGCGCGCCGGGAGCGCGGCCGCGTGCGCGCGCGCACAGCACGCAGACGTGATCGGGATGAGCGCCGTCGGGCGTTCGCAGCGTTGACAGCGGTTCGTGACTGATTCACCCCGCGATATCGGGGCCTTCTGAACGGTATCAGGCATGCGAAATCTGCGGTGGCTGGCCGCCCTGCCCTTCCTCGGCATCCTGGTCGGCCCGTTCTTCCTGAACCGGGTCGAGCCCTTCGTGTTCGGCTTGCCGCTGCTCCTCGCCTGGCTGGTGTTCTGCGTGATCGGAACCTCGGCCGTGATGGGGCTGATCTACCTGACCGACCCTCAGAACCGCGCGCCGGAGGATCCCCGATGAGCGTCGCGCTCGTCATCGTGGCCGCCGGCTTCGCGCTGGCGATCGGCCTCGGCCTCTACGCGCGGCTCGGCCGCGAGATGGGGCTGGAGCAGTGGACCGTCGGCGGCCGCGGCTTCGGCACCGCCCTGGTCTTCCTGCTGATGGCCGGGGAGATCTACACGACCTTCACGTTCCTCGGCGGCTCGGGCATCGCCTACGGGAAGGGCGGCCCCGCCTACTACATCCTCTGCTACCTGACGCTCGCCTACGTCACCTCGTACTGGCTGCTGCCGCCGGTCTGGCGCTACGCCAAGCAGAACAACCTCTACACGCAGCCCGACTTCTTCGCGCGCAAGTACGGCAGCCGGGCGCTCGGCATGCTGGTGGCGCTCGTGGGGATCGTCGCCCTCGTCCCCTACCTCGTGCTGCAGTTCAAGGGCCTCGGGATCATCGTCTCGACGGCGTCCTACGGCGCGATCTCGTCGACCACCGCGGTCTGGATCGGCGCGGCCGCGCTGACCGCCTACGTGGTCGTGTCGGGCGTGCACGGCTCCGCCTGGACGGCGGTGATCAAGGACACCAGCATCCTGTTCGTGGTGGTGTTCCTCGGGATCTACCTTCCGGTGCACTACTACGGCGGCTACGAGGGCCTGTTCACGGCGATCGAGGCCGCCAAGCCCGGCTTCCTGGCCCTGCCCGACCGCGGCCAGAGCCCGACGTGGTTCACCACCACGGTCCTGCTCACCGCGCTCGGCGGCTACATGTGGCCGCACACCTTCGCGTCGCTCTACACGGCGCGCGAGCCGGGCGCGTTCCGGCGCAACGCGGTGATCCTGCCGATCTATCAGCTGATCAACCTGTTCGTGTTCGTGATCGGCTTCACCGCCGTGATGCAGGTGCCGGGCCTCACGGGTCCCGACGTCGACCTGTCGCTGTTCAAGCTCTCCCTCGCCACCTTCCCGCCGTGGGTCATCGGGCTGATCGGCGCCACGGGCGTGCTCACCGCCCTCGTGCCGGGCTCGATGATCCTGATCGCCGGCGTCACGCTGGTGGCGAACAACCTCGTCCGGCCGCTGCGTCCCGGCATGGACGACGCCGCCACCGCGCGGCTGTGCAAGATCCTCGTGCCGGTGCTGGCGCTGGTCTGCGTCGGCTTCACCCTGTCGGGCGGCGACACGATCGTGCAGCTCCTGCTCATGGGCTACAACTTCGTGACGCAGCTCTTCCCGTGCTTCATCACCAGCCTGATGCGCCGCAACCCCCTCGACCGCCGCGCCGCGATCGCCGGGATCGTCGCGGGCGTGGCGACGGTGGCGGCGACCGTCCTCTCCGGGTTCAGCCTGGCGAAGCTGCCGGTCCTGGGGCCGCTCCAAGACGTCAATGTCGGCATCGTGGCGCTGGTGGTGAACGTCATCGTGACGTTCGTCGTGGCGCAGGCGGTGCGCGCGGGCGCGACGGCGGCGCAGGCCGCGGAGTGACGCCGCTCAGCCCTGTCGCCGGCGACCGGTGAGCCAGGAGGCCAGCAGCACCGCGACGCTCACCAGACCGACGAGCAGGGTCGAGGCCGCGTTGATCTCCGGATTCACGCCGAGCCGGACCTGGCTGTAGAGCCGCATCGGCAGGGTGGTCGAGCCCGGGCCGGAGACGAAGCTCGCGATCACCAGGTCGTCGAGCGACAGGGTGAAGGCGAGGAGCGCGCCGGCCGCCAGGGCGGGCGCCAGCAGCGGCAGCGTCACGGTCATGAGCACGCGCCCCGGCGCCGCGCCGAGATCGGCCGCGGCCTCCTCGAGGGACCGGTCGAGGCCGCGCAGGCGCGCGCCGACCACCACCGCCACGAACCCGGTGCAGAAGGTCGTGTGGGCGATGACAATCGTCGCGAGGCCGCGGTCCAGCCCGATCCCGATGAACATCAGCAGGAGCGACAGGCCGATCATCACCTCCGGCATCACGATCGGCCCGAAGACGAGACCGGTGAACAGGGCGCGCCCGCGGAACCGGCCCTGCCGCTCCAGGGCGAGGGCGGCCAGCGTGCCGAGGATCGTGGCGAGCAGGCTCGCGAGGACCGCGACCTTCAGGGAGACCCAGGCGGCGGACAGGAGCGGCGCGTCGGCGAGCAGGGCGCCGTACCAGCGGGTCGAGAACCCGCCCCAGACCGTCACCATCGGCGAGGCGTTGAACGAGTACACGATCAGCACCGCGATCGGCCCGTAGAGGAAACCCAGGCCGGCCGCCAGGGCGGTGCGGGTCACCCAGGTCACGGCGCCTCGCCCTCGCCCGCGCGCAGGCTGTCCCGGAACAGCACCACTGGTCCGATGACGATGGCGAGGATCAGCACGGCGACCGCCGATGCCAGCGGCCAGTCGCGGTTCGAGAAGAACTCGGTCCAGAGCACCCGACCGAGCATCAGCGTCTCAGACCCGCCGAGCAGGTCGGGGATCACGAACTCGCCGACCATCGGGATGAAGCAGAGCCCCGCGCCGGCCGCGATCCCCGGCAGGCTGAGCGGCACGGTCACGGTCCAGAACACCCGGCTCGGCGAAGAGCCGAGATCCGCCGCGGCCTCGCGCAGGGTCGGATCGAGGCGGTTCATCACCGCGTAGAGCGGCAGCACCATGAAGGGCAGGTAGGCGTAGACGAGGCCGACGATCACCGCCGCGTCGGTGTTGAGGATGGTCAGCGGCGCGTCGATCAGGCCGAGGCGGCGCAGCGCGAGATTGAGCAGCCCCTCGGGCTTGAGGATCGCGATCCAGGCGTAGACCCGGATCAGGAAGCTCGTCCAGAACGGCACGATCACCAGCGCCACGAGGAGCGGCTGCCAGCGGGACGGCGCCCGCGCCAGGGCGTAGGCCAGAGGCGTCCCCAGCCCGACGAGGATCAGGCTGGCCACGCCCGCGTAGGTCAGGGAGCCGAGGGCGGCGTCGCGGTAGAGGGGATCGGCGGCGAGCGTCAGGTAATTGTCGAAGTTCAGGGCTTCGAGGAAGGCCGACCAGCCGTCGAGCCCGCCGCGCCAGTCGAGGAGCGGCAGGTAGGGCGGGATCGCGGTGGCGGGTTCCGACAGGCTGATCTTGAGCGTGATGGCGAAGGGCAGCAGGAAGAACGCCGCCAGCCACAGGAAGGGCGGGAGGCGGACCAGCCGGTCGAACAGCCGGCCGCGGGTCCGGCCGCGCGCGGACCCGACCCCCGGTTGCCCCGCCGCGGGGTCCTCGTCCGGCACACCGGTCCTCATGCCGGAAGGATCACCGCGACGTCGGCCGCGAAACCGGCGCGCGCGTCCGAGCCCGGCGCCGCGCCGGCCTCCGCGGGCCGCCCGCTCGCCCGCAGGGTGGCGCCGTCCGGCAGGCGCAGCGTTCGGCGAACCCGGTCGCCCAGGAACACGGCGTCGGTGACGACCACCGGCAGCCCCTCCGCGCCCAATGCCACGTCCTCGGGCCGCACCGCCACCACGACGGCGGCGCCCTCCGCGAGCGCGGCCTCCGCGAAGCCCCGGACCGGGCCGTGCGCGGTCTCGACCGTGCGGATCGCGTCGGGGCCCGCCGCCGGCCCGAGCCGGCCGGGGATGAGGTTCACGTCGCCGAGCAGGCCGGCCACGAAGCGGCTCGCCGGGCGGCGGTAGAGGTCGGCCGGCGGCCCGACCTGGATCAGGCGGCCCGCCTCCATGACGCCGATCCGGTCGGCGAGCATCATCGCCTCCTCGGGATCGTGCGTGACGACGACGAACGCGGTGCCGAGGCGGCGCTGCACGGCGCGCAGCTCACCCTGCGTCTCCTCGCGCAGGCCGCGGTCGAGCGCGCCGAGCGGCTCGTCGAGCAGCAGCAGCTTCGGCTCCCGGGCGAGCGCCCGGGCCAGGGCGACCCGCTGCCGCTGGCCGCCCGAGAGGGTCTCCGGGCGACGCTCGCCGAACCCGTCCAGGCGCACGAGCTTGAGCAGCTCCGACACCCGCTCGGCCAGGGCCGCGCGGCCCAGGCCCTTCAGGCCGTAGCCGATATTGCCGGCCACGCTCATGTGCGGGAACAGGGCGTAGGACTGGAACATCATGTTCACCGGCCGCCGATGGGGCGGCAGCGCGGTGAGATCCTGCTCGCCCAGCAGGATCCGCCCCGAGGTCGGGCTCTCGAAGCCCGCGATCATGCGCAGGAGGGTGCTCTTGCCGCAGCCCGACGGGCCGAGCAGGCAGAAGAACTCCCCCGCCTCGAGGTCGAGGGACACGGCGTCCACCGCGCGATGGGTGCCGAAGCGCTTGGTCAGCTCCTCGAGCCGCAGGCGCGGCGCCGGCCTGTCGGACAACGGATCAGGAATCCTCGCGCAGCGCCTCGGCCACGCGCGCTTCGAGGAGGTCCGGCCGGCGCAGGACCAGGGCGCCGCGCGTGCGGTCGACCAAACCCTCCGCCGCCATCGCGGTGAATTCCCGGGTCACCTGCTCGCGGCGGCAACCGATCCGCGCGGCGAGGACGTGGTGGTAGGGCGGCGGCGAGACGACTCGCTCGCCCGCCGTGCCGGTTCGGGGCACGGACAGGCGCAGCAGCTCGGCGTAGAGCCGGTGCTTGAGGTCGAGCAGGGCGTGCTCCATGAGCCGCGTGTTCAGCTCGCGCACGCGCTTGGCCAGGAGCCGGAACAGCCGGTCGGCGATCGCCTCGGAGGCGAAAACGATCTGCCGGAAGACCGGGGCCGGGACCACGCAGACCTCGCCGCGCGTCAGCGCCGTGACGTTGGCCGAGCGGCCGATCCCGTCGATGGCGGCGAGCTCGCCGAAGAAGGCCCCGCCGCGCATCTCACCCAGGATGACCTCCTTGCCGGACTGGGTCCGGTTCAGGATGCGGACCTCGCCGGAAGCGATGAAGTACACGTCGGTGGAGATGTCGTCGAAGTCGACGAGGACCTCGTTCTCGTCGAAGCGGCGCCAGTGGCAGCGGGGCTCGTAGGGGCTGAGCTCGATGCCGGGATCCTTGAAGAAAGGTATTGTCCCCAACCGCGCCATCGATCGTGTTCCCTCAACTCCGGCCTCCGTCCCTGCCCTGACGGGGGCCGGCCAGCAGATCTGGGGACGGGAGCAGCCCGCACAGTGAAGCCGCGCCCCGCCGGGGCGGTGCTGGATCGATCGGGCAGCGCCAATCGTGACGGTCGCGGGCGGGGCGGTCAAGCCGCGCGCCGATGAACAGGAGTTTATTAGCGTGGATCAGGTATGAGGGCTAAATTCCTGGCCCGCCGAGGCGGGCAGTCCCGATGCATCAAGACGTTCCCTTCCCGCGCTCGACATCCTCCGCCGGTCCCCGCCAGCAGGCGACGCTCGCGTTCCCCTTCGAGCGGTCGGGCCGCAGCCTCCATTCCGGGCGTCACGCCACGGTCCGCGTCAGCCCCGCACCGGCCGGCCACGGCATCGTCTTTCGCCGCCACCTGAAGGACGGTCGGGCCGTCGACGTTCCCGCCCACTGGCACTACCGCGAATCGCAGCCGCTCTCCACGGCGCTGCGGCGCGACGGCGTCCTGGTGCGCACGATCGAGCATCTCATGGCCTCGCTCAGCGCGCTGCGGATCGACAACGTGCTGGCCGAGATCGACGCGGACGAGTTGCCGATCTTCGACGGGAGCGCGACGCCCTGGTGCGAGGCGATCCGGGCCGCCGGTCGGCGCGAGCAGGGCCTGCCCTGCCGGGTGATGCGGCTGCTGCGCACGGTGGCGGTCGAGAACGGGCGGCGCCGCCTCCAGATCGAGCCGGGCCGGGGCCTGCATATCACCGGCCACGTCGCGCTGGCGCATTTCGGATCGATCGACTGGTCGGGCGCGATCACACCGGACACGTTCGAGCGCGAGATCGCGCCGGCGCGCAGCTTCGGCCGCTACATGCGCGCCATGGCGGGCCGCGCCTACGGCTACATGACGCGCAACGACTTCCTGCAGGGCGTCTCGCCCCGCTCGGCGGCGCTCCTCGTACGGGGGCACGTGCTCGGCGGCATGCGGGTCCCCGGCGAGCCGGTCCGCCATCGCGTCCTCGACCTCGTCGGCGACCTGGCGCTGGCCGGCCACCCGATCGAGGGCCGGATCTGCGCCTTCCACACGGGCCACGAGCTCAACCACGCCCTCGTCGCCGCCCTGATGCGGGACGGCGGGGCCTGGGAACTCGTCTGAGCGACGGTCCGCCGGTTGGCCGCGGTCTCAGGCCGAGGCGCGGCGGGGCGTCTCGCAGGCGACCGCGACGGCGCCGAAGGCGCGGACCAGATCCGCGTCCAGCTTCGCCGTCATGGACCCGAGGATGGCGTAGGCGTCGCCCGGGGCTTTCGGCGCCTTGTAGGGGCGCGCCTCGATCAGCGCCGCGAAGATGTCGCAGATGGTGATCAGCCGGACGAGGTCCGGGATCTGCGCCCCGCGCAATCCGTCCGGATAGCCCGACCCGTCGAGATACTCGTGGTGCGAGCGGACCACCGACAGGGTCAGCGCGTCGTAATCGCCCGTGAGCAGCATCTCGTGTCCCAGCGCCGGGTGACGATCCATCTCGACGCGCTCCGCCGGCGTCAGCGGCGCGGGCTTGTTCAGGATCGCGAGCGGGATCTTGGCCTTGCCGATGTCGTGCAGCAGCGCGCCTTTGACGAGATATCGGGAATCGGCCTCGTTGAGCCCGAGGACGCGGGCGAACTCGGCGGCGATGCCGGCGACGCTCAGGCAGTGGCGATGCGTGACGTCGTCGAAACTCGCGACGACCTTGAGCCAGTCGCGCACCTTGGCCTCGCGGATCGCTTGGTTCACCAAGTCGGCACCGTTCTCGACCATCGCGGCCGGCGGGACCTGATCGGCGCGGAACAGGCTGACGAAGGCCGAGCGGGCGTCGTTGACGTTCTGCCGCCAGTTGCCGGTCCGCGGCGGGCTCGGCGCGGCGTTGGTCAGCGCCGCGACCGCGTTCAGCAGCATGGCGCTCGCCGCGGAGGCCGGCATCGCGCGGGTCGCGCCGAGGGCGGTGGCCTGGATCTCGCCGCGACCGAGATTGCCGTGGATCAGGGCGAGGAACGGGATGTCGGGCCCGCGCGCGGTGGACAGCGCTTGGCGCAGGCGCCGTACGGATTCGGAGGTCAGCGCGCTGACGTCGCTGATGATCAGCGACGCGGCCCGCGGCGGGACGGCGTCGCCGTAGAGGTCGTGCAGCACCACGGACGTGCCGCCGCCGAGATTGCGCGCGAGCCGCTCGCCGCGCTCGACGTCGTCGGTCAGGATCACGGTCTGGCCCAAGATCTCCCCCCTGTGGCGCGCCCCCCGCCCGGGCGCTTCACCCACCAGTGTGCGGACGCTATAGGACCGGACACCATAATATCGCCGGCTATATGCACAGCACTCACGGCAGATTTGACGGCATTCCGTTAAAATTCCGACTGCCGAAGCTGGTGTTCGCTACTTCTCATGGCCGTCGTGCCGGAGGGGCTGGATCAACGCGGGGGGGGGTACGGTCGGCGCGGAGGCCGCCCTTGCCTCGCGGCGTCCGGACCGCCAGAACGCCGGCATGCTGCGCGTCAACGACCTCACCTATCGCATCGGCGACCGTCTGATTCTCGATTCCGCGAGCTTCACGATCCCGGAAGGCGCCCGGGTCGGGCTTGTCGGGCGCAACGGGGCCGGCAAGACCACCCTGTTCAAGGCCATTCTCGGCGACCTCCCGGTCGACGCGAAGTCGGTGGCGCTGCCCAAGGGCATGCGGATCGGCGCCGTCGCCCAGGAGGCGCCGGCCGGACCGGAGACGCTGCACGCCGTCGTGCTGGCCGCCGACACGGAGCGCGCCCGCCTGATGGCGGAGGCCGAGCACGCGGACGGGCTGCGCCGGGCCGAGATCGAGACGCGGCTCGTGGATATCGGCGCCCACTCGGCGCCGGCCCGGGCCGCCGCGATCCTGCACGGGCTGGGCTTCGACGCGGCCGCCCAGGCGCGACCCTGCTCGGACTTCTCCGGCGGCTGGCGGATGCGCGTGGCGCTCGCCGCCGTGCTGTTCTCGGAGCCGGACCTGCTGCTCCTCGACGAGCCGACCAACTACCTCGACATCGAGGGCACGCTCTGGCTGTACGATTACCTGGAGCGCTACCCGCGCACCGCGATCATCATCAGCCACGACCGCGACCTGCTCGACACGAGCGTCGACCACATCCTGCACCTCGACCGCGGCAAGCTGACGATCTACCGCGGCGGCTACACCAGCTTCGCCAAGCAGCTCTCGGAGAAGCGCGTTCTCCAGGCCAAGGCGAAGGCCAAGCAGGATGCCGAGCGCGCGCATCTGCAGAGCTTCATCGACCGCTTCAAGGCCAAGGCCACCAAGGCGCGGCAGGCCCAGTCGCGGATGAAGCGGCTCGCCAAGATGGAGCCGATCGCCGCGCTCCTCGAGGACGACGTGCCGGTGATCCACCTGCCGAGCCCGGAGAAGCCGCTGTCTCCGCCGATCGTCGCCATGGAGCGGGTCAAGGCCGGCTACGGCGACCGGATCGTCCTCACCGGCCTCGACCTCAGCCTCGCGCCGGACGACCGGGTCGCGCTGCTGGGCGCCAACGGCAACGGCAAGTCGACCTTCTGCAAGCTGATCGGCGGCCGGCTCGGGCCGGTCGCCGGCGAGGTGAAGCGCTCCTCCAAGATGGAGGTCGCCTATTTCGCCCAGCACCAGCTCGACGAGCTGCGCCCCGCCGAGAGCGCCTACGCGCATGTCCGGACCCTGATGCCCGACGTGCCGGAGGCGAAGGTGCGCAGCGCCACGGCGCGGCTTGGCTTCGGCGCTAACAAGGCCGACACGCCGGTCGAGAAGCTGTCGGGCGGCGAGAAGGCGCGACTGCTGATGGGGCTCGCGGCCTTCCACGGCCCGCACCTCCTGATCCTCGACGAGCCGACCAACCACCTCGACATCGAGAGCCGGCAGGCCCTCGTGGAGGCGATCAACGACTACGAGGGCGCCGTCATCCTCGTCTCGCACGACCGGTTCCTGGTCGAGGCCTGCGCCGACCGGCTCTGGCTGGTCGCGGACGGCACGGTGAAGACCTTCGACGGGGACATGGACGATTACCGGCGCTTCGTCCTGTCGGGGCCCGAACGCGAGGCCGAGCGCGAGGCCGAGCCGTCCGGCGGCCAGAAGGCCGAGGCGCGCCGCGCCGGCGTCGAGCGCCGCGCGGCCCTGGCGCCCCTGCGCAAGCGGCTGGAGGCCATCGAGGCGCGGATGGCCAAGCTGACCGCGGCGATCCAGAAGATCGACGCGGCCCTGGAGGACGGGTCCGCGTTCCGGGAAAACGCCGCCAAGGCCGGCGAGATCGCCAAGATGCGGTCGGACGCCGCGACCGCGCTGGCCGCCGCCGAGGAGGAGTGGCTGACGGTCAGCACCGAGATTGAGGCGGCGTGACGCGGCGGCCCGCGCCACTCGGCCGAGCGCGCGGGCCGGCCGGCGCGGGCGACCGGCGCGGCGGCCGCCTCACACCGCACCTTCGATCGCCCGCTCCAGGATGTCGACGCCGAGGTCGATCTCCGCGTCGGTGGCGGTCAGCGGCGGGGCGATGCGGAACACGCCGCCCATGCCGGGCAGCTGCACGATGTTCATGCTCAGCCCGAGTTCGAGGCAGCGCCGCGTGATCGCGTCGCCCAGCACCGGTGCCGGCACCTTCGTGTCCCGGTCGGCCACGATCTCCATGCCCTGAAGGAGCCCGCGCCCGCGCACGTCGCCGATGCAGGCGAAGCGCTGCTGGAGCGCCCGCAGCCGCGCCGCGAGCCGCGCGCCGGCCGCCTCGGCCCGGCCGACCAGGCCGTCGCGCCGGACGATCTCCAGCACCTTGAGCCCCACCGCGGCGGGAAGCGGGTCGGAGACGTGCGTCGTGTAGAACAGGAAGCCGCGGGCGTGACAGAGATCCTCGATCTCCGGCGTGGTCAGGACCGCCGCGAGCGGCAGGCCGGCGCCTAGGGTCTTCGACAGGGTCAGGATGTCGGGCACCACCCCGTCGCGCTCGCAGGCGAACATCAGGCCGGTGCGGCCGATACCCGTCTGGGCCTCGTCGAGGATCAGCAGCATGCCCCGCTCGGTGCACTTGCGCTTGAGGGCCGCGAGGTAGCCGGGCGGAAGTTCGAGGATGCCGCCGGAACTGAGGATCGGCTCGGCCAGGAAGGCCGCGAGGTTGCCGGTCGACTGCCGATCCACCAGCGCGAAGGCGTAGTCGAGCTCGGTCTGCCAGTCGGCGGCCCCGTCCCGCGCGAAGGTGGGGCGGTAGGCGTTCGGTGCGGGAATCGCGAAGGAGCCGACGGGGGCCGGGCCGTAGCCCTTGCGGCCGGCGCTGTAGGTCGCCGAGGCGGCGCCCGCCGTCATGCCGTGCCAGGACTGCGCGAAGCTCACGATCTCCCAGCCGCCGGTGGCGAGCTTGGCCATGCGCAGGGCGGCCTCGTTGGCCTCGGCGCCGGTGGTCAGGAGAAGCGTCCGCTCCAGCCCGCCGGGGGCGAGGCCGGCCAGCTCCGTCGCGAGGTCCACCACCGGCCGGCTCAGCATGCCGCTGAACAGGTGATCCAGGCGGCCGACGTGGTCCGAGACGACGGCGGCAATCTCGGGATGCCCGTGCCCCAGGATCGCGCTCATCTGGCCGGAGGTGAAGTCCAGGATCTCCCGGCCGTCCGCGTCGTAGACGAAGCTCCCCTCGGCCCGCTCGATGATCACCGGCGCGAAGGTGCCGCCGTAGCGCACCAGGTGCCGGCGGGCGCGCGTCCAGAAATCGGGGTCGTCGTTCCGCGTCGTCATCGATCCGGGTCCCGTGGCAGGCCGGCCCATGCTAGGACGACCGAAGACCCCAGAGAAGCTTATAGTTCTGAACCGAGGGTTCAGCGATCCTGATGGCCCAGAGCCTCGACATCGACCTCCTGCGCAGCTTCGCCACGGTGGCGGAGACGGGTGCGCTGAGCCGGGCCGCGGAGCGGGTCGGGCGCAGTCAGGCCGCCCTGAGCATGCAGATGAAGCGGCTGGAGGATCTGGTCGCGCAGCCGCTGCTGCGGCGGACCGGGCGCGGTGTGGTGCTCACCGTCCAGGGCGAGCGCCTCCTCGTCCACGCGCGCCGGATCCTCGCCTCGCACGACGACGCGGTGGCCGAGCTGTCCGGCGGGCGCCTCAACGGCACCTTGCGGTTCGGCTGCCCGGACGATTATGCGCAGGCCTTCCTTCCAGCCCTGTTGCGCGGCTTCGCGCGCCTTCACCCCGACGCCGCGATCGAGGTGGTCTGTGCCGCGACGCCCCGTCTGGAGGATCGCCTGGGCCGCGGCGGGCTCGATCTGGCGCTCGTCTCGGTCCCCCTGACGGCCGGGCGGGAGATCCTGCGGCGCGAGGACCTCGTCTGGGTCGCGCCACGCGGCGCCGCGGCGCCTTGGCCCAACCCGCTGCCGCTCGCGCTCGGCGACCCCGATACCCTGGACCACCGGGCGGCCCGGGCCGCCCTCGACCAGGCCGGGCGCGCGTACCGGATCGCCTACGCGAGCGGCAGCCTGTCCGGGCTGCTGGCGGTGGCGCGCTCTGCCCAGGCTGTGGCGGTGCTCACCCGCGCCGCGGTCCCGCCCGACTTGCGCATCCTGACCCGCGGCAGCGGCCTGCCCGCGCTGCCGCGGATCGGCCTGACGATCCGCCTGGACGCCGCGCATGCCGCGCCGCTGACTCGCGCCTTCGCCGCCCACCTGCGCGCGATCCTGCCGACGCTCTGATCGGGCGACCGCACAGGGCACCCGTCGGTCCGGGCTCCGCGGACCGGGACCGGTGGCGAGCGCGGCCCTAGCCCTCCGCGGACGGCTTCTGCCAGACCACGACGATGTCGTCGTTGTCGACGTTGATCCAGTTGATGTGCGTCCGCGGATGGGCTTGGCGGATCGTCTCGAAATGCGCGCTGTTGCAGAGGAGGTAGATGTCGCTCCCGGAGTCGTCCAGGCGTGCCTCGGCCTCGTGCACGACGGAGCGGAGGCTCGGACCCGGCAAGTGCACGGCTCGGAGCTTCCTGCCGGCCAGTTCCGGGAAGGCCACGCTCCAGGCCGCCGTCACCCGCGGGCTGTCGTACGCCACGACCGTGTCGGTCCCGACGAGCCGGGACGGGCTGTGATCCAGCCGGACATCCTCGCTCCAGTTGCGATTGGCCGCGGCGATCGTCTTCGTCGTCTCCGGCGACACGACCGGCGTCGTCGCTGTGGCCGCCGCCATCGCCGCGGCGGCGACCTGCGTGCCGCGCCGGTCGGTCACGTCGAGCGCAGCGTCGATCACCTGGATGCGGTTCTCGACCAGGGCGAAGACGGCGCCGGCCGCCTCCGGCGTGAGCGTGTAGATCGACCGCGGATCCGGCGCCGCGACGGGCTTCACGTCGTGCGCCGGCGCGAGCGCGGCCGCCTCGGCGGGGAGCGCCTTCTGGGCGCCCGCCGTGATCGCGGCCATCGGAGGTACGTAATCCATCGCGCAGTCTCCAGCTTTTCCTCCGACGCGGAACCCGGCCTCCGATCCGCGCAGCGTCGTCGCCCCGGCGTCTACTGGCCGCCGACGGCCACGTGGCGCGGGCATTGACGTCCGTCATGGCGATGCGGAGCGCCGCGACCCCGAGCGTTCTGCGGCAGCGCCGTGAAATCAGCTCTGCCCGAGGCCGGCCGTGCGGGCCGGTCGATCGGAGTACGCCGCGCCTGCCGGAGCGGCCGCTTTGCGGGGTAACGACGAGAGAGGGACCACCTCGGTCATCGAGGGCCCGCCGGTCCTCATGACCGCGAGCGCCCCATCCGCGAGCTTCATGCCTCGTTGAATCGGATTTGTGGGCAAGGACTTGAGTCTGTCAACGATGCGTAAGTTGAATCCTCGCACGGTTCCGATTCCCCGCACCCGATTTGGTGACGAATTCGAAAATAAGCTCGGGTCGATCGATGCGTTGCTTCGCTCCGCTGGAGAAAGACAGAGGCGCGTATCGGGTATTCGGGGCTCTCGGACGGCGACACTGAAAGTTCGGGCGATCCACAGGTGGCGGGGGCTGCTGCGGCGTCCGCTTGACCACGCGGGTCTCGCGACCCGCCCCGACGCCGGCTCAGAGGGCGCGCCTGTGGCGGGGGCCGGACCGGCGGTCCCGCCCTGCGGGATGCGCATGGGTGCGGTGTTTGCCCGCGGCCCGCGGACATGCGAGAGAGGCCGGATGTTGACCGTCGATAGCCTCTGGCGCGCGCGGCACCGGCTCGCGCAGTTCGGGAAGAAGCGGACAGGCTCGCCGCGCATCCTCGTGATCGGCGTCTGTCAGGCCGGATCCATCGCCAAGACGATGCGCTACCTGCTGCCGCACGCGCAGGTCGATTTCGTCTCGGCGTTCACGGCCTCACGCCGGTTCCCGCGGCTCGCCGACCTGATGGCGCATGCGGACGGGTACGACCACGTTTTCACCAGCATCTACCTGCCCAAGTTCAAGGGCGGCGGCACGATCGACACCCTGCGGACGCATCCGAAGGTCCGCCTGATCCCGACCATCGTGTTCAGCGCCTACCATCCCGACTTGGTCCACGTCGGCGTGCAGGATTCCGTCACCCTCAACGGCCTGATCTCGGGGCCGATGGGGCACTCGCACTCGGCGATCACGCTGTTCGCCTACCTGTCGGGCTTCGCGCAGGCGCAGGCGCTGCGGCTGTTCTCCGAACCGGTCTTCGAGCGCCTGGGATACTTCAACCTCTGGGACGAGTCGGTCGCGTACCTGCGCGGGCTCGGCGTCCAGGCCGGGTACGATCTCGACACGCACCTCACGCGCTGGGCGCGCCGGGGCTGCTTCATGCACTCGATCAACCACACGAAGCTCTACGTCGTGGCCGACCTCGCCCGGGGTCTGCTGACCCGTGCCGGCGTGCCCTTCGAGGAATGCGACCTCGACGCGTTCCTCCCCGACGATCTCGGCGGCCAGGGTAGCTGGCCGGTCTATCCGGAGATCGCCCAGCATTACGGCGTGCCCGGCAGCGCCCTGTTCTTCAAGGCGGAGACGCGCCGGTCCGGCCCCGCGCGCACGATGAGCCGGGCCGAGTTCGTCGCCGCCTCCTACGCGAACTACGACCGGCGCGAGCGGAAGCTCCTGATCTCGCAGCGCGTCCAGGGCTGGCTCAACGATCAGCCCACGGTGGACTTCCTGCGCGAGGCCGCGGGCCGGGGCGAGGCGCCGGCGCGGCCGGCAAGCCGCGCCCCGGCGGTGAATGCCGGCAGCCTTGCCGGCCACGCCTCGTAGCGACCGTCCGGGCACTTCCCCGCGGTCCCGGCGTTGTCGCGCACGGCCCGCCGCCGCGGGATGGACGTCGAGGTGTCCCGATGAGTTCCGTGTCCCGCCATCGCGCGGGTCGTACCGCGACCGCGGCGGCCCTGACGCTCGTCGGCTCGGCGGCGGCCCTGGTCGGCTGGAGCGCGCTCGCGGTGAACCGGCGCATGCCTCTGCCGCCCGCCCTGCCGGGCCGGCACGAGCGGCTCCGGACCCGGCGCGCCGGCGCGCTCTCGCTGTACGGGTCCGCGGAGGCCGAGGGCGTCCCGCTCCTGCTGATCCACTCGATCAACGCGGCGGCCAACGCCTACGAGGTCCGGCCGCTGTACCTGCGCTACCGCGGCACGCGGCCGGTCTACGCCCTGGATCTCCCGGGTTTCGGCTTCTCGGAGCGCTCGCGCCGGCGCTACACGCCGCGCCTGATGGTGGAGGCGATCCACGCGGCGGTCGACGAGATCCGGAGCCGCCACGGCGGCTGGGCGATCGACGCCCTGGCCCTGTCGCTCTCGTGCTCGTTCCTGGCGCGGGCGAGCCTGGAGCGGTCCGACGCCTATCGCAGCCTCGCGCTGATCAGCCCGACGGGGTTCGACGCCCGGCTCTCCGGGGACGGGCCGCCGGACGACCATCGCGGCCGCGACTGGCTGCGCCGCGTCCTCGACCGCCCTCCCCTGGGGCGGCCGCTCTTCGATGCCCTGGTGACGCGGCCGAGCATGCGGTTCTTCCTGGCGAAGACCTTCGGCTCGTCCGACATCGACGCGGGGCTGCTCGCCTACGACTACGCGTCGGCCCACCAGCCCGGCGCCGAGCACGCGCCCTTCTGCTTCATCGCCGGCCACCTGTTTCCCACCGACGCGACGCGCCTCTACGAGCGCCTGCGCCTCCCGGTCTGGATGGTGCACGGGGAGCGCGGCGACTTCGTCGACTACCGGCTGGTGCCCCGGGTCGCCGACCGGCCCAACTGGCGCGTCGACACCCTGCCGACCGGCGCCTTCCCGCATTTCGAGCGGCCGGAGGCGGTCGCGGCCGGCTACGACGCGTTCCTGGCGAGCATCATTCGCCTGCCGGCGGCTCGACCGGCGTGATCCGGTAGCGGAGCCACACGACGCCGTCGGACAGGCGCTCGCAGGCCGTCAGGTCGAGCTTGCGGCGGCTGCCCATCGTGTCCGCCTCCTCGCCGCCGATGTCGAACACCGCCGGCGTCCCGCTCAGGCCATCGACCGCGGGCACGAGGAGCAGGCTCAGCTCGTCGATGAGCCCGGCCTTCAGCATCGACCCGTTGATGTGGCCGCCGCCCTCGACGAGGAGCCGCTCGATCCCGAACAGGGCGCGCAGCTTCGCGGCCGCCAGGGGGAAGTCGACCGCCCGGTCGCCCGCGAACAGGTAGGACTGGCCGCCCGCCCGCAGCGCGCGCAGGTGCGAATCCGGCACGGACTCGGTGAGCACCACCACGACGTGGTCCCCCTCGATCGCGTCGCGCGCGCCCCAATCCAGGCGACCCCGCGCGTCGAGGGCCACGGCGTAGCCGGGCGCGTCGCGGCGGGCGACGCGGTCCTCCCGCGGGACCGGCACGCCGTCGTCCGCGACCGGCTCCGGCAGCGGATCGGCGCTGTCGGCGTAGCCCTGCATGGTGACGCGCCCGCACATCCAGGCATCGCCCTTCAACTCGCCGTGGACGCGCTCGTAATGGCTGTCGGCGTCCAGCGTCTTCCAGCGTCGCACCTTGATCCGGCCGTCGACCGACGAGGTCATGTGACAGATCACGTAGGGGCGTTCAGCCGATTCCATGGGCGCTCCTCGCTTGGCGCGCCGGGGCCTCCCGCGCGGGCCACGCCGAAACTAGGCGGCGCGCCGGCCGGGCCCAGCGGATCGAACGCCGCAGCGCTTCGCGTCGGTGGACCCGGCGGGCCCCGGTCCGTAAGGATGAGTAAGCCGCCGGGAGCGGCGTCCGCGCTGGAATCCGATGATCGACCTGACCCTCGAGGCCGCCCGCACCGTCGTCGACACCGCCCTGCGGGAGGCGCGGAACCGCAACCTCAAGCCCTTGGCCGTCGTCGTCTACGATGCCCGCGGCGCGCTCAAGGCGGTCGCGGTCGAGGACGGCACGTCCCTGCGCCGGGCCGAGATCGCGAGCGGCAAGGCCAACGGCGCCCTGGCGCTGGGCCTCGGCTCGAGGGCGATCCACGCGCGGGCGGAGCAGCAGCCCTACTTCGTCGCCGCCGTCACCCACCTCGCCGGTCCCGACGCCCTCGTGCCGGTGCCGGGGGGCGTGCTGATCCGCTCCGGCGCGGGACGTCTCCTCGGCGCGGTCGGCATCTCCGGCGACACCTCGGACAACGACGAGATCTGCGCGGTGGCCGGGATCGAGGCGGCCGGCCTCAGGCCGGATACCGGCGCCTGACCGTGCGCCCGCGGCGGCGCGATTGGCTGGCCGGCGCGATCGCCCTCGCGGCCGTGCGGCCCGCCCGCGCGGCCGACGCGCTCTACCGGCGCGGCAACGACGCCGATCCCGAGACGCTGGACCCGCACCGCTCGTCCACGGTCGCGGAGGCGCACATCCTGCGCGACCTCTGCGACGGACTGCTCACCTACGACAACCGGGGCACGATCATCCCGGGCGCGGCGCGCGCCTGGTCCGTCTCCGAGGACGGGGTGAGCCTGCGTTTCGACCTGCGCCCCGACGGTCGCTGGTCGAACGGCGAGCCGGTCACCGCCGACGATTTCGTCTACGCGTTCCGCCGGATGCTCGACCCGACGACGGCGGCGAAGTACGCCGAGATCCTGTTCCCGATCCGCAACGCCGCCGCCGTGAACCGCGGCGCGGCCCCGGCCGACGCCCTCGGCGTCGCCGCCGAGGGGCCGCTCCGGCTCGCGATCACGCTGGAACAGCCGACGCCCTACATCCTGGAGCTCCTGACCCACCAGACCGCGCTGCCGGTCCACCGCGCCTCGGTCGAGCGCTACGGCGACAGCTTCACCCGGCCGGGAAACCTCGTGACCAACGGACCCTACCGGCTCGCCGACCGCGTGCCGGGCGGCGCGATCACGCTGGAGGCCAACCCGCACCATCCGGACGCCGCGAGCCTCGCGATTTCGCGCGTCGCCTTCCTGCCGACGCCCGACATCGCCGCCGCGGTGCGCCGCTACGCCGCCGGCGAGATCGACTCGCTCTCCGACCTGCCCGTCGACCAGATCGCCGACCTGCGCCGCCGCTTCGGGCCGCAGGTGGTGCTCGGCCCCTCGCTGGGGCTCGCGGCGCTGGTGGTGAACACGCGCAAAGCGCCGTTCTCGGACCGGCGCGTCCGCCGGGCGCTGTCGCTCGTCATCGACCGCGAGTACCTTGCCGACGGGCTGAACGGCGGCACGATGAGCCCGGCCTACTCCCTGTGCCCGCCCGGCCTCGACAATTATCGGACGCCCCCCGAGACCGAGGGCCGCCTCGGCCTGCCGATCGATCACGAGGCGGAGGCGCGCCGGCTGCTCGCGGAGGCGGGATTCGGGCCCGACCGGCCGCTCACCGTGGAATACCGGTTCAACATCAGCGACAACAACCGCACCATCGCGGTGGCGATCGGCGAGATGTGGCGCGACCTCGGGATCGTGACCCGCTTCGTCTACACGGACGCGAAGACGCATTTCGCCTACCTGCGCGACGGCGGCGATTTCGACGTCGCCCGCTACAGCTGGATCGCCGACTATTCCGATCCGCAGAACTTCCTGTTCCTGCTCCAGAGCGGGAACGACGGCATGAATGCCGGCCACTGGTCGGACCCCGCCTACGACGCCCTGATGGCGCGGGCCGCCACCGAGCGCGACCTCGCCCGCCGGGCCGGCCTGCTCTACGACGCGGAGGCGATCGCCCTGCGCGAGCTGCCCTGGATCCCGCTGATGCACTACCGCTCCCAGGCGCTGATCGCGCCGCGGCTGCACGGCTACCACCCGAACCTGCGCAACGCCGCGCCGACCCGCTTCATGAGGCTCGACGCGTGATCCGCTTCATCCTGCGCCGCCTCCTCCAGGCGGTGCCGACGCTGCTCGCCGTGGTGACCGTCAGCTTCTTCCTGATGCGGCTCGCCCCGGGCGGCCCCTTCGACCTGGAGCGGCCGCTGGCGCCCGCCGCCATGGAGAACCTGCGCCGGGTCTACGGCCTCGACCGGCCGCTGATCGCGCAGTTCGGCAGCTACCTCGCGGCGCTGGCGCGGGGCGACCTCGGTCCGTCCTTCTCGTTCCGCGACCAGAGCGTCCTCGGCCTGATCGCGCGGGGCCTGCCGGTCTCCGCGACGCTGGGCGCCCTCGCCCTCTCGCTGGCCACCGCGCTCGGCGTCGGGCTCGGGATCGTGGCGGCGCTCCGGCGCGGCGGGTTCGTCGACCGGCTCCTCGGCATCGGGGCCGCCCTGACCCTCTCGCTGCCGAGCTTCGTCGTCGCGCCGCTGCTCCAGATCGCCTTCGGGCTGACCCTGCGCTGGCTGCCGCTCGGCGGCTGGAACGACGGCGCGCCGAGCCATCTGATCCTGCCGGTGTTGACCCTGGCCCTGCCGCAGGTCGGTGCCCTGGCCCGGCTCACCCGGACCTCGCTGGCCGAGGCCCTGCGGACGCAGCCGGTCCGCACCATGCGCAGCCTCGGGCTGCCGCCGGCCCGCGTCGCCCGGCACGCCCTGCGGGGGGCGCTGCTGCCGGTGGTGGCCTACCTCGGGCCGCTCGCGGCGGCCCTGCTCACCGGCTCGGTGGTGGTGGAGACGATCTTCGGGCTGCCGGGCATCGGGCGGTACTTCGTGGAGGGCGCGCTCAACCGCGACTACACGCTGGTCATGGGCACGGTCCTGCTCGTCGCCGGGCTGGTGATCCTGCTCAACCTCGCCGCCGACCTCGCCTGCGCGTGGCTCGACCCGCGCCTCCGGGTGGCGGCGTGACCGCGACCGCGACCGTGGCGGCGCCGGGTCCGGCCCGGCGCGCCGTCCTCCGGTTCGCGCGGGAGCGCACCGCCGTGGCGGCGCTCACCCTGCTGGTCCTGATCGCCCTCGCCTGCCTGATCGGCCCGGGCCTCACCGGCCACGATCCCGAGCGCGCCTATCCGGACCTGCGCCAGCTCCCGGCCGGCCTCACCGCGCAGCCCGACGCCGCGCGTCTCCGGCCGGCGCTCGAGCGCCTGGCCTTCCGCATGCGCGCGCGGCTCGACGCGGTCGAGCGCGACGGCGACGCGATGCGGCTCACCCTGGGGTCCGACGCGGGCGTCGACCGCCGCAGCCTCGTCTACCTGCCGCGCTCGGCGCTGTTCGGGACGCCCGCCGTCCTGGAGGACCGGGACGGCGGGCGCGGCCTCGTCGTAGCGGTGCCGATCCGGCGCCTCCACTTCCCCCTCGGCACCGACATCCAGGGCCGCGACCTGCTGACCCGCTGCCTCGTCGCCGGACGGATCTCGCTGGCGATCGGGCTCGCGGCCAGCCTCGTCGCCCTGCTCATCGGTGTCGCCTGCGGCGCGACGGCGGGCTTCGTCGGGGGCGCCGTCGACGCCGCGATGATGCGCGTCGTCGACGTGCTCTACGCCCTCCCCTTCGTGTTCTTCGTGATCCTGCTGCTGGTGTTCTTCCGCCCGAGCCTGCTGCTCATGCTGGTGGCGATCGCCGCGGTGGAATGGCTCGACATGGCCCGGGTGGTGCGCGCCGTGACCCTGTCGCTGCGCGAGCGCGACTTCGTCCGCGCCGCGCGGGCGCTCGGCCTCGGGACACCGCGCATCATCCTCCGGCACATCGTGCCCAACACCCTCGGCCCGGTGGTGGTGACCGCCACGCTGCTGGTGCCGCAGGTGATCCTGCTGGAGAGCTTCCTGTCGTTCCTCGGGCTCGGCGTGCAGGAGCCGCAGACCAGCTGGGGCGTCCTGATCGCCGAGGGCGCCCGCTCCATCGAGGCGGCGCCGCACCTGCTCGCGGCCCCGGCCGCCTTCCTGATCGCGACCCTGGTGGCGCTCAACCTGATCGGCGACGGCCTCGCGGATGCGCTGGATCCCCGCGGGGACTGAGGCCGCGTCGGGCGGCGTACCCGGACTCAGCCCAGGCGCCGGATCGGGGCACCGGCGAGCCAGGCCTCGATGTCCTCCACCGCCTGGGTGAAGAACGTCCGGTAGTTGCTGCGCGACACGTAGCCGAGATGCGGCAGGGCCAGCACGTTGGGCAGGCGCCGGAACGGGCTGTCGGCCGGAAGGGGCTCGGTCTCGAACACGTCGAGGCCGGCTCCCGCGATCCAGCCTTCCTCCAGGGCCTGGAGCAGCGCGGCCTGATCGACGATCGGCGCGCGCGAGGTGTTCACGAGAAAGGCGTCGCGGCGCATGCGGCGCAGCTCGGCCGCGCCGAGCAGGCCGCGCGTCCGGTCGCCCAGCACGAGGTGGATCGTGACGACGTCGCTCGCCTCCAGCAGGGCCTCCTTCGAGGCCGCCCGCTCCACCCCGGCGGCGGCGGCGCGGGCGTCGTCGAGATTCGGGCTCCAGGCGATCACCCGCATGCCGAAGGCGCGCCCGATCTCGGCCACCCGAGTCCCGATCTTCCCGAGGCCGAGGACGCCGAGGGTCGCACCCGCGAGGTCGGTGCCGATTGTGCTCTGCCAGGGGCCGCCTGCCCGCAGGGTCAGGCTCTCCGGCGCCACGTGACGGGCCAGTCCGAGGATCAGCGCCCAGGTCAGCTCCGTCGGCGGCGTCGGGCTCGAATCCGTGCCGCAGACGACGACGTTGCGCGCCCTGGCCGCCGCGAGGTCGATGGCGAGGTTGCGCATGCCGCTGGTCACGAGCAGCTCGAGCCGGGGCAGCCGCTCCAGCAGCGCCGCCGGGAACGGCGTCCGCTCCCGCATGATCACGAGGATCTCGGCCTGCGCGATCCGCGCCACGAGATCGTCGGGATTCGCGATGTGCTGGGCGATCGCGGAGACGGCGACGCGATCGGAGAGGCGCGTCCAGTCCGCGAGCGCGAGAGCCGCCTGCTGGTAATCGTCGAGGATCAGGCAGGTGCGCATGAGAGGGGGTTAGGCCTCGGTGGAAGGTGCGTCAACGGTCGCCGTGCGACGACGCGCGGCGCCCTGTTCCTATGCGCCGGCCAGAGCCGCGAACGCTGCCGCCACGCCGGCGGCGCCGGGATCCTGGACACCGGCGAGGTCCCCGGCCGCCAGGTAGCTCGAGCGGCCCGCGCCGGCGCGCTCCATCCCGGCCGTGACCTCGGCACCGGCCCGGGCGGCCGCCGCGGCGGCGGCCAGATCGCCGTTCTTCAGCGCCTCCACGGCTGGGATCAGGGCGTCGAGCAGGGTGCGGTCGCCGGCCTTAGCGCCGCCGTAGCCCTGGACGCGCGCCACCCCCTGCCCGAGAGCCTCGGGCCACGCGGCGCCGTCGGCGAGGGCCGAGGCCGTCGCGGCGAAGAAGATCGAACCGAGCACGCCGCTCGATCCGCCGACCGCGCGCCCGATCCGCTCGGCGAGCGCCCGGCACAAGGCCGCGGGCTCGGCCTGCGGCAGGCGGTCGAGATCGGCCTGGACGGCGCGGGCCGCGCCCGCGAAGGTCGTGCCGGCGTCGCCGTCGCCGACCTTGGCATCGAGGCTGTTCAGAGAACCCTCGGCCCGGATCAGGGCCTCGGCGACGGCCCGGATCCGGGCAGCGGTGACGGCGTC
Organism: Methylobacterium sp. ME121; assembly: GCF_000974725.1. Taxonomy (NCBI): domain Bacteria; kingdom Pseudomonadati; phylum Pseudomonadota; class Alphaproteobacteria; order Hyphomicrobiales; family Methylobacteriaceae; genus Methylobacterium; species Methylobacterium sp. ME121. Next base: position 44,977 of record NZ_BBUX01000023.1, read on the forward strand.
GTGCGACGGCGCGAAGGCCTCGCCCGCGAGCCCCTCGGGCACCGGCCGCAGGATCGGCGGCTCGACCCGGACCGCCGCGGGCCAGGCCGGGACCGGGACGGGCTCCGAAAGGGCGCGCTCCAGCGCGTCGTCGAGCGGCAGGACCGACAGCGAGGCGCCGTGCATGTCGAGCGCCGTCATCAGCGGGGCGGGCCCGAGCAGCAGGCGGACGCGCCGGCCCAGATCGGTCGCGAGCACCGCCCGGGTGAGGATCTGCATCTCCAGGGCGGAGGCGGAGCCGAGATTGTTCACGAGCAGCGCCAGCCCGTCCGCGCCCGGGACGGACCGCGCTAGACGCTCGGCCATCATGCGGGCGAGCTCGCTGGCCTTGGGCAGGGCGATGCGCTCCGCGCCGGGCTCGCCGTGGATACCGAGGCCGAGTTCGGCCTGCCCCTCCGCCAGCCGCTCGCTGCGCGCCGAGCCGGGGATCGTGCAGGTCGAGACCGCGATGCCGAGCGACTTCGCCGCCCCGGCGGCCCGGCGGGCGAGCGCCGCCACGGTCTCGAGCGGTTCTCCGGCCTCCGCGGCGTGACCCGCCACCTTGTGCACGAACAGCGTCCCGGCGACGCCGCGGGGCTGCTTGGCGTCCGGCAGCGCGATGTCGTCCGACACGATCACGGTCTCGACCTTGTGGCCCAGCGCCCGGGCGCGCTCGGCGGCGAGGCCGAAGTTCAACCGATCGCCCGCGTAGTTCTTGATGACGAGCAGGCACCCGGCCGGTCCCGTCACCGCGAGGATCCCGGCCAGGACCGCGTCGACGCTCGGCGAGGCGAAGACGTCGCCGCAGACGGCGGCGCTCAGCAGGCCCGGCCCGACGAAGCCGGCATGGGCCGGCTCGTGACCGGAGCCGCCGCCGGAGACGACCGCGACCTTCCCGGGATCCGGAGCGGCGCGGAGGACGACGCGGATGCCCGGGTCGCCGTCGAGCCGCGCCAGGCGTCCGCCGCTGGCCGCGACGAGGCCGTCGACCGCATCGTTAACCAGGGTGGAGCGGGCGTCGATGAAATGGGCCATGGCGTGACCTTCGATGGGGCCGGCCCGCGATTCTGCGCCGGCGGATCCGCGCGCATTGTCCGCGCTGTCGAGCCCTGCTGGCAACGGTCTCCGTCCCCGCGAGCAGAGTGAAGCGAGCTGGGCAGCGCCAAGCCGACCGACGTCCCGCTGCCCTGGCTCGCTTCGCCGCGCTCGCTAGAACGATGATCTGACGCGTCCCCTCACTCCTTCACGGCGCCGGTGAGCGCGGACACGTAGTACTCGACGAAGAACGAGTAGAGGATCACCAGCGGCAGCGAGCCGAGCAGCGCGCCGGCCATCAGCGAGCCCCACTTGTAGACGTCGCCGTCCACGAACTCGCTCACCACGGCGATGGGCACCGTCTTGTTCTGCGTCGAGGACAGGAAGGTCAGCGCGTAGATGAACTCGTTCCAGCACAGGGTCAGCGAGAAGATCCCCGCCGAGATCAGCCCCGGGAAGGCGAGCGGCAGGATGATCTTGGTGAGGATCTGCCACCGGCTGGCGCCGTCCATCAGCGCGCATTCCTCGAGCTCGTAGGGGATGGTCTTGAAGTAGCCCATCAGGAGCCAGGTCGAGAACGGGATCAGGATCGTCGGATAGGCGAGGATCAGGGCGATCGGCGAGTCGAACAGGCCGTAGGCCTGGATGATCGTGGCGAGCGGGATGAACAGGATGGAGGGCGGCACGAGGTAGGCGAGGAAGATCGCCGCCCCGACCCAGCCGGCGCCCCGGTAGCGCACGCGGACGCACGCGTAGGCGGCGAGCACGCTCGCGAACAGCGACAGCACGGTCGCCGCCACCGACACGTACATCGTGTTCCAGAGCCAGCGCGGATACTGCGTCTCGAAGAGGAGCTTGTTGATGTGCTTGAGCGTCGGGTCCACGACCCAGAACGGGTTGAACCGCTCCATATCGATCAGCTGCTCGTCCGGTTTGATGGCGGTGAGCGCCATCCAGTAGAACGGGAACAGCAGCACGGCGAGGATGATGAGGAGCGGCAGGTAGGTCGTCACGAGCCGCCGCGGCAGGCGCTCGAGATAGGCCATCCCCTCCGAGTTGTCGGTGAGCCCGGCGGGTTGGGCCGCGAGGACGGGGGCGAGGTGCGGGTCGGCGTGGGCCGGCGGTGCGGGCGCGCTCATCGGTCGGACTCCCCGGACTGCCAGGCCCTTCGCTGCAGGCCGAACCACGAGATGCCGATGGCCGCGAGCAGGAACGGCACCATGGCGGTGGCGATGGCCGCGCCCTCGCCGAGCGTCCCCGAGAGGATGCCGCGCTGGTACGAGAGGGTCGCCATCAGGTGGGTGGCGTTCACCGGACCGCCGCGCGTCATCGCCCAGATCAACTGGAAGTCGGTGAAGGTGAACAGCACCGAGAAGGTCATGACCACGGCGATGATCGGGGTCAGGAGCGGCAGGGTGATCCGCGAGAAGATCTGCCAGTTCGAGGCGCCGTCGAGCGTCGCGGCCTCGTAGAGCGAGGGCGAGACCGTCTGGAGACCGGCGAGCAGCGTGATGGCGATGAACGGCACGCCCCGCCAGATGTTGGCGAAGATCACGCAGGCGCGCGCCATGGCCGGCTCGCCAAGGAAGTCGATGTTGCCGTCGATCACCCCGAGATGGCGCAGCGACCAGGAGATGATCGAGAACTGGCTGTCGAAGATCCACCAGAAGGCGATGGCCGACAGCACGGTGGGCACCACGAACGGGATCAGCACGATCGACCGGATGATCGACTTGAACGGCATGTTCTTGTTGAGCAGCAGCGCGAGATAGAGGCCGACGCCGAACTTCACCACGGACGCCACCGCCGTGTAGAGGCAGGTGTTGAACACCGAGAGCCAGAAGACGTCGTCGTCCCAGAGCCACTCGTAGTTCTCGAGACCGACGAAGACGCCCTCGCGGCCGATCCGCGCGTTGGTGAAGGACAGCCAGATACCCTTCAGGAGCGGGTAGGCCAGGAACAGGCCGAGGATCAGCGCCGTCGGCAACATGAACCAGAACCCCGCCCAGCCCCGGCTCGCGCGCACGCGCTGCCAGGCCGAGCGGGTCGGGATTGCGGCCGGGGCGGGCTGCGTCAGGGCCGTGTGCGCCATGGTCTCGCCTCCGGCGGGTGGGGTCAGGTGTTCCGGAAGATGCGGGTGGCGGCGCGCTCGGCGTTCTTGATGGCGCCCTTCACGTCCTCGCGGCCGGTGCAGTGGCTGGCGAACATGTCGACGATGACGAAGTCGGCGAGCACCGCGGCGATGCGCTCGCTCACCGGCGCGAGGCCGCCCGCCGCCAGGGAGCGCCGGCCCGCCTCGGCGAAGACCGCGTTCTTCGGGTCGCTCGTCCAGATCGGGTTCTTCGGGTAGTTCGACAGGGGCTCGCAGAGGTAGCCCTGCGCCGCCTCCAGCCAGGGATTGTAGTTCGCCGCCTCCATCATGAAGGCGATGAAGGCCTTACAGGCGTTCGGCGCCTTCGAGTACTTGAAGGCCAGGATCGGGAAGGCGAGCTGGAACTCGGTGGGCTTGCCGACGGGTCCGATCGGCCAGACCGCGTGGTCCATGTCCTCGGCGAGCTTCGGGTTGTCCTTCTTGGCCGCCGCGTAGATCGAGATGCCGTTGTTGGTCAGGTAGAGGTCGCCGGCCAGGAAGGCCTTGTTGTTCGACGAGTCGTTCCACGACACCGTGCCGGGCACGAAGGTCTCGTACAGGGACTTGACGTACTCGAGCGCCTTGGCGGTCTCGGGCGAGTTGATGACGATCTTCTCGTTGGCGTCGACGAGATTGCCGCCGTGGGACCAGAGCGCCCAGTGGCACCACGTGTTGCCGTCGCCGGTGGCGTGGCCGAGGGCGAAGCCGGCCGGCGTGTTGTTCTTCTTCAGGCCGCGACAGAGCTCGAGGAAGCCCGCGGTGTCGGTGGGGAACCTGTCGAACCCGGCCTTCTTCATCGCCGAGATGCGGTAGTTCGGGTAGCCGCCGTTGAACGCCACGGGGATCGCGATCCACTTGCCCTTGACCTTGCCGTAGGCCTCCGCGGACGGGAACCAGGGGCCGTACTTCTTGGCCAGGGACTCGGCCACGTCCTCGAGCGGCAGGCACTTGTCGGGGAAGAGCGCCGGGAACGAGAACAGGCCCCAGACCATGTCGGGCCCCTGCCCGGTATTGGCGGCGACCGACGCCTTGGGCTGGATGTCGTCGAAGGACTCGTTGCTCACCGTGACCTTGACGCCCGTCGCCTTGGTGAAGGCGTCGACCAGCTTCATGAAGGCCTCGTCCTCGGCCGGAACGAAGCGCTTCCAGCGCAGGAGCGACAGGCTCGCTCCCGGCTCGGGCTTCCATTCCGCGGTCTGCGCCCAGGCCCTGGCGAAGCCGAGGAGGTCGCCGCTGGCGGCGAGGCCGGCCGCGGCGGCGCCCGCGAGGAGGGACCGGCGATCGAGAACGGACATCGTTTCTTCTCCCTCGGTGATCCTGTTTCTGAGGGCGCCGCGCGCCCCGATCCCGCGCCGGATCCGACGCGGGTCAGCTCGGCAGGCGACGGCCGGTCTCGGCGTCGAAGAAGTGTACGCGGTTCGGCCGCAGGGAGACGGTCTCGCCCGGCCGCTCGCGCACGCGCTCCCGCAGCACGCAGGTGAGATCCTGGCCTCCGGCCCGCACCGCCAGCATGGTCTCGGAGCCGGTCGGCTCCACGACGACGACCTCCGCGGCGATCCCGTCGGGCGCGAGGTCGAAATGCTCGGGGCGGACGCCGAGGATGAGCGGCCGCCCGTCGACGCCGGCAGGCGCGTCGGCGAGCGGGATCGACAGGCCGGTCTCGGTGCTGAAGGTGAGGCGCCCGTTCGCCCGGACCCGGCCGGGCACGAAGTTCATGGCCGGCGAGCCGATGAAACCCGCGACGAACAGGTTGTCGGGCCGGTCGTAGAGTTCGAGGGGCGGCCCGATCTGCTCCACGACCCCGTCGTGCATCACGACGATCCGGTCGGCCATGGTCATGGCCTCGATCTGGTCGTGGGTGACGTAGATGGTCGTGGTCTTCAGGCGCTGGTGCAGCTCCTTGATCTCGGTGCGCATCGCCACGCGCAGCTTGGCGTCGAGGTTGGAGAGCGGCTCGTCGAACAGGAAGACCTGCGGGTCGCGCACGATCGCCCGGCCCATGGCGACGCGCTGGCGCTGGCCGCCGGAGAGCTGGCGCGGGTAGCGGTCCAGCAGGTGGGTGAGCCCGAGAATCTGCGCGGCCTTGTTGACCCGGAGGTCGATCTCGGAGGCGGGCGCCTTCCGGATCCGCATCGAGAACGCCATGTTCTCGCGAACCGTGAGATGCGGGTAGAGGGCATAGTTCTGGAACACCATGGCGATGTCCCGCTCCTTGGGCGGCACATCGTTCACCACGCGCTCCCCGATGCGGATCTCGCCGCCGGAGATATTCTCGAGCCCGGCGATCATCCGCAGGAGCGTCGATTTCCCGCATCCGGACGGGCCGACCAGGATCACGAATTCACCGTCCCGGATATCCACGGACACGCCGTGCAGGACATTCGTCGATCCGAAAGCCTTGCGAACCTCGCGGATTCCCACCGAGGCCATGCTTCCTCCCGATCAAGGCCACTCTATCGGCGGCTCTAAGTCGGCAGTACAAAGGAGCGGCCGGGGGAAAGCAAGCGGGCGCCCCGGCAAAGCTACAGATAATCTTGGATCTGTCAGGCGGACCCGCCCGGCGCCCGTGACGAGCGGGGCCCGGTGAAACATGCGGCGGGATGACGGGCCGCCCGGAATGCTATGGGATCGCGCGCCGGCCGCGGAGCCGGCACCGGGCCCGTCACGCGGCCGTCGCGCGGGCGGACATCCAGGGGACGTGAGCACATGTCGTTATCGGGCCTGACCGCGCGGGAGATCCTGCCCGCCGACGGATGCCGGGGCGCCCTCGTGGGCCGGGTGTGGCGGCCGGACGTGGCCGGTCCGAGCGTCGTGGCGATCCGCGCCGACGCGGACGGCGCGGCCCGAATCCTCGACGTCACCGCCGCCTTCCCAACGGTCAGCGACCTGTGCGAGGCCCCGGATCCCGCCGCCGCCCTGCGCGGCGCCGGGGGCGAGGACCTCGGCAGCCTCGACGCGACCCTGGCCAACACGCCGCCCGACGCGCGCGACGCCACCAAGCCCTGGCTCCTGGCGCCGGTCGACCTGCAGGCCCTGAAGGCGGCGGGCGTGACCTTCGCCACCTCGATGCTGGAGCGAGTGATCGAGGAGCGCGCCCGCGGCGATCTCGCTGCCGCGGCGGCGATCCGCGCCGAGGTCGAGCGCCTGGTCGGCCGCGACCTGCGCCGACTCAAGCCCGGCTCGCCCGAGGCCATGGCCCTCAAGGAGGTGCTGGTCGCGCAGGGCGCCTGGAGCCAGTACCTGGAAGTCGGCATCGGCCCGGACGCCGAGATCTTCACCAAGGCGCAGCCGCTCTCGGCCGTCGGCTGCGGCGCGGACGCGGGCCTGCACCCGGACTCGCACTGGAACAACCCCGAGCCCGAGGTGGCGCTCGCGGTCGCCTCCGACCAGCGGATCGTCGGCGCGACGCTCGCCAACGACGTGAACCTGCGCGACTTCGAGGGGCGGTCGGCGCTGCTCCTCGGGAAGGCCAAGGACAACAACGCCTCCTGCGCCCTGGGACCGTTCGTGCGCCTGTTCGACGGGACGTTCGGTCTCGACCACGTCCGCCGCACCACCGTGACCCTCGAGGTCACCGGCACGGACGGCTTCCGGCTGGAGGGCACCTCGCCGCTCTCCGAGATCAGCCGCGATCCGGAGGAACTGGCGGACGCGCTGATGGGGCGGACGCACAATTATCCCGACGGCGCCCTCCTCCTCCTCGGCACCATGTTCGCGCCGATCCAGGATCGGCACGGCCCGGGGCTCGGCTTCACCCACGCCGACGGCGACCGCGTCGTGGTGGCGAGCCCGGAGCTCGGCAGCCTCGTCAACCGCATGCGCCCGTGCGACGCCTGCGAACCCTGGACCTTCGGCGCCCGCGCGCTGATGCGGAATCTCGCCGCGCGCGGGATTCTGTGACAGAGCGGCGACCGGACCGAGCCCCGAGAGCATGCCGATGACCGACACCGCCTTCCTCGACCGCCTCGCCGCGATCGTCGGACCGTCCGGTCTCGTCACCGACGCGGAGCTGCGCGGGCGCTCGGCCAACTGGACGCGCCCGACCGAGCCGTGCGCCGCCCTGGCGCTGGTGCGCCCGCGCAGCACGGAGGAGACCAGCGCCGTCATGGCCACCTGCCGCGCGGCCGGCGTCGCCGTGGTCCCGCGCGGCGGCGCCACCGGCCTCGTCGACGGCACGCTCTGCCAGCCCGACGAGATCACCCTGTCGACCGAGCGCATGACCGGCATCGAGCCGGTGGATCCGCTCGGCATGACGGTGGTGGTCGGCACCGGCGCCACCCTCGAGAGCGTGCAGGACGCCGCGTCCGCGGCGGGCCTGTTCTTCCCCCTCGATCTCGGGGCCCGCGGCTCGGCCACGGTCGGCGGCGCGATCTCCACCAACGCCGGCGGCCTGCGGGTGCTGCGCTACGGCATGATGCGCGAGATGGTGCTCGGCCTGGAGGCGGTGCTCGCCGACGGCACGGTGGTGTCGTCCATGCGGCCGCTCATCAAGAACAACACCGGGCTCGACCTCAAGCAGCTCTTCCTCGGCACCGAGGGCACGCTGGGCATCGTCACGCGGGCGGTCATCCGCCTGCGGCCGGAGCCCGCCGGCTACGCGACGGCGCTGATCGCGTGCCCCGGAGTCGACGACGGCGCGCGGGTGCTGCGGGCGGCGCAGAGCGCCTTCCAGGGGCGTGTCTCCTCGTTCGAGGGCCTGTGGCCCGACTTCTACCGGCTGATGACCGCGCCCGGGCGCGCGACCCCGCCGCTCGGTCCGGACTACCCGTTCTACGCGATCATCGAGGTCGAGTGCGTCCCCGAGGAATCGGACCGGTTCCTGGGCCTGCTGGAAGGTCTGATGGGCGACGGCACGATCCTCGACGCCGTGGTCGCCGCCTCGGAGGAGCAGCGCCGCGGCATGTGGCGGATCCGCGACCGCGTCGAGCACCTGAACGCCGACGGGATCGACCGGGCCTTCGACGTGAGCGTGCCGCTCGCGCGGATGGACGGCTACGTCCGCGGCGCGCTCGACCGGCTCGCGGCGATCCCGGGCTGCCGGGCGGTCGTCTACGGCCATATCGGCGACAACAACCTGCACTGGAACACCACCCGCCTCGACGCCGCCGGCAACGCGGCGATCGACGCGGCGATCTACGAGCCGCTGGCGGAGCTGAACGGCTCCGTCTCGGCGGAGCACGGGATCGGGCTCGAGAAGCGGGCCAAGCTGAAGCTGTCGCGCTCGCCCGAGGAGATCGCCGTCATGCGGCTCGTGAAGCGGGCGCTCGATCCGGACAACCGGCTGAATCCGGGCAAGATCTTCTGAGGGCTCCGCCGTGGCGATCCGCCTGGCGGTGCGCCTCACGCCGCGCGGGGGGCGCGACGCCGCGGAGGGCTGGGCCCGCGACGAGAAGGGGCAGCCCTACCTGAAGGCCCGCGTCGCCGCACCGCCGGTCGAGGGCGCGGCCAACGGGGCGCTGGTCGCGCTGATCGCCAAGGCGCTGAAGGTCAGTCGCGGCTCGGTCCGCATCGTCACCGGCGATCAGAGCCGGCTGAAGATCCTGGAGATCGACGGCGTCGCGCAGGCGGATCTGGACCGCGTGTTCGGGTCTCCCTGAGGCTTCTCGACGTCTTTGCGAGGCAGCGAAGCAATCTAGAAGCGCCCAGGCCTCAGATGGCGCGCTACACTGGATTGCTTCGCTGCGCTCGCAAGGACGGAAGAGCCTGAACGTCAGCTGGTCCTGGACGATGCGTCCCACCTTCCAGGACGCATCATCCATCGACTGATCGGTCAGAACGCGACCTTGTCGCCGCCCTTCAGCGCCAGGATCTCCCGCGCCTCGTCGGGCGAGGCGACCGCGAGGCCCAGCCCCTCGGCGATCGCGCGCACGCGCCGGACCTGCGCGGCGTTGGTCTCGGCGAGCTTGCCCGGACCGTCCCAGAGGCTGTCCTCCAGTCCGACGCGGACGTTGCCGCCCATCGCGGCCGCCATGGCGGCGATGTTCATCTGGTTGCGGCCCGCCCCGAGCACCGACCAGCGGTACTGGTCACCGAAGAGACGGTCGGCGGTGCGCTTCATGTGCATGACGTCGTCCGGATGCGCGCCGATGCCGCCCTGGAGGCCGAACACCGTCTGGATGAACAGCGGCGCCTGCACGAGACCGCGGTCGAAGAAGTATTTCAGATTGTAGAGATGCGCCGTGTCGTAGCACTCGAACTCGAACTTCGTCCCGTTGGGGCCGCAGGTCGTCAGGATGTGCTCGATCTGGCCGAAGGTGTTGCGGAAGATGATGTCCTTGTTGCCGAGATAGTCCCGCTCCCACTGGTGCTTCAGGTCCTTGAACCGGTCGAGCATACCGAACAGGCCGAAATTCATCGAGCCGAGGTTCAGCGAGGCGACCTCCGGCTGGAAGGTCGCGGCCGGGCGCACCCGCTCCTCGATCGACATGGTCGGCGCGCCGCCCGTGGTGATGTTCACCACGCAGTTCGAGCGCTGCTTGATCACGGGCAGGAACTTGGCGAAGGCCTCCGGTGTCTGATCGGGCTGGCCGTTCTCCGGGTTGCGGGCGTGCAGGTGCACGATGGCCGCGCCCGCCTCGGCAGCGCCGATGGCGGCGTCGGCGATCTCCTCGGGCGTCACCGGCAGGTGCGGCGACATGCTCGGCGTGTGAATCGCGCCCGTCACCGCGCAGGTGATGATGACTTTCCGCTGTGAGGCCATGCTCAGTCCTTCCGTGAAGCCTTGTGGGCGCGGAGCGCCGCCAGCCGCGAATCGCGGCGGTTCATGCGTGCGGGCAGATCGGTCGGCGGCCGCCAGTTGGCCAGGATGGCTTCGGTGGCCGGTGCCTCGTAGACCGAGGGCGGCGCCGGGTCGGCGGCGAGGCTCTTGTAGAAGCCCGTGTAGCGCGCGCAGTAATCGGCGATGCCGCCCGGCGCGTTGAGCTCGATCGTCTCGAACGGACCCATGAAGCTCCAGCGCAGGCCGAGGCCGTCCGCGACGGTCTTGTCGAGATCCTGCGGGGTGACGTAGCCCTCCGAGGCGAGGCGGAACGCCTCCGCCAGCAGGGCGCCCTGGAGCCGGTTGAGGATGAAGCCCTCGATCTCCTTCAGCACGGTGATCGGCACCTGCCCGATCTGCTCGTAGACCTGCCGGGCCCGGTCCAGCGCGTCGGGGGCCGTCCACGGTGCGCCGGAGATCTCCACCAGCGGGATCAGGTGCGGCGGATTCACCGGATGGCCGATCAGGCAGCGCGCCCGACCAGGCAGATCCTCGGTGAACAGGGAGCAGCGGATCGCCGAGGAGGACGAGGCGATGACGGCCTCCCGCGGCGCCGCGGCGTCGAGGTCCGCGAAGAGGCTCCGCTTCACCTCCAGCCGCTCCGGCCCGTTCTCCTGCACGAAGGCGACGCCGTCGAGGGCGGCCGCGAGGGTGCCGGCCGCGCGGATGCGCCCCGCGGCGGCCGCAGGGTCGGCGCAGAGGTCATGCGCCGCGAGCGTCCGCAGCCCCTCGGCGCAGAGCGGGATCGCGGCCTCGGCGACGCCCTCCGCGGGATCGAACAGGCGCACGTCCCAGCCGGCGCGGGCGAAGATCATCGCCCAGGCCCGGCCGATCAGGCCGGCGCCGACGATCGCGACGCTCTCGGTCATAGCCACAGCACCTTCCGCCTCAGCTCCTGATCCTCGCGCAGGAGACGCGACGCGCCCGTCCACTGCACGCTGCCGCGCTCCAGGGCCACCGTCCGGTCCGACAGCGCCAGCGCGAGGTCGAGGTGGTGGTCCACCAATATGATCGCGATCTCGCGGCGCAGCCGGTCGAAGGCCTCGAACAGCTCCTCCGTCACGGCCGGCGACAGGCCCTCGAAGGGCTCGTCGAGCAGGAGGAGCCGCGTGTCCCCCGAGAGGGCCCGCGCCACCGCGACCATCTGCTGCTCGCCGCCGGACAGGCGGGCCGCGTCGACGGTCCATCGCTCCTTCAGGCGCGGGAAGAATTCGAGGACCTTCTCCTCGTCCCAGTGGATGCCGGCGCCGGTGAGCCGCCGCAGGCGGCCGAGGCCCAGATTCTCCGCGACGGTCATGCCGGCGAACAGGGCCCGCCCCTGCGGCACGTAGCCGATCCCGAGCCGGGCGATCCGGTCGGGCGACAGACCGGCGATGTCCTTGCCGCCGAGCACGATCCGGCCGGCGGCCGGCGGCGCGGTGCCGATCAGCGTCTTGAGCAGGGTCGACTTGCCGGCGCCGTTGCGTCCGAGGAGCGCCACGACCTCGCCCCGGCGGACCGCGAGATTCACTCCGTTGAGGATGTGCGACTTGCCGTAGAAGGTGTCGACGCCCTCCATGGCGAGCAGCGTCTCGGCCTCCGCGGCGCTGGCGCGCGGCTTCGCGGCGATCGCCGCCGTGCCCGAGCCGAGATAGACCGCCTGCACCCGGTCGTCGTCCCGGGCGTCCGCGACCGAGCCGTCGACCAGTACGGCGCCGTCGGCCATCACGGTCACCCGGTCGGCGAGGCGGAAGACGCGGTCGATGTCGTGCTCGACGAGGAGCACCGGAATGTCGGCCGACAGCGCCTTGATGAGATCGCCGACGCGCTCGCGCTCGGCGGCCGCGAGGCCCGCGAGCGGCTCGTCGAGGAGCAGGACGCGCGGCCGCGTGGCCAGCGCCAGACCCATGTCGAGGAGCCGCTGCCCGCCGTAGGACAGGCTGCCGGCCTCGGCCCGCTCGATGCCGGACAGGCCGGTCCAGCGCAGCAGCTCGGCGGTGTCGTCGGCGATCTCGCGGACGGCCAGCGCGTCTCGCCAGGGGCTGAAATGCGCGGCGTGCCGGGCCTGCACCGCGAGGCGGACGTTCTCCTCCACGGAGAGGCCCGGGAACAGGTTGGTGATCTGGAACGAGCGGCCGATCCCGGCCCGGGTGATGGCGTGCGGCTCCAGGCCGGCGATCTCGCTTCCGTCGAGGCGGATGCTGCCGCCGCTCGGCCGGAACATCCCCGAGAGCAGGTTGAAGGCGGTCGTCTTGCCGGCGCCGTTCGGTCCGATCAGGGCGTGGAGCGTCCGGTCGGCGACCGCGAAGGACACGCCGCGCACCGCCTTCACGGGCCCGAAACTCTTCCGGATGTCGTCGGCGACCAGAACCGGGCCGTCGCCGCGCCCCTCCGCGATGAAGCGGGCCGGGACGCGGCCCGAGGCGCCGGTGCGACGGGCCGACATGGCCGCACCCTCGGACGGGACGCGCCGGAACGGCTTCATGAGGCGCGCAAAGATGCCGACCAGGCCGTCCGGCGAGAACTCGATGAAGGCGACGAACAGCAGGCCGAAGTACAGAAGCCAGTCGGCGGTGTAGATCGACAGGAACTCGCGGAACAGGATGTAGAACAGCGCGCCGAGCGCCGGCCCGAGGAACGAGCGCATCCCGCCGATCACCACCATGGCGAGCAGCTCGCCCGAGAAGGCGATGGAGATCGGGTCGGCCGAGGTGAAGCGGTGGCTGTAGGCGGCGAGCGCGCCCGCCAGCCCGGTGATCGTCGCCGAGATCACGAAGGCGGCGAGCTTGTAGCGGTTGGTGGCGTAGCCGAGGAAGCCGGCGCGCTGCTCGTTCTCGCGGATCGCCACCAGCACGGTGCCCATCGGCGACCGGCGGAAGCGCCACAGGGCGACCAGCACCGCGAAGGCGATGCCGGACACCGCGGCGTAGTAGGCGCCGGGCTCCTGCAGCGCCGCCCAGCGGTGCAGGTTCCCGATGCCGTTCTCGCCGCCGGTGAGGTCGGTCCACCGGAACGCGATGGCGTAGAGCATCGCCGTGAAGGCGAGCGTCAGGAGCGAGAAGTAGACGCCGCGCCGCCGCAGGATCAGGCCGCCGGCGGCCAGGGCCGCGCATCCGGTGATCGCCAGGGCGCCGAGGAGCGGCAGCGCCATGTCGCCGGGAAAGAGCCGTGTCTGCAGGATCGCCACCGCGTAGGCGCCGATCCCGAACCACGCCCCGTGGCCGAACGAGGTGAGCCCGGTCCAGCCGACCAGGATGTTGAGTCCCAGCACCGCCAGGGCGAAAATCACCACGTCGGTGGCGGTGATCAGCGTCAGGCCGATCGCGTCGAGGGCGAATGGCAGGACGATCAGCGCGGCGAGTGCGGCCCAGAGCTGGCGGCTCTCGCGCAGGATCAGGCCGCGCGGCGGCAGGGCGAGCGGCAGCGGCTCGGCGGTTCCGGACATGGGACGCTCTCCGCTCATTCGAACCGCGCGATGTGCTCGCCGAACAGGCCGCGCGGGCGCAGCAGCAGGACGAGCACCATGAGGGCGTAGACGGCGGCCTCGGTGGCCGGCGGGTAGGCGTAGGCGGTGAGGCCCCGGACCACGCCGACGATCAGCGCGGCCAGCACCACGCCCCAGAAGGAGCCGAGACCGCCGATCACCACCACCACGAAGGCGAAGGTCAGGATCTCGGCGCCCATGGCGGGCTGCACGCCCGTGACCGGCGCCATCATGGTCCCGGCCAGCGCCGCGAGCCCCACCGCGATCGTCACCACCGCCGTCATGTAGGGCCGGAGCGAGATGCCCAGCGCCGCGACCATGTCGGGGTTCTGCACGCCGGCCCGGACCACGCGCCCGAAGCTGGTCCGCGTGAGCAGCAGCCACAGGCCGGCGACGCAGGCGAGGGCCACCACGAGGATCGAGAGCCGGTAGCGCGAGTAGATCAGGTCGCCGATGAAGACCTGCCCGCGCAGCCACGGCGGGATCCCGAACGGCACCGGCGCCGCCCCGAAGGCCATGCGCAGCGCCTGCTCGGCCACCATGGCGAGCCCGAAGGTGAGGAGGAGGCCGAGCGTCGGGTCGCCGCGGTAGAAGCGCCGCAGCAGGAACCGCTCGATCAGCAGGCCGAGCACCGCCACCGCCAGCGGCGAGGCGACGAGGGCGCCGCCGAAGCCGATGGTCGGCGTCAGCAGCACGGTCATGTAGGCGCCGATCGCGTAGAAGGCGCCGTGGGCGAGGTTCACGATCCCGCCCAGGCTGAAGATCAGCGACAGGCCCAGCGCGATCAGCAGGTACTGCACGCCGATCAGCAGGCCGTTGAGCACCTGCTCCAGGATGAAGACGAGCTGCATGGCCGCCTCACGCCGGGAAGGTGCAGGCGTTCTCGTCGCGGGTGGTGGCGAGCACTTCCAGGCTCTCGCCGGGGCCGGGCAGCGGGCCGGTCGAGGTGAAGATGTCGAAAGGGTTCTTGACCTGATCCGCCGGCAGGGCGGTGATCGCGAACATCTCCTGCATCAGCTCGTGGTCCCAGGGGCGGAAATAGCCCTCGCGGACCTTCGCGATGTCGAACTTGGCGCCCGATTCGAGGTGCTCCACGACCTTGATCGACTCGGTCGATTTCAGCTCGTTCATGGATTGCGCGACGATCTTCATCGCGGTGTAGTCGCCCCAGCCCTGGTTCTCCGGCGGCTTCTTGTACTTGGCCTTGAAGGCGGCGACGAACTTCTTGGCCGAGGGCGAGTCGATCTGGTGATGCCAGATCACCGGCCACGTACCGAGGAAGTTGCCCGGCCCGGCGCCCCAGGCGAGCGCCGTGTCGAAGCCGAATCCGGCGACCGGGAACGGCAGGCCGAACTCGCTGTACTGCTTGAGGAAGTTGGTGATCTGCGCGCCCGCGAGGTTGCAGATCACGAGGTCCGGCTTGGCCTGACGGAGCTTCAGCAGGAACGGCGAGAAGTCGGTCAGCTCGGTGGGGATCAGGTCCTCGCCCACGAGGGTGGCGTCGTTGGCCGCGAAGTACTTCTTCGCCTGCTTCAGGAGATCGTGGCCGAAGGCGTAGTCGGCCGTGAGCGCGTAGACCTTGCGGCCCTTGATCAGGCCCCGGTCGAGCAGCGCCCGCCCGCAGGCGCGCACCATCATGGTGTTCTGCGACTCGACGTGGAACATGAAGCGCTTGCAGTCGGAGCCGCGCAGCGCGTCCGAGTTGGCGCCGGTGTTGATGAACAGGATTTTCTCCCGCTGGGCGACCTGGCTGATCGCCAGCGCGGAGGCCGAGTTGATCTCGCCGACGAGGCAGGCCACGCGGTCGCGCTGGACCATGCGCTCGGCCTTGGCCGAGGCGGTCTGCGGATTGACGCTGTCCTCCGAGAGCAGCTCGACCTTCCGGCCCGCGATGCCGCCGGCGGCGTTGATCTCCTCCACCGCGAGCTGGGCCGCCTGCACGGCGAACTCCCCGAGCGGGCCGAGGAAGCCCGTGCGCGGCGTCAGATGGCCGATCCGGATCACCTCCGACTGTCCCTGAGAGAGCGCCGGGCTCGCGACGGCCGGCGCGAGGAGCGCCGCGCCGCCGGCGCGCAGAAGGCTGCGGCGAGAAAGGGGATCCCCGTACCGGTCCGTCATCGTTCCGCTCCCGTGCGTGTCCTCCAGCCGGGTTGTTGCGGCGGGCTCTGACGGCCCTCACCCGAACTGTGATCACAGATCACTAGCGCGATAGTGCCGGATCCGTCTAGTGTCGGCACATGAATTCCACCCTGGCCCTCGCCGAACTGCCCCAGCTCGCGCGGCGGACCCTGTCCGATACCGTCTACGAGGCCCTGTCGGACCTCCTCGCCTCGGGGCGGCTGGCGCCGGGCGACCGGCTGTCCCTGCGCCAGAGCGCGGCGGCCCTCGGCGTCTCGGTCATGCCGGTGCGCGAGGCGGTGAGCCGGCTCGCCGCGGACGGCGTGCTGGAAGTGGCGCCGAATCGGGTGATCCGGGTACCGGTCATGGGGGCCCCGGCTTTCCGCGCCCTTGTCGAGACACGCATCGCGGTCGAGGGCATCGCTGTGGCGCGGGCCGCCGAGCGTCGGACGGCGGCCGAGCTCGCGGCGATCCGGCGCGCCGAGGCGGCCTTCCGGGCCGAGGCCGAGGCGCCGGAGCCCGACAGGGCGCGGGCCGTTCAGCTCAACCGCGACCTGCATTTCGCGATCTACGGCGCCTGCGGGCTCGGCCCCCTGCAGGAGATCATCGCCCGCCTCTGGTTGAAGGCGGGTCCAGTGATCAACCTGGATTTGCGCGCCCATCCGGAACGCCTGCTCCAGGGCTTCGCGCTCCGGCGGCACGCCGAGGCCGTGGCGGCCATCGAGGCTCGGGACGGCGCGGCGGCCGCGGCCGCGATCGCGGCCGACATCCGGGAGGCCGCGGAGTTCATCTTGACCCGCGGCGGCCTGCGGGACGTTCAGGGAGAGGACTGACCATGGATCTGGGAATTGCCGGCCTGCGCGTCGTGGTGACGGCGGGCGCTGCCGGGATCGGCCGCGGGATCGTCGACGCGTTCGTGGAGGAAGGCGCGCGCGTCTTCGCCTGCGATATCGACGCTGAGGCCCTGGCCGCACTGCCCGACACCGTCGGGCGCAGCCGCACCGACGTCGCCGACCGCGACGCCGTCGCCGCGATGATGGACCAGGCAATCGAGTTCCTCGGGGGCCTCGACGTGCTGGTCAACAATGCCGGGATCGCCGGCCCGACCGGCCGGGTCGAGGAGATCGCCCCCGAGGACTGGGACCGCTGCCTCACGGTCTGCCTGACCAGCCAATTCAACTGCGCGCGGCTGGCGGTGCCGCACCTCCGCCAGAGTGCCAACGCCTCGATCGTCAACCTCTCCTCGGCCGCGGGCAAGTTCGGATTCGCCCTGCGCAGTCCGTACGCGGCCGCCAAATGGGGAGTGATCGGCTTCACCAAGTCCCTGGCGATCGAGCTCGGCGGCGCGGGGATCCGGGTGAACGCGATCCTGCCGGGTCTCGTCGCCGGGGATCGCCAGCGCCGGGTGCTCGAATCGAAGGCCCAGCAGCAGGGCACGAGCTTCGCCGACATGGAGGCGCGGGCGTTCTCGTTCGTGTCGGTGAAGGAATACGTCACGGCGCGGCAGCTCGCCGACCAGATCCTGCTGCTCTGCTCGCCGCGCGGCCGGACGATCTCGGGGCAGGCCATCTCCATCGACGGTGACACGCGGATGCTGTCCTGAAATCAATCCAGCGTCGACGGTGCTGCGGCTGATTACCCGCCGGAGTATTGCAAGATCGAGCCCGCGGCGCCGCGACCGATGTCGCGATGCCCGCGGCGGCAGCGGAACACAGAAGCCGGATCGCCAGCGCCGGCCCCAGGATGCGAGGAAGCGACCATGAGCGACAAACGCCGGATCACGCCCGCCGACCTGCGCTCGAAGGCCTGGTTCGACAACCCCCACAACCCGGGCATGACCGCCCTCTACCTGGAGCGCTACCTCAATTACGGCCTGACGCCGGAGGAGCTGCGGTCGGGCAAGCCCCTGATCGGCATCGCCCAGACGGGTTCCGACCTCTCACCCTGTAACCGCCACCACATCGAGCTCGCCAAGCGGGTGCGGGAGGGGATCACGGCGGCCGGCGGCGTCGCCTTCGAGTTCCCCTGTCACCCGATCCAGGAGACGGGGAAGCGGCCGACCGCGTCGCTCGACCGCAACCTCGCCTACCTGTCCCTGGTGGAGGTTCTGTACGGCTACCCGCTCGACGGGGTCGTGCTGCTGACCGGATGCGACAAGACCATGCCGGCGTGCCTGATGGCGGCGGCGACGGTCAACATCCCGGCGATCTCGCTGAATGTCGGGCCGATGCTCAACGGCTACTTCCACAAGGAGCTGACCGGCTCGGGCACGATCGTCTGGAAGGCGCGCGAGCGGCACGCGGCGGGCGACATCGACTTCCAGCAGTTCATGGACATCGTCGGGTCGTCGGCACCCTCGACCGGCCATTGCAACACCATGGGCACCGCCTCGACGATGAACGCCCTCGCCGAGGCGCTCGGGCTCGCCCTGCCCGGCTCGGCGGCGATCCCGGCGCCGTACCGCGAGCGCGGCCAGGCCGCCTACGCCACTGGGCAGCGGATCGTCGAGATGGTCTGGGAGGACCTGAAGCCGTCCGACATCCTCACCCGCGAGGCCTTCGAGAACGCCATCGTGGCCAACGCCGCGATCGGCGGGTCGACCAACGCGCCGATCCACATCAACGCCATCGCCAAGCATATCGGCGTGCCGCTGAGCTGCGACGACTGGGAACGGGTCGGGTTCGAGATCCCGCTCCTGGTGGACATGCAGCCTGCCGGCCGCTGGCTCGGCGAGGAGTATTTCCGCGCGGGCGGCCTCCCGGCGGTCTTCGCCGAGCTGATCGAGGCCGGGAAGGTCCACGAGGGCGCCCTGACCTGCAACGGCCGGACCGTCGGCGAGAATTACCGCGGACGGCACAGCTGGAATCGCGACGTGATCCGCGCCTACGACGCGCCGCTGATGGAGCGCGCGGGCTTCCTGAACCTCAAGGGGACGCTGTTCGACTCCGCGATCATGAAGACCTGCGTGATCTCCGAGGAATTCGCAGCCCGCTACCTGCGCAATCCGAACGACCCGATGGCCTTCGAGGGCCGCGTCATGGTGTTCGACGGTCCGGAGGATTACCACACGCGGATCGACGACCCGGCGCTCGACATCGACGAGACCACCATCCTGATCATGCGCGGGGCCGGTCCGATCGGCTATCCGGGGGCCGCCGAGGTGGTGAACATGCAGCCGCCCGGCGCCCTGATCCGGCGCGGCGTCACCTCCCTGCCCTGCATCGGCGACGGCCGGCAATCCGGCACCTCCGGAACGCCCGCAATCCTGAACGCCTCACCCGAGGCGGCCGCAGGGGGCGGGCTTGCGCTGCTGCAGACCGGCGACCGCATCCGCATCGACCTCAACCGCCGGAGCGCCGACATCCTGCTGCCGGCGGAGGAACTCGCCCGCCGGCGCGCGGATCTGGCGGCGCGCGGCGGCTATCCCTACCCGGCGACTCAGACGCCCTGGCAGGAGATCTACCGCGATCAGGTCGATCAGCTCGACCAGGGCATGGTGATGAAGGGGGCGGTGAAGTTCCAGAAGGTCGCGCAGGCCTCCGGGGTCCCGCGGGACAACCACTGAGGCCGTTTCCGAATCGCGATCGGTTCGGCGGACGCGGCGCCGGACGCGCCGGGTCGCCGCGGAATTGAAAAACGCCGCGCGCCGGGCGACGATCGCGGCGTCCTTCGGGGCAGGCCGCCGCGCAGGGCGCCGGCAGACCTCCCGGCGCGACGCCGCGGCCGGTTTGCTCCGCAGTGAATTTTGAATACATTTCCCGGCGGGTGGGCGCGTCCCATCCCGGGAGGGATCGATCGTGACGGAAGCGAGGGCGCATGCCCCGACGCCGCGTGCCGCGGCGCGGCTGGATGCCGGATTGCCGCGCAGGCTGGCGGAGCAGCTCCAGGGTGAGGCGCGCTTCGACGCGTTCACCCGCGGGCGCTACAGTACCGACGCGTCGATCTACCAGATCATGCCGGCCGGTGTGGTGCTGCCACGCTCCGCCGCCGACATCGCCGCGACCCTGCGCATCGCCGCCGAGCACGGCGCGCCGGTGATCCTGCGCGGCGGCGGCACCTCGCAGAACGGCCAGCCGATCGGGTCGGGGCTCGTGGTCGACTGCTCGCGGTACTTCAACGGCGTCCTGGCCTACGACGCGGAGGCCGGCACGATCACGGTCGAGCCCGGCATGGTGCTGGAGCGCCTGAACACCCGGGTGAAGGCCGACGGCTGGTTCTTCCCGGTCGAGCCCTCGACGGCGACCCGCTGCACCATCGGCGGCATGGCGGGCAACAATTCTTGCGGGGCCCGCTCCCTGCGCTACGGCAAGATGAGCGACAACGTTCTGGCGATCGAGGCGCTGCTCCACGACGGTGAGGCCTTCGGCTTCGGCCTGACCGGCAACGCTCATCCGGGCGTGAACGGATCGGATCGGGCCGCGGCGCTGGCCGCGCGGATGCGCGGCCTCGCCGAGGACCACCGCGCCGAGATCGAGGCGCGCTACCCCAAGGTTCAGCGCCGTGTCGGCGGCTACAACCTCGATGCGCTGATCGAGGCCCAGCCGAACCTCGCGCACCTGCTCGTCGGTTCCGAGGGCACGCTGGCCGCGACCACCGCGGTGACGCTGAAGCTCTCGCGCCTGCCGACGCACCGGGTGATGGGCGTGTGCCACTTCCCGTCCTTCCGGGCCGCCATGGAGACGACGCGGCACATCGTCGGCCTGGATCCGGTGGCGGTCGAGCTCGTCGACAACAACGTCCTCGTGCTCGGCGCCGACATCCCGCTGTTCCGCACGACGCTCGCCGACATCACCAAAGGCAAGCCGAACTGCCTGCTCCTGACCGAGTTCGCCGGAGACGACCTCGCGACCCTCCGGCGCGACCTGGAGCGACTCGACGCCTGCATGGCCGATCACGGCTTTCCGGACGCCGTCGTGGAGGTGGTCGAGCCCGCCCGCCAGAGATCGGTCTGGGAGGTCCGCGAGGCCTGCCTCAACATCATGATGTCGATGAAGGGGGACGCCAAGCCGGTCTCCTTCATCGAGGACTGCGCCGTCCCGCTGGAGCACCTCGCCGACTACACGGACGCGGTGACGGAGGTCTTCACCAAGAACGGCACCCGCGGCACGTGGTACGCCCACGCCTCGGTCGGTTGCCTGCATGTCCGCCCGATCCTCGACATGAAGGACGCCGGCGATGTCCGGCGGATGCGGGCGATCGCGGAGGAGACCTCCGAGCTGGTGCGTCGCTACAAGGGTTCGTATTCCGGCGAGCACGGCGACGGCATCTCGCGCTCGGAATTCGTGGAGCCGCTCTTCGGCGCGACCCTCACCCGCGCCTTCGAGACCGTGAAGGACGCGTTCGACCCGGACAACCGACTCAACCCCGGCAAGATCGTGCGGGCGCCGAAATTCGACGATCGCAGCCTGTTCCGGTTCAAGCCGGACTACACGGTCTCGGCCCCGATGAAGACCGCTCTGGACTGGTCGGACTGGGGCGGCTTCGGCTCCGCCGTCGAGATGTGCAACAACAACGGCACCTGCCGGAAGCTCGCCGGCGGCGCGATGTGCCCCTCCTACCGGGCCACCGGGGAGGAGCAGCACCTGACCCGCGGGCGGGCCAATTCGCTGCGGCTCGCCATCTCGGGCCAGCTCGGAAAGGACGCCTTCACCAGCCCGGAGATGAAGCGCACCCTCGATCTCTGCGTGTCCTGCAAGGCCTGCCGCCGCGAGTGCCCGACCGGCGTCGACATGGCCAAGATGAAGATCGAGTTCCTGCACCACTACCACGCCCGCCACGGGCTTCCCCTGCGGGAGCGCCTCATCGCGGCGATGCCGCTCTATGCCGGGGCCGCCGCGAAGCTGGCGCCGCTCCTCAATCTGCGGGACCGATACCCGGCCCTCGCCGCCCTGTCGGAGCGACTCGCCGGCCTCTCGGCCAAGCGCTCGCTGCCGCGCTGGCGCCGGCCCTGGAGCGAGCAGGGCGAGCCCGCCCACGCGCAGGACGTCGTCGGGGATTACCGCGACGTGATCCTGTTCGGCGACACCTTCAACCGCGCCTTCGAGCGGGAGAACCTCGAGGCGGCCGAGCGCGTGCTGCGGGCCGCGGGCTACCGGCTGCACCGGATCTACCCGTCCCGCGGCCGGCGTCCCCTCTGCTGCGGCCGGACCTGGCTCTCCGCCGGCCAGACCGACCGGGCGCGCCAGGAGGCGCGCCGCACCGTCGACGCGCTGCTGCCGTTCCTCCGCGCGGGCGCCCGCGTGGTCGGCCTGGAACCGTCCTGCCTGCTCACCTTCCGGGACGAGTTCGCAGCGCTGCTGCCGGGCGCGGACTCGGCGCTGCTGGCCGAGCGGTCGTTCCTGTTCGAGGAGTTGCTGGCGACCGACCTGACGGTGGGCCGGATCGCGCTGCCGTTCGCCGACCAGGGCGGCCGCGTCGCGCATCTGCACGGGCACTGCCACCAGAAATCCTTCGGCGCGATGGGCTCGGTCGAGACGGTGCTCCGGGCGGTCCCGGGGCTCAACCTGCGGGTCATCGAATCGAGTTGCTGCGGGATGGCGGGCGCCTTCGGCTACCGGCCGGAATCGATCGAGACGTCCTTCGCGATGGCGGAGCTGTCGCTGTTCCCCGCCCTGCGCGCCGCCGGGCCCGACGATCTCGTGGTCGCCGACGGGACGAGCTGCCGCCATCAGATCCACGACGGGCTGGGTCTCCGGGCGGAACATGTGGCTCGCGTGTTGGATCGGGCCCTCGCGCCTCGACACTCCATTGCCGGGCACCTACACATAGACCACAGGTCGCACTGACCTGACGTGTGTCGGGGGACCATGAACAAAATCGAGCCTGGGATCGGAATCAGCCGCCGCTACCTCCACGACGAGGTCGCCGAGCGCATGCGCGAGCTGATCCGGTCCGGCGAGATGGAGCCGAAGGCGCGGATCAACGAGGGCGAGCTGACCGAGCGCTTCGGGATCTCGCGGACCCCGCTCCGCGAGGCGATCAAGATCCTGGCGACAGAAGGTCTCCTCGAGCTGCTCCCGAACCGCGGGGCCCGCGTCGCCAGCATCTCGGACGGCGAGCTCGAGGAGATGATGGAGGTGATCGCCGGCCTCGAGGCGACGGCCGGCGACCTCGCCTGCCGGACGATCACCGACGCCGACATCGACGCCCTGGTGGTCGATCACGACGCGATGGTCGAGGCCTGGAAGGCCGGCGACGAGGCCGGCTACTTCAGCCACAACCGCCGGATCCACGAGGGGATCATGGCGGCGAGCCGCAACACGATCCTCGCCAACATCTACGAGAGCCTGTCGGGCCGGATCCAGCGCTCGCGCTACTCCGCCCACCAGACCCCGGAGCAGTGGGCCCGCGCGGTCTCCGAGCACGAGCGGATGATCGCGCTGCTGCGCGCCCGCGACGGTGCCGCCCTGGCCGTGCTGATGCGCGAGCACATCCGCGGGAAGAAGTCGGTGATCGCCGCCAATTACGGTGCCGCCGAGACGGCCTGAACGCCTCAATCGCGGCGGGCGGCCGGCGCCATCGAGGAGGCGCGCGATCAGCCGGGCATCCCGGTCATCTCGAACCAGAACGACGCGCCCGGCGTGCGCGAATCGTTCGCGTAGAGGAACGGGATGTCGGGGCCGGCGCCGCGGGCGGCGAACACCGTCCTGACCCGGGCGCTCATGGCAGGGTCCTGGCAGATGTACATCACCGGCACGGTTACCCGGAACGGCGGCGCGCCGCACAGCAGCATCGCCGCGAGCAGGTACTGCTCGTTGTACAGCCGGCAGTTCCACGCGGACGGGTAGTCGTCCGGGATGAAGATGTCGTGGATCTGCACGATCACGCCCGGCGCGAGGCGCGGCATGACCTCGAAGAAGAACACGGTCACGTCCGAATTGGCGAAGGAGCGGTGCGATCCGTCGAAGAACAGGATGTCGCCGGCCTTCAGTTCCTCGAAGATCTTCAGGTCGCAGGCTTCGAGCGGGCTGCGCACGGTCCAGTCGCAGAGGGCGTCGATCTCGCGGCGCGGCATCGGATCGATGGAGGTGATCCGCGTCGGCAACGTCAGGGTATCGATCGCGTGCCGCGCGAAGCAGGTGGAGCAGCCGGAGCCGATCTCGAAGAATCGCGCGGGGCGCTTCCAGGCCAGCATCGTCATCAGCGCGGCGCCGTCGAGGGCGGTGAACCACGTGTTGTTCCAGTGGGGTGTCGCGGCGCCGGCCATTGGGGCGTCGTGCGGGACGCTGTGCAGCAGGTCCGCCTGCGCCTCGAGTTCGGTGAGGAAGCGATCGTAGGCGGCGTGGGACCGGCCGAGCACCGCCTTGAGCTGGCCGTGCGGCGCCCGGCCCCGCGTCCAGCGCGACGACGGCACGACGGGGTAGTAGTCGTGGACCGTGTGGCTCCAGCGGAACGCCTCCCGGCTCGCCCGGAAGATATCCACTCCCGCCCGGCGGCCCGCGCTCCTGACGACGTCCTTCAGCATGATCTGTCCCCGGTTCGGGCGAACAATGCCGGTACTGCAACTTACGGTCGAGTCAGGCGGAACACCTACGCAGTCCGACCTGCGCGCAGGGTTAGGACGCGATGAAAGCGTGGCCTTCGGACCCGCTTCGGATCGGACGGGCCGCCCGCACCGGCCTCGCGGCTGCGGCTGCTCCGCTCAGGCGGCGCTCGGCGCCCGCAAACCCGCCACGAGATCGGTGAAGCGGTCGCCCTGGACGATCACGTGGCTGCGGAGGACGTCCGCGGCGCCGGCCTCGTCGCCCGCGATGATCGCGGCGACGATCGCCTCGTGCTCGGCCAGCGATTGCGGCAGGCGCTGGCGCACGCGCAGCTGCAGCCGCCGGTACGGGGCGAGACGGCGATGGAGCGACAGCGCCTGCTCCGCCAGGAACGCGTTCCGGCTCGCGCGGTACACTACCGTGTGGAACACGTAGTTCTCGGCGTAGTAGGCCTCGGTGTCCTCGGTCGCCAGGGCGGCGCGGCAGCCCTCCAGCGCGGCGCGCAGCGCGGCGGCGTCCTCGGCGACGAGGCGGCGCGCCGCGAGGCGGCCGCACGCCGCCTCGATCTCCGCCATCGTCTCGAACATGGCGAGCAGCAGGTGCGGCTCGGGGGCGCTGACGATCGCGCCGCGCCGGGGCTTCGTCTGCACGAGCCCGGTGACGGCGAGCTGCAGCAGCGCCTCGCGGATCGGCGTGCGCGAGACCCCGAAACGGGCCGCGAGCTGGTTCTCGTCGAGCCGCGACCCCAGGGCGAGCTCGCCCGAGACGATCTCGTCCTCGATACGCTGCCTCAGCCGCTGCGCGTGGCTCATGCTCCCGGTTCCTCCCCGATGATCGGGCCGCGCGACGCCCCGCCCGTTGAGGCCGGCGGATGTTCGACGCACGCGAACATTATGCTGGAGCATTGACAAAATATACAAGCCGGTTTTCCATGCATACAACGAAGCGCCGCACTATTGCGGCGCACAAAAGTACGCCGCGTTGTTTGCGGTGCGGGAGAGCTTCATGACGCCCACTCGTCGCTCGCTGATCGCGGCCACGCTCGCGGCACCGGCCATCCTGCGGTTCGGCCTGAACAGCGCCCAGGCGGCCACGACGCTGAAGCTGTCCCACCAGTTTCCCGGCGGCACGATCGACGAGGGCGATTTCCGCGACCGCATGTGCCGGAAGTTCGCCAAGATGGTCGGCGAGCGCTCGAAGGGCGCCCTGGACGTCCAGGTCTACCCGGGCTCCTCGCTGATGAAGACGAACGCCCAGTTCGGCGCCATGCGCAAGGGCGCGCTCGACATGTCGCTCTACCCGAGCCCGTACGCGGGTGGCGAGATCCCGGAGCTCAACATCGGCCTGATGCCCGCCCTGGTGACGTCCTACGCCCAGGCGGTGGCGTGGAAGGCGGCTCCGGTCGGCCGCAAGCTCACCGAGATTCTGGACGCGAAGGGCATCATCCTGGTCTCCTGGGTCTGGCAGGCCGGCGGCGTCGCGAGCCGGGAGCGCGCCCTCGTGGCGCCGGCCGACGCCAAGGGCATGAAGGTCCGCGGCGGCTCGCGCGAGATGGACATGATGATGAAGGAGGCCGGCGCGGCCACCCTCTCGATCCCGTCGAACGAGTCCTACGCGGCGATGCAGACCGGCGCCTGCGACGCGGTGATCACCTCCTCCACGAGCCTGATCTCCTTCCGCCTGGAGGAGCTGTCCAAGGCGCTGACCTCGGGGCGCGAGCGCTCCTACTGGTTCATGCTCGAGCCGATCATGATGTCCAAGATCGTGTTCTCGGGCCTGCCGAAGGAGCAGCAGGACCTGATCATGGCGGTCGGCACGGAGCTCGAAGCCTTCGGTCAGTCCGGCGCGAAGGAGGACGACACCCGGGTCGAGGAGATCTTCGCCAAGGCCGGCGCCAAAGTCGTCCAGGTCGACGAGAAATCCCTCGGCCAGTGGCGGGATCTCGCCCGCAACACCGCCTGGAAGGATTACGCCGCCAAGAACGCGAACTGCGCGGAGCTGCTGAAGCTCGCGGAGCAGGTCGCGTGAGCCACGGCTTCGACGCGGCCACGGCCGCTCCGGAGGCGCGCGGGGCCGAAGAGCCGCGCCTGCCGGGCCTCCTCGGCGCCTTCGACCGGGGCATGCGCCTCCTGAACAGGGTGATCCTGGCCCTGGGCGGTCTCTGCCTCGTGGCGGCCTGCCTCGTGCTCACCCATAGCGTCGTCGTCCGCTACCTCCTGAAGGAGCCGACGGAGTGGCAGGACGAGATGGCGGTGTTCCTGATCATCGGGGCCACCTTCCTGTCGGCGGCCGGCGTCCAGGCCAAGCGGGGGCACGTGGCGATCGAGGCGTTGACCGGTCTCCTCCCGCCGGCCGCGAACCGGGTGCGGCTCCTCCTGGCCGACCTGGTCAGCCTCGCCTTCTGCCTGTTCTTCGCGTGGAAGAGCTGGTCCCTCGATCACGAGGCCTGGGTCGACGGACAGGTCTCGCAATCGACCTGGGGGCCGCCGCTGTGGATCCCTTACACGCTCATGTCCGTCGGCATGAGCCTGCTGTGCCTCCAGTTCGTCCTGCAGATCGCGGAGGCCCTCGCCTACGGGCCGCGGGCCGCCGGATGGGCGCAGCCCAAGATCGGGCTCGGGGCCGACGTCAATCGCGACATGCACGGGGCGGCCGAGGTCGCGCCCCGAGGACCGGATCCGCTGGGTCAGACCGTTTCCGCGAAGGTTGAACGATGAGCACGGCCGCGATCGGCTTCCTGTACGCGGGCGCGACCCTCGGGGCGATGCTCTCGGGCATCCCCATCGCCTTCGCGCTGGGCTTCGTGGCGCTCGCCTTCATGGTGGCGTTCATGCCCGGCGCCTCCCTCGATACGGTGGCGCAGAACGTCTACGAGGAGATGGCCTCGATCACCCTGCTGTCGATCCCGCTCTTCATCCTGAAGGGCGCTGCCATCGGCCGGTCCAAGGCCGGTCAGGATCTCTACACGGCCATGCATGCCTGGATGCACCGCATCCCGGGCGGCCTGGGCATCGCCAACGTCTTCGCCTGCGCGCTGTTCGCCGCCATGGCGGGCTCCAGCCCGGCCACCTGCTCGGCGATCGGCTCGGCCGGCATCCCGGAGATGCGCAAGCGCGGCTACTCGCCGGGCTTCGCGGCCGGGATCATCGCGGCGGGCGGCACGCTCGGCATCCTGCTGCCGCCCTCGATCACCATGATCCTGTACGCGGTCGCGGCCGAGCAGTCGCTCGGGCGCCTGTTCCTCGCGGGCATCGGGCCGGGTCTCCTGCTGGTGGGCCTGTTCGCCGCGTGGTCGATGGTGCGGTTCCGCTCCGAGTACGCCGCCGCCAAGGAGGCCCTGGAGCGCGGCGGGCCGGCCTCGCCGATCCTGGCCGACGAGCAGTACAGCATGGCGCAGCGGTTCTCGACGCTGCCGCGGGTCCTGCCCTTCGTGGTCCTGCTCACCGGCGTGATGGTGGCGCTCTACGGCGGCTACGCCACGCCGTCCGAGACCGCGGGCCTCGGCGGGCTGATGGCCCTGGCGCTGATCGCCGCGATCTACGGCGTCTGGCGCTTCCGCGACGTCACGCCGATTCTGACGGCGACGCTGCGGGAATCGACCATGCTGATGCTGATCATCGGCATGTCGCTCCTCTACGCCTACGTGATGAGCTACCTGCACATCTCGCAATCGGCCGCCGCCGCGATCGTCGCGATGCAGCTCTCTCCCTGGGTACTGCTCGTGACCATCCTGGCGCTGGTGATCGCGCTCGGCTTCTTCCTGCCGCCGGTCTCGATCATCCTGATGACGGCGCCGATCATCCTGCCACCGCTCAAGGCCGCCGGTTTCGACCTCGTCTGGTTCGGCGTTGTGATGACCATCACCATGGAGATGGGCCTGATCCACCCGCCGGTGGGCCTGAACATCTTCGTCATCAAGAACATCGCCCCCGACATCCCGCTCTCGGACATCATCTGGGGCACCTTGCCCTTCGTGATCCTGATGGCGGTGGCGATCCTGATCCTGTGCCTCGTGCCGGGCATCGCGATGTGGCTGCCGGACCTGCTGCTGACGACGACGCGGTAGGTCGAGACGCGCAACGAGTCCGCGCGGCGGGCCCCTCTCCGCCCGGAGAGAGGCCCGCCGCGTGAGGAGACGCGGTCGGGCGAGCGCCGCGTTCCGCGCAGCTACCACCCGCGTCGGCGCTCTGGCCGCCGCGCCCGGAGCCGCCTATGGCAGCGCGCGCGCCGCGCCGCGCAGATCTCGAGCTCCGGATCGAACCATGAGCCTCACTTCCGTGCGCGCCTTCTTCGCCGAGAAGGCGCCCGACATCGCGGTCATCGTCCTGGAAACCAGCACCGCGACCGTCGCCGAGGCGGCAGAGGGCCACGGCGTCGTCCCGGCGCAGATCGCCAAGACGCTCTCGATCCGCGTCGGCGAGCAGGTCGCCCTGGTGGTGACGCGCGGCGACGCGCGCCTCGACAACCGGAAGGCCAAGGCCGCCTTCGGCGGCAAGGTGCGGATGCTCGATCTCGGCGAGGTCGAGGCCGTGACCGGCCATCCGGTGGGCGGCGTCTGCCCCTTCGGCCTGCCGACGCCGCTGCCGGTCTACTGCGACGTCTCGCTGAGAGCGTTCGACGAGGTGGTGCCGGCGGCCGGCAGCACCCACAGCTCGGTGCGGATCGCGCCGGCGCGTATGGCCGAGCTCACCGGCGCCGCCTGGGTCGATGTCTGCGCGCTGCCGGGCTGAGCGGCGTGGTCAGCGCCGTTGCCGCTCCGCACGAGGCGCGGGTCCCCTCTCCCGTGCCGGAGAGGGACAGGGTGAGGGATCAGGTCTGTCCAGACGAGGCGCGCGCCGTCAACGCAGGATCGCGCGCTTGATCCTGAACGTTCTCGTCCCTCACCCCAACCCTCTCCCGCACGGGAGAGGGGGCATGGCGCCACTGTCTCGTTACCGAAGACGCCTTCCCTCCGGACTGTCGCGGCACGACCGGGAGCGGTCCTAGCGCCCGGTCCAGTTGGGCGTGCGCTTGCCGAGGAAGGCCTCCATGCCCTCGCGGAAGTCCTGGCTCATGTAGCACATGAGGATCAGGTCATCGCCGGGATGCGGGGCGCCCTCGGCGCCAGCCTCCTCCTCGGCGAGGCGCCGCAGCCCTTCCTTGGTCGCCTGCATGGTCAGCGGCGCGTGGTTGGCCAGCAGCTGCGCCAGGGTGTCCACCCGCTCGGTGAGCGCGGCGCGATCGTCCACCATCTCGCCGATGAGCCCGATGCCGAGCGCCTCCTCGGCGCCGACGAGGCGGGCGGTGAAGATGATGTCCTTGACCCGCGCCGGGCCGATCAGGCCGGAGAGGCGCTTGAGGTTGCCCTGGCTCAGGCAGTTGCCGAGGGTGCGGGCGATCGGGAAGCCGAATCGCGCGTCGCGGGTGGCGATCCGCAGGTCGCAGGCTGCCGCGATGGCCGCGCCGCCGCCCGTGCAGGCCCCGGCGATCGCCGCGATGGTCGGCACCCGCAGCCGCTCCAGGGAGCCCAGCACCTTGTCCATGAAGCGCTCGTAGCCCAGCGCGTCCTCGGCGGTGCTGAAGTCGCGGAACTGGGCGATGTCGGTCCCGGCCGCGAAGGCCTTGTCGCCCGCGCCGGTGATGATCAGCGCCTTGACCGCCGGATTTCCGGCGATCGCCTCGCAGCAGGTGATCAGGCCCTGATACATCGCGAAGGTGAGCGCGTTGCGCGCCTGCGGGCGGTTCAGGACGATGCGGGCGATGCCGGCATCGTCGGTGGTGAACAGCAGCTCGTCGGTCGCGGGCTTGGCAGTCATGC
This sequence comes from Methylobacterium sp. ME121, assembly GCF_000974725.1. NCBI lineage: Bacteria > Pseudomonadati > Pseudomonadota > Alphaproteobacteria > Hyphomicrobiales > Methylobacteriaceae > Methylobacterium > Methylobacterium sp. ME121. Next base: position 74,779 of record NZ_BBUX01000023.1, read on the forward strand.
GCGGCGTCTCCGGGTGGCGGCGTCAGGCCGCGGTCTCGCGGACCACGCCCCGCGCGATCAGCGCGTCGATCTCGGCCGGCGCGTACCCGGCCTCGGCCAGGATCGCCCGGGAATGCTCCCCGAGCAACGGGGCCGGCCCGTGCACGCGTCCCGGCGTCTCGGAGAACTTCACCGGCAGGCCGAGGGTCTTCATGCGCCCGACCCGCGGGTGATCCACCTCGACCACCATCTCGCGGGCGAGCGCCTGCGGGTCGCGGTGCATCGCGTTCACGTCGAGGACCGGTCCGGCCGGCACGCCGCCGGCCTCGAGCCGGGCGAGCCACTCGGCCGAGCTGTGGGCCCGGAAGATCGGCGCGAGGGTCGCGGCGAGGTCGTGCCGGTTGGCCATCCGGTCGCGGTTGAGCGCGAAGCGCGGGTCCTCGGCGAGGTCGTCGGCGCCGATGGCCTTGAGCAGGCGCAGCCAATTGGTCTGGTTGGCCGCGCCGATGGTGATCCAGCCGTCGGCGGTCTCGAAGGCCTCGTAGGGGGCGTTCAGCGGATGGGCCGAGCCCATCGGGCCGGGCGCGATCCCGGTCGCCATGGCGATGGCCGACTGCCAGTAGGTGTGGGTGATGCCGGCCTCGAACAGCGACGTGTCGACCGCCTGCCCCCGGCCCGTCCGGAGCCGGTTCGCGTAGGCGGCCAGGACGCCCATGGCGGCCAGGATGCCGGCGGTGATGTCGGTGACCGGCGGCCCGCACTTCATCGGCGGTCGCCCGGGGCCCTCCCCGGTCACCGACATGAGGCCGCTCATGCCCTGCGCCACGAGGTCGAACCCGGCCCGGTCGGCGTAGGGACCGGTGCGGCCGAAGCCGGAGAGCGAGCAGTAGACCAGCTCGGGGAACTCGACCTTCAGGGTCTCGTACCCGATCCCGAGGCGCTCCATCGTGCCGCCGCGGTAGTTCTCGATCAGGGCGTCCGCGCCCTTGAGCAGGCGGCGCAGGACCGCGACGCCGTCCGGATCCTTCAGGTCGAGGCTGATGCCGCGCTTGCCGCGGTTCATCATCATGTAGGCGGCGCTCTCGCCCTCGAGGGCGGGCGGGACGGTGCGACGGGTGTCGTCGCCCTCCATCTTCTCGACCTTGATCACCTCCGCGCCCATGTCGGCGAGCATCAACCCGCAGACCGGCCCGGCCATGATGTGGGCGAGCTCGATCACCCGCATCCCGGCGAGCGGGCCCGACCGCTTCATCGTTTCCGCCATCGCGCCCTACTCCCCGGCCGGCACGGTGGCCGCGGGGGCGACCGGCGGCGTGACGGGATCCACGAACTCCCGCTCGGGGTGCATGGTGAAGGCCAGCGCGGCGCCGAGCAGGCACAGGCCGATCGAGCCGACGAAGGGCAGCGTCCAGCTCCCGGTCGCGTCCACGATGACGCCGAAGACGATCGGCGAGACGATCGCCGCCACGGCCGAGCCGGTGTTCATCAGCCCGCTGGCGGTCCCGGCATATTTCGGCGCGATATCCATCGGCACGGACCAGATCGGTCCGATCACGAGCTCGGCGAAGAAGAAGCCGGAGGACAGGAGCAGCGCCACGAGCGTCAGGTCCCGCGTCATGAACACGCCGGCGAGGCTGGCGGCGGCCCCGAGGAAGCCGATCACGATCACCGACAGGCGCGCGAGCTTCACGTTGCCGGTGCGGTGCAGGATCGAGTCGCTGAGCATGCCGCCGACCGTGTCGCCGACGACGCCCGCGAAGAACACGCCCGAGGCGAACAGGGCCGAGTTCTTCAGGTCGAGGCTGTAGTTCTCCTTGAAGAAGCTCGGGAGCCAGCCGAGGAACAGCCACAGGGTCCAGCCGTAGCAGAAATACGTGATGGAGACCGGCAGCATGCGGCGGGTCAGGGCGCCCCACGGCACGCTCTGCTTCGCGCCGACCTTGCGGGGCGGCGGCAGCGTGTCGAGCTCCGCCTTGGTGATCGCCGGATGCTCGGACGGGTCGTCACGGAAGTACAGCCACCAGATCGCGACCCAGACGAAGCTCACCGCGCCGAGGATCACGAAGCTGGTCCGCCAGCCGAAATGGTAGATCAGGAAGGCGACGATCGGGGGCGCCACCGCGTTGCCGAGCCGCGCGAAGGCGTGGGTGATGCCCTGCGCGAAGCCGCGCCGGCCGGGCGCCGTCCAGTTCTGCATGGCGCGGGTGGCGGTCGGGAAGGTCGCGCCCTCGCCGAAGCCGAGCAGCACCCGGGCCAGGAACAGGCTCACGAGACCGCCGACCATGCCGGTCAGGATGGTCGCCGAGGCCCAGATCACCCCGCAGGCGAGCAGCGTGCGCCGGGCGCCGAACTTGTCGCCGACCGACCCGCCGATCACCTGGAAGATCGCGTACGGGTAGGCGAAGGCCGACAGGATCAGACCGAAATCGGTCTTCGACATGCCGAAATCGCGCATGATCTCCGCGCCGGCCGTGGCGATGTTCACCCGGTCCAGATAGGTGATGAAGTACATCACACAGAGCAGGCCGAGCACGCCGTTCGTGGCGCTGAAGCGCTTCGACATCGACCGTTCCTCCCATGGGGCGCCGCCTCTAGCGGTCGCCGGGCGCCTCGGCGTCGCGGCCGGGCACCTTCTCGTAATGCATTATTCAAACGCGTTGCGAGGCGGAAGGCAACCGCCGACCTGCATCCGGCACGCGAATTCCTCGTTCGCGCTGCAACTGAAAACGGGGACCCCAGGGTCCCCGTCACAGGTCGTTCGCCGCTACGAGACGCTGCGGCGGCGGTCAGGCGGTCGCGGGCCGCAGCTGGCCCTGCTCGGCCTCGGCCGCGGTCGCCGAGTGCCTTGCCGCGCGGCCCGACCCAGCTCCCGACCCACTTCCGCTGCCAGAGCGCGAGGCAGCCGAGGACGACCGCCGTGAAGGCGGCGTAGCCGACGAAGCCCAGCGAGAACGAGCCGGTATACTGCTTGGACAGGCCCATGACGTTCGGCAGGATCGCGCCGCCCAGCGCCCCGATCTCGCCG